>NZ_QRUP01000021.1:0-68625 GCF_003459085.1 Holdemania filiformis | reverse complement strand
TGGCTGTGAGCTTATCGCTTCTTCTTATTTTCCTGATTTGTCACAGCCCCTTTCGTGTGAAAATCTTATTCGCATTCTTTTGTGCTTGCCCGTTGGGAAGCTTTCCGATTTTCTCCCTGCTGCAGGCGAAGCTTGGCTTCCGCAAACTGACGATCCCACAGAGCGATCAACAGAGCTTCCTCCGGCGACAACCGGGTACGCCATGCATCATCCAGATCCATAATAAATAATTTCTCCAGTTCTTTTCTGCGGCCTTCATCCATGCTTTTTTCCTCCTGTCACATAATGTAGTCTTTTTGTGACAGCTGTTTTATAATGGATTTAGCCTTGGAATAAGCCTTTATTTAAAGGACTTTCCTTACCATTTAGGATGAAGCAAAATGTCTACTTTTTTTGTCAAAAATCGTTATTGAAACAGGATTTCTGATGGGCTTGATTTTAGTTCAGACAAGATGATTATTTTCCATTTTTAAGCGATTCATAAAAAATCCATCTCCCTGTTTTTTACCCGCAGGCCTGTCAGGAAGGTGGATTTTATGTTTCTTTATGATGGATTTTTGTGTTTTTGCCAGAAAGTTGTTCATTTAAAACAGCTTCTCTCTCCCGCTTCTCGTCCTTGGAAGTCAACTCAAGCTTTCATCTCAACGGTAAAGCACGCGGGCCAGACCCCGCCGCAGTTTTCTGTGCCGGCGCTGGCGCTTTAAAATTCTCTGATACGCCTGCGGATCTTGGATATAGTCGAACTCACCGAGAAACTCAATGAATTCTCCGCCGAAGCTTTTCTTGAAATCGTGAATACCGTAGTACGGATCCTCCGGATTCAGCGCGCCGGATACGCCTTCAAAATCATAGGTCTTCGCTCCCCTTTTCCAGCAATCCTCAATCACCGCGCTGTGCAGCGCAAACGCGGCGCGGAAGTTCGGCAGGATTTTCTTTGTATACATATTGACGTTATAGACGTGCTCGCCTTGTTGGATGATGAGTTTCGCACCCAGTTTAATTTCACCCAGCCCCTGATAATCCCGCATCAGCTCCGCGATCTCCTGATCCAGCGCCGCAATCTGTTTCTGATTTTCAGCGAGGCGTTGAGCGTTGATCAACTTTTCCTGCTGACATATAAGCTGTTCGCGCAGAATTTTCAAATGACTCAAAGCCTGATCGACATTCGCGCTGACGACATACAAGCGGGCCTGATCAGGGAAACATTCCATCAGCTGCCGGAAATCCTTTTCCTTTTTGGGCAGAAAATGCAGCTTATGCGCCAGTTCACGTTCCGCTTCGACTAAGATTGACAGATCCCGTGCATCGCTCAATTTTACTGAAACCGCGCGCTGCATATTTTTCTTCTGATAGGCAGCGTAGTGTTTTATCTGCTTCCGGATCGTTTCCAGCGGCTGATCGAGATTCAGACAATAGGTAAACCGCGACATCCGGTTGCCGCTGTAACCATAGGTATATCCCAGATGATGATAACCGCAGGCTTCCATCTGCGCCGTCACAAATTCGTTGTTAAATCCCCCCGGTTTAATCCGGCCGTCTTTTTCATGCTCGATCCGCGGAATATTCAGCTCCATCCGCAAATACGCCGCGCCCCGCCGCTTCGTCAATTCCGTTAAAGCAGTGGCAAAGAATTGCAAGGTTTCTGTGTCCGTATAATCCAGATTGAATCCATAACAGAGATAACCATACTCCTCTCCACCGCTTTTTTCCCACTGGATCAAGGCCGTCGCTGCAATTTCATCAGCTTCGTTGCGGGCGGAAACCAGCTGAACCTCGATTCCCTTTCGGCGGCAAAGCTCGCCGTAAAAATGGGTTTTGGAATAATGCGGAATTTTACCGTTAGCCGCGTAGGCGTCAAAGAGCTGGGGCTGTTCGTGTTCAATCAGTCTCAGCATGTTTTTACCCTCCAGCGCCGCACCGTTTTGATCAAGGCGATTCCCCGGTCCAGCATCCATGCGAGAACCGGCATGACCGGCAGATCAAATTCGCCGATCATCTCCTCGATCTGAATTGGAAAATTACCTTTAAAGACGCTGAGTCCATCGTCCAGCGTGCCTTCTACGCCCCCCAGATTGCAGCGCTGAATCCCCATCTTCCGGGCTTTTTCAAACAACTTCCAATGTGCGGAATAGGGCGCGCGGTAAGTCAGAAATTCACTGTTTGTACCCGCATACAAGACTTCCATCTGATCATCTTGAATCAAAGCCAATAATCCGCACAGCGTGACAACAGAGGAACCCTGACTCAATTTTTTCTCCAGAAATTCCTGTTCCCGGTTCAAATTGATGATCTGTTCTTTTTCTGCTTTATTAAGTTCTTCAGGTTTTCTTTCTAGCCCGGATATCAGATTCTCAATCTGATCCCGCCGCTGATTTAGATCCAGCCGGGCAGTCATCAGCACGGCCCGTTCGCCGTACAACGTCATTAAGCGTTTAAAGTATTCCGCATTGCGCAGATGGATCTTTTTCCGTTGTTCTGTTTGTTTCATGACCTCAACGAAAGGATCCAGTTCAGTTTCCCCTTCATGAATTGTCACCCCGCATTTTTCAGCGTGCCGGATACTTCGCCGGGTCTTCGCGTTTAACGCTGCCCAATCCATTTGTTCCCGCAGCATGACCGCCTGAAAGCGCGGCTGCGTCGCTTCACGCAGGTACAAAGTATAGCCTTTATGGCGGCATTTCAGTCCTGTCAGCAGCTGAACTACCGCAGCTTGATGATGTTCGTCATGGGTTTGGTTGCGTTGCGCATAGGGATAAGCACTATCAATCAAATTCGGATCAAAACGGAGGGTAACCGCATGAGAACGGCGCGCCAGTTTTTTCAGCTTTGCGAAGAGAAAACGAATTAACGGCTCATCCTGATAGTTGGCGATCGGGCCGCGGGGAATATAAAACAGGCTTAATCCCAGCGGCAGCGGACGAATCAAAATCATCGCATACGCCCGGATCGTTCCGCCCCGGCGGACAACGACTTGTTTCATCGACCAGTTTTCCTTGACCTGGCTCCAGCGGGCATGTTGAAGTAAATTGTTCTGCGGATGGCTTTCCAGAAAGTCTTCGATTTCCTGGGGTTTGGGATGTTCATCAAAAACATATTCGTCTGCGATCATAGTCATTCTCTCTTTCTATCCCTGAGCCTCGATCTGTTTCTAAAATGATCGAATACGCAGAGAGTCTACAAGTGTAGTTCTATATTAAGTCTACATTTGTAGTTTTGTTTTGTCAAATTGATTCGATCATTTTCTTACTTTTTTTGGAACTTCATCCGTGTTTTTCAGCATTTTGAGTTTCAAAAAAGAACAGTCGCCCATTCTTTTTTGCATCGCTTCAATTGTTCATTGTTCCTCGTTATCAAAGGTCCACAGAAGATAGCGGACAGGCTGAATATTTTCACTCCATTCACCATCCGGATAGCCCTGTAATTCCCGGTACCGTTTTAAATTTTCCTCTGTCAGCATGGAATCCAATATGATGTTTTCTGAGACGGTGTACCCGTTGATCGTCCCGATCGGATTTTCTCCTGCTTCTCTGGAAATCGAATAGGATTCAAAGAGATTGCTGCAAGTTCCATCCTTTGCGGTACAACCTTCCGCCTGAAATTCCAGTTCAATTTGCAGCGTAGTTTGATCCTCGCTCATCTGAAAGCTGACATTCAGCTCAGAAGGCAATGGATCGATCATTTCCAACGTGACATCTCCGTTAAACGCGCTGATGATTAACTTTCCATCTTGTTTTTCCGCGATTACACCGTCCGCCAACTGAATTGTTTCCGGTGAAGGTGTTTGACTTGCTTCTGCTGAGGCCTCCGGCGTACTTTCTGCCGGAGCTGTCGCCGGCGGATTTTCTGTCGGTTCTTTTGTTTCCTGCAGGGCACAACCCGTTAATAAAAAGCAGGCTAATACAATAATAATCTTTTTCATTCTTTGTCTTCCTTTCCTAAAGAGATTTACTCACTGCTTATTCATGGATTTTTTCAAAGTTCAGATGATCCAGTAAAGGCATGGTTTTCTCATCCTTTGTCGGCCAGAAGCCAACCGATTCTAAATAGTCTGTTCCTTTGCTTGTCAAATCCAGACTTAAATCTGAAGTAACGCAAAGGATTTCCGATTCGCTGAACCGCATGACCTCCGTTGCGATCAAAGCCCCGTCGCCAAAGTATCCGCCGTCGACAGGAGGTTCGTCAAATAAACCAAAGACATAAAAACCATCATAGGAACCGTGTGTGTAATCTGAGCTCATCCAGTCTTCAATTGGCCATTCATAATATTGGAAACCAACGTTATGGGAAAGTCGATCATAAATCATAAACACATCGGCCGGAACTTCCTGATCGATCGTTATCCGCAGGTTCATCTGCGGAATATCATAAATAGTGACGGATTCTTCTTTTACAGGTTCAATCACTGTGGTCCATGGAAAATTGTTTCGAAGCATTTCTTTTTTCAGATCAGCTTCTTCTTCCACGCTTTCAAAGTGTGATCCCGTTTCGCTCAGATGGATTAAAAGTTTTCGGATATCTTCTGTATAATCTCGATCCAGTTGAACCAGCCAATCATTAATCAAAGCCAGATCTCCTTTTAAGAAGCAAACCGTGATCACTTCCGGAAATGGATAACTTGGATATTCATCTCCAGGATGAATAACGAAGGTAAACAGCCAGTCATTTTTAAAATCCGGATTCTGATTTATCCATGTATTCTTACCCCTCTCCACATATTCACCTTGAAGGTCAGAAAAAACATCAAAATAAAAATATTGATTCGGCTGAATCCATTGCCAGTTTACATCTTTCTCCGGTTGTAATTTGGAATTGATATCCGCGACCGTGATCTTTGCGATCGGATCTTGGACTGGATTTATACTCATTTCTCCTGTCTTGATTTCCGGCTGTTCGTAACCGATCAAAGCATAGAAATCATAGAGGGCGTAAGGATCGTCAGTATAGCTGATATTTCCCTGTTGATCATTGAGATACAGCCATTTTGGATTTGTCCAAGCTAAATAATCCTGGCCGTTATAATGGATTTTCAAATCATAATAATAGGGATCGCTGATTGGCTCTCGCTGCCGGTCAAGCACTTTTTGCATCGTTTCCAGAACTTCCGGGTCTTCGCTTTGTAACATCAGCTCCGCATTCTCGTCATTGCGGTTAATCTGTAATAATCGTTCCTCCGGCTCCTTCGGCTGTGTTTGTACGCCGCAGGCAACCAACATGGAACCAATTCCCGAGCTTAACAGGATCAGAGTTAAGATCAGGGTTCCTTTCTTCTTCCGCGAGGAATCAAACAGAGCTTGAATACGCTTTTTCAGCGGCTTTCCGGATGAAAAACGAGTAGAGAACGCCGTCATTGGAAGACGTGTCTGACGAATGACATCGACGATCATCCGGCCATAGACCACTCTGACTTCCTTCGACTGACCTTTTAATAATCGCTGATCACAGGCCATCTCGATATCATTTTCCGCCTGATTGTTCATCAGCCAGACGAACGGATTAAACCAGTGAATGGTCTGAGCTGCGCTGAGCAGCACTTTCTTCCACAAATCTTTTTGTTTCAAATGAATCAGCTCATGCTTTAAAATCAGATCCAGATTTTCATGTTCCAATAATTCCGGTGCCAGAACAATCGCGGGATTAAGAAATCCGATCGCCATCGGCGTAGGCGCTGACCGGCTGGCAATCAGCGGCGGAATTTTCTTCATTTTCATTTCCCGTCCCAGCTGACGCAACAGGCGACCTTGCGGACTCTGTCTGGAAACACGCTGTCCGCGTGCCATCAGAAGCTTTTTCACTCGATAATAATCCAGTGTTAAACGAAGGACGGATAATCCCATACCGATGATCCAAACGACCGTTAAGATCTGTAAGATCGAAATTGAAAATCCTGTTGCCGATGCTGTGTTTTCTTCTGCTTTTTCTTGTAAATTGTCTGAAGGCAACGGTTCTTTTGAAGAAACCTCTGCTTTTAATTCAGGCGATTCTCTAAAAACAGGCGTTACAGGAAGCGGCTGCACCATTCGCTGAGGAACAGGGATCGTGACCGCCGCTGAAGACAGCGTAATATTCCACGGCATAATCAGCCGCAAAGCGATGGCCAGCCAGGCCAAGACCACAACTGAAGCCCGATATCGTTGATGCATGGTTTTGGAAAAAACAAACAGAATTACGATCAGTACCGACATGGAAAGCGATATTTCAATGACTTGTCCAAACAAATCAGTCATTCCGTTTTTCCTCTTTCCGGATAATCGCTTCCAATTCTTCCAGATCCGCTTCTGTTAAACTCTCATTTTTAACCAAAGTCATAAATAAACTGCGTACTGATTTTCGGTGAAATCGTTCAAAGAAACGGACCGTTTCCTGATCGCGGTATTCTTCTTCGCTGATTAACGGCACATACGTTTTTAAACGTCCTTCTTTGACGACGCTGACATAGCCCTTTTCTTCTAATCGCGCTAATAACGCCTGTATCGTTGACATTGTCCAGTCGCGTTCAATATGTCTGGCAATTTCCGATGTTTTTACTGGAATTTCGCATTTCCAGATCGCCGTCATCACTTCCAGCTCTGTGTCCGGCAGTCTTTTCTCTCCGCTCATTTTTTTCACCTCTACATTTGTCAATATAATCATAACGACTTTCTTTACAAATGTCAATGTATTCTCCTTTACAACACGCAAGCATAAAAAAAGCAGAGCCTTTTTAAGCCCTGCCTCATTCCTTTATTTCTTTCCCGCCGTCTTTGTGCGGTCGTACATAATTTTCAGATGACGCCGGCTGCCTTCGCCTTCGCTCTCTGTTTTAATATACGGCCAGTCCGCCAGATACTGATGGATGACTTTCCGTTCATCGTTCGGCATGGGATCCAGCGAAGCGTCCACTTTCGTGCGCTGCACTGTTTTCGCGATCCGGCCGGCGATGGATTTAACCTTTTCATACCGTTCTTCCTTATAGTGGTTGATATCGATCATAATGGAGAACCGCTTGCGGAATGCCGAATTGACAGCTCCGCGCACAACGGTATTCAAAGCCTGCAGCGTCTGACCGTTCTTGCCGATAATTACCGCGTTGTTTTCCGCGTTCAGCATAATCCGGTATCCGCCGTCTTCCTCAAAAATTTCGATTTCAACATCCTGATTCAGACCGGTAAAAAACTCACCGATATAATTGAAGAGAAACTCTTTGACATCACAGGAAGCATAAACCTCAGCGGTGACTGAAGCTCCGATTCCCAGGAATCCTTGTTTTTCTTCGGTAACGAAATAAGTCAGTTCCTCAACGGATACGCCCTTTTCTTTCGCTGCGGAATTCAGTACGTCATTTAATGTTTTTCCTGTGTATTTCTTCATAAAGTCCCTTCTTTACTATTTCTTATCGATATAGATAAACTGAACAAACAAGGTCTTGAAGATCATAACCAGCGACGAAACAGCCCAGTAAATCGTCATGGCTGCCGGCCAGTTGACCGAGATGACAAGGATGAAGACCATCATGTAGATCATCATGTTGCCGCCTGGCTGCTTGGTCTTTTCATACTTCTTATGATGCGCGGCTGCTTCCTTCTTCGCTTTCTGCGTTGCTAAGAACTGCGGCAGCATCATTGAACCAATCTGGCAGATCGCCATGAAGACGAACAGAACCAGATACAGCCATTGTCCGGACATCACGCCATGCAGCGGCGTTTCTTTTAAGCTTAAGCCCCACATCGTACCGTTAACGACGGATTCAGCACGCTGAACCGACATGTAAACAGCCATGATGATCGGCAGCTGAATGAAAGAAGAAATAATTGCGCCGAACGGATTGATGCCGTTTTCTTTGTATAACCGCTGCATTTCCTGGGCCTGCGCCATCTGGGAACGCTCGTCGGTCTTGCCTTCATACTTTTTCGTAATCCGGTTCATTTCCGGCTGAATGACCTGCATTTTCTGAGTCATGACCGTGGACTTGATCGTGAAGACCAAAGTGATTAAATGAACCAACAGGGTGACGATGGAAACAGACAGCGCTACTCCGACATACGGCGTCAGGAAGTTAACCAACTTCGCTAACGGGAAGACGAAGAATGCGTTGAACCAGTTTTCATTGGCCATCATATACTTAAACGTCGTATCTGATGTGATTTGAATGACTTCTTTTGTTTCTGGATCTACTGGCGACGTGCATCCGCTTGCCAAGAACAGCAGCGCGACGAAGACCAGCAGCAGAAGCAACTGTTTTTTACGATTTCTCATTGAACTCTCCTTAACTGAATAATCATGCGTACTTCTTTATTTTAACTTTTTTAATAAGGCTTTCCAAGTCTTTTTTGTTGTCTGAATAACTTTGTTCCAGAAACTTTTTCCTGACAATTAAAATTCCGTCAAAATTTTCATCAAAATCATAAATTTCCTGAAACATCATACGCACTTGACGCTTGGTTTTGTTTCTGACCACGGCATTGCCCAACTTCTTGCCGACTGAAATTCCAATCCGGCTGTGCTCCTCTTTGCGGGCTTTGACATACAGCACAAAAGAAGGACAGCTGACAAATTTCCGATGCTCAATAATCGTTTGAAATTCGCCGGCCTTTTTGACCCGATATTTTTTCTTCATCTTGAGTTATTAAAAAAGCCACCTGTGGGTGACTATTTTATGCCGACAAGATCTTTCTGCCTTTAGCACGACGGCGGGCTAAAACTTTACGTCCTCCGACCGTTTTCATGCGGGCTCTGAAACCGTGGACTTTTTGGTGTTTTCTTTTGCTCGGTTGATAAGTTCTTTTCATATTAAAGAGCCACCTCCAGTTCTTTTTATACAATAATGAGCAATTGCTGGTACATTATACAATAGTTTTTCTGTAAAAGTCAACTAAACTCCGGCGACTTCCCTTTCTGATTTCCTCTTTTTTGTTTAAATGAAAGAACTTTTCAAGAATTTCATGAATTTATGGGCTATTCAGATTGAGATCCTGGCGATGTTTACTGGATTTTCCTTGGCGCGTGAGGGGCAATTTTTAAGCCCTGTTCTTGATTCTCCTGATTGAAAGCTATACAATAAAGATACTCTTTATCTCCTGAACTAACGAAGAATTTTCCGATGAACAGCAGGATTATTCAAAGTTTTCAAACAAAAGGTATAGAAGATTAAAATGACAGGTCCGCAGACTACGGGATGAGGTCAACTTTGGAAATTCCCGCCGGAAATTGTTTTTATATTTTCGATTTCAATTCAGCGGGTATTTCTTTACTTAAAACGTCTGTTCAAAAAAATTTTTTCTCCTTAGAAAACAGGTGAAGATTCATGAAACACAAAACCATTCTTTCTACAAAAAAGAGAGTTTCCCGCAAAGGCTGGGTTTTAGCTGCCGGCAGTCTGATCCTGTCCATTCTGGTCATCGCCGGTTTGCTTCAGGTCAATCAGAAACGCAACGAAGAAGTCTTTCAAAAACTGATCAGTGAAATTCTCAGCGTTTCTCATCAGCAGCAGGAATTTGAAGCCAGAAATATCATCGAAACTACGCAGCGCAGTCTGGAAGCGATCGCCGCCATTTATCAGACGTCGGACGCGGATCCGGAAAGCGCCTGGACGCAATCCTATTTGAAAGCGGTCCAGAACTTCAATTCCGTTCGTGATATCCGGTATTTTTCCGCGGCCACGCTGCGGTCAATGCTGGAAACACCGATACCGGGCACGGATCCGCAGGGAATTGAAAATTTATTGAACGGACAGCCTTATATCTCCGATCTTTTCCAGCAAAAACAATACGGCACAGACGCCTTGATCAGCATTTCCGTGCCGGTCATTCAGAACGATCAGGTGATCGGCGCTTTCCACAGCATTCTGAATGCTGATCTGCTTGTGAATGTTCCTAACAGCGATGATGAAGAATATGCGCAGAATTTTCTAGTGCGCAGGGATGGAGAAATTATTCTCGAGCCTTACGGATGGCCGGAAATCCCTTATCGCCTTCAGACCGAACTGGAAGGCATCGGCGCTTCGGACATCGCGATGGAGAATGTAGAAACCGCGCTGAAGCAGGGTGAAAGTGAAATGATGCTGATCAAAGGGGCGGATAACCGCGCACTGTACATCACAATTTCATCGCTGGGCTATAACGACTGGCTGCTGCTGTCGATTGCCTATCCCTATGAATTTAAGGGCTATTCCAAACTGATCAGCCAAAATGCCGCCGTTCTGACCGCCTCACTGATCGTCTTCCTGGTTCTGCTTGCGATTGTTGTCAGTGCGATCTTCACCCGGCAGCGCCGGAAAATTCTGCATAATCAGGCGCGTTATGATTTACTGGCGCAATTCTCAGATACGATTTTATTTGAATATGCCTGTGAAACGCAGCGGCTGACCTTTACGCCCAATATTGCCGAGCGGTTTAATGTGCCGGCCGATCTGATACTTTACCCTATGAATCCGCAGGTTGAAATGCCGTTAATTCATCCGGAAGACCAGCCCGCCATGATTTCCATGCTGAACTCCGCGGCGCTGTCCACCGGCAATTCTTTATATCGATTGGACGTCCGGTTCCAGACCCGGGAAGGCGGCTACCGCTGGGTTTCCTGTCAGGGACAGGCAATCCGCGAACGCAGCGGATATCCGTTATCGATCATTGGCAAAATCGTGGATATCCAGGATCAGAAATCCAAAGAAGAACGCTTGATCGAAAAATCCTCCACCGACGCGATGACCGGCGCTCTGAACCGGGAAGCGACCGAAGCGCGGATTGAGAAACGGTTGAGTGACGATCAAAAAGGCTTCTTATTCTTGCTGGATATTGATAACTTTAAGGAAATCAACGATACGCGCGGACACATGATCGGCGATCAGATCCTGATTGATCTTGTGCAGCTTTTGAAATCTGAATTTCGGCAGAACGACGTGATCGGAAGACTGGGCGGCGACGAATTTATGGTCTTTATGGACCAAACTCAGGATCCGCAGGCAGCCATCCAAAAAGCCTCGCATATCTTAAACCGGCTTGCGGTTGAAAAAGCCGGAGCGTTCTCTGTCAGCATTGGAATTGCTTCCGCGCCGCTGGACGGTACAACTTACGATCAGCTGTACGACGCGGCGGATAAAGCCATGTATCAGGCGAAACGACAGGGGAAAAACAGCTATTTTCTGCGGAAGCCGCGGCCGGAGGATTCCTTTGAAACATCGGCTTAATCCTGCGGATGACTGCGGCAGGAAAGCTTTGGATTGATTAAAACCTGAACCAATACTCAAAAAAGGACGCTCAAGACTTTCTTGTGTAAGCGATGCTTACGCCATGAAGAATGAATTGAGAGTTCTTTTTTTATTTTTCTGGGATCGTTCTTCCTGCCTCTGTTTTTCTTTGCATGAAAATAAAAAAACTCCCCAGCCGCTTGTAAACTGGAAAGTTTCTGCTTGTTTATTCAATTTATCCGATCAACCCGTATTCTTTCAGCGCCTTTGCGATTCCATCCTGATCAATCCGGGCCGTCACTTTTTCGACGATCGGCTTCAGCGAAGGTGTGCCGTTGCCCATCAGAACGCTGTGCGGAACATGCTTCAGCATCGGCAGATCGTTTGTGCTGTCGCCGAAGACGTAGCAGTCGTGCAGATCCACGTTGTATTTTTCCCGTACGACATCGATTGCCGTCGCTTTGCTGCAAGCCTGCGGGACAATCTCCGCAAATCCGTCGAAGCGGTCGATAAACTCAAACTTCATCTCGTTTAAAAACAGCTTGAAGGCTTCCAGATCGCTGTGCTGATCATAAGCGATGCAGAACTTTACAAATTCCGACTGATGATCAACCCAGGGAACAATATTATTAAAGCCTTCGCTTCTCAAAATCTCCATGGACTTCACAAAACCATTTTCCACATGGCCTAAGCTGACATAACAAGTCGGTGTATTTTCACCAAACAAATCAATTCCACAGGCGTCGGCTTTTTCCTTAATCTGCTGACAAACCGGCTGGGGAGTTTGATGGCGGTACAGCGGTTTGCCCTGGATGAGAATCTCTGTGCCGCAGCCGCAGCAGTAACCGTCAAAATCCAATGCCTTGATCATCGCCGAAACATGCGAATAGGGCCGGCCGGTATTGATGAATACAACGCTGCCGCTGCGCCGGGCTGCCCGCAGCGCTTCGATTGTACTTTGAGGAATCTGGTGCGTCTGTTCATCGACCAACGTGCCGTCGATATCAAAAAAGAGACATTTTTTCTTCATCATTTCTCCTTCATCTTTCATTCTGGTCTGAAAACAGCCCCATTATAGAAGATGAATTTAAAATTGAAAAGCCTAATCCTGCAAATTGTAATATTCTTCGACAGTTAAACCGCTTTCATAGATTTTCTGCGCTTCTTCCTTGCCGAAATAGCGGTAATGCCACGGTTCAAAGATATAACCGGTAATTTCTTCTTTTCCTTCCGGATAACGCAGAATGAAACCGTATTTCCAGGCGTTTTCTTTCAGCCAGATGCCTTCGTCCGTGTCCTTGAAGCATCCCTTGAGATAACAGCTGCTGTTGGTGCCGGATAAATCAGCGGCTAACCCGGTCTGGTGTTCGCTCTGCCCAGGTTTGGCGGAATAACGGTTCGCTTCTTCTTCGCCATCGCGGGCAACATAGTTGTTATACAAGTTTTTCTGGTAATCGTAAGAGCGGTAACCGCTGCCGATCATTAATGAAATCCCGTCGTCCTTTGCCGCATCAAACATGACTTTCATCGCATCCGCCGCTTCCTGGCGCAGCGTGACAGAGGATTTCGCCAGCGGCACGTCCGGCTTCACTAAGTCCGCCGGTTCATAGTCTTCGCCTAAAGGGCGCTGCTTGTTGACGATCAGAGTGATGCTGTCAAGACTGGTCAGATCTGGAACTTCCATCATAATATCTCCTTCTCCGTCTTTGTTGTCAGAGGCCGGCGTCGCTTCCGGCGTGATCGTCGGCTGAACCGATTCCTGCGGTGTTTCCGAAGGCGCGGGATTATCGGTCTCCGGGGTCTTCGCTTTTTTCCCGCAGCCGCCCAGTGCGGCGATCAACAGGAAAGCGATCGTAATTTTTGTTATTTTCAGCATTTGCTCATCTCCTGTTCTTCCCGGTTTTTCTCTTGAATCCGGCGCAACGCTTCGGCTACGTCGCGGACAATATATTTCGCACGCGCCAGGATTTCGGGATTGCTTTTTTCCATGGCGTAGCTTTCTTCGATCAAATCAAACATTTCCAGATCATTGATAGAATCCCCTAAAACGGCGATCTCATACAGCGGCACATGGTTCAGCGCGGCAATTTTCTGAATTCCGCTGGCCTTGTTGACGCCCGGTTTCATTACCGAAATGCCATCGTGGCGGGTCATGACCGGATCATAGCCCAAACGGGCCGCCTGCTCAGCCAGCTGCTTTAGTATTTCCGGCTGATGCGCGAGGATGACCAGGGAAACAAAGGTTTGTTCAGGTTTACGCCGCGTCAGCTCAGAAAGCGTCCATGGCAGAATTTCCCGGTGGTCCGGCACGTTATCGGGATCGGAAAATTCGTCGATATATTCCTGTTTCCGATCCGCAAAGCAATAATCATTCTGATTGGTAATGCACAACAGCTCAGCCGGCTGATTTTCCAACACTGCATGGATATGCCGCGCTTCTTCCAGGGTGAATACACTTTCATAAATCAGTTTCTGGGAGGCCGTGACATAGGCGCCGGAATAAGCGACCGTATCGAAGCTGAACTGCCGCCCGTAAGTCCGCGGGACAAAGTCCGCCGGACGGCCGGTCGCCAGCGCGAAGTGGACGCCGGAATTCATCGTCTTGTTGATTTCCTGAAGGTTTTCCACCGAAATGGTGTACTCCCCCTGGTCGTTATCTTGAACTAAGGTTCCATCAACGTCGCAAAAGATCAAACGTATCATTTTTAAGTCCTCACTTTATCGTATTGTAATTATACCATCGTGGGAATGTTAAGCAAATCCTAAGATATCCACAGGAAAAACCGCGGCTTCTGTCCATTCTGCGGATTTCCGGGGTTTTTTCGCCGGTGAAGAATTTGTTGCCCACGCCTTCTCCGCATTCCACATTCAACAGTTATCCACAGTTGTGGATAATGGTGGATTATGTCAAATACGCTTTTATAGAGCGGTATTTTGATATGGAAAACATATTGATAACTTTATGATTCTCCCGTTTTATCCCCATTTTCCCCAAAAAAGTTATCCATGTCCACTTTTCCCCACTTTCTCCACAATGGAAAAGATGTGGATTACAGTGGATAACCTGGCATAAACAAACAATAAACACGGATTTAACGGCACTTATCCTGTGGAAAACTTTTTTTGGAAGAAAAACATCGTGGAAAAATGATGATAAATTAGCTAAACTAGTAGTGCTAAGGAAACTTATCCACGAATGGGAGTTGTATAAAAAATGACAGTAATGGATTCTTACTTATCCGATATCTGGAAACGAACCCTGACGCTGATCTTAGAAAAGGGGAAACAGCAGGAGAAATTGGACAATCTGATCTTTAATCAGTTTTTCTCCGATTCCAAGCTGATGGACCTCGATGAAAAGAAAGCGTTGGTCGTCGTGCCCGGGTATATCCAGCAAACGATTATGATGCAAAACAAAGAGATCGTCGAAGAAGCGATCAGCGAAGTCCAGGAACGCAAAATCAGCTGCGAGATCGTCATGGAAAGTCAGCTGCAGAAAATCCGGCCGATGGCGGCGAAAAAGAAAGCGCCGGCGATCACCGGATTAAACACGACGAATCTGATTCAGGATTACACGTTTGACAATTTCGTGGTCGGCGGAAGCAACCGCGAAAGCCATTCCGCGGCGCTGGCCTGTGCTTACAATCCCGGACAGTTTTTCAACCCGCTGTTCATCTACGGCAATTCCGGCTTAGGCAAGACGCATTTGTTAAACGCGATCGGCAACTATGTCAGCGAACACGCACCGGACAAAAAAGTCTACTACACGACCAGCGAAGACTTCGTCAACGCGGTCGTCAATTCCATCAAAAACGGCCAGATTCAGGAATTCAAAGAGGAAATGAACGATCTGGACGTCCTGTTGGTCGACGATATTCAGTTTCTGGCCGGCAAGGAAAAGAGTCATGAAACGTTCTTCTACATCTTCAACGAACTCGTTAACAACAAGAAGCAGATCTGCCTGACTTCCGACCGCCATCCGACCGAGATCAAAGGGCTGGAAGAACGCTTGATCAGCCGCTTCTCCTCCGGCTTGTCCGTCGGCGTCGACTCGCCGGAATTTGAAACGTCCGTCGCGATCCTGAAGGTCAAGCTGGAAAAACAAAGCGTCGATCCGTCGATCATCGACGACGACGTGCTGGCTTACATCGCATCGAACTTTTCGCAGGACGTGCGCAAGCTGGAAGGCGCGCTCAACCGTTTGTTATTCTATTCGATCAATTTCTCCAACAGTACCCGGATCGACTTTAAAACGGCAGTTTCCGCTTTCCGAGGACAGGCGCAGACGATTGATAAAAACGATCTGACCGCCTCCAAGATCATCCGCTGCGTTGCCGATTACTACGGTCTGACCAAACTGCAGCTGGTCTCCAAAACCCGCACCAAAAACATTGCGACCGCCCGGCACATGGCGATGTATCTGTGCCGCAAGCATCTCGACATGCCTTATGTCAAAATCGGCGATGAATTCGGCAAGCGCGATCACTCGACCGTCATGAGCGCCTGCGAGAAAGTTGAGAAGGGTTTAAAGAACGACGAAACGTACCGGCAGGCTGTCGGCGAACTGGAAAAGCTCATGCAGGTCAAATAGTTAACCACTGCTTTCCACTTTATTTCCGCCGTCAAAAGTGATAAAATATACCTGTAATATAAGGCTTTTTGAAACTTTATCCACTTTTCCACAGTCCTAATGATGTTGAACTTAAATACTTAATAAAAACACAAGGGAGGTACACCATGAATTTCAAAATCTCCAAGCGAGTTTTCTACTCCGCGCTGAATACCGTATCCAGAGCGATTTCTTCCAACTCGCCCTTACCAGCGTTGTCCGGCATCAAAATTGAAGTGAATCAGGATTCCATCGTATTGACCGGCAGCGATTCCGATATCTCCATCCAGACCACCTTGAAGGGCAGCGATGAAGAAATCAATCTGATCGTCAAAGAAACCGGCTCGATTGTCATCGAAGCGAAATATATCCTTGAAATTGTCAGAAAGATCGACGCTGACGAAATTGAACTGGAAATCGTCGACGGCTCCCTGACCAAAATCAGCGGAATGTCGGCAGAATTCAGAATTAACGGCATGCGTGCCCTGGACTATCCGGCAATCGACTTTACACGTCCGGGTCAGCAGTTTGAAATGGACGCCGACGTCTTATTAAAGGTCATCAGCCAGACGACATTCGCGACCAGCGACCGGGAAACCCGTCCTGTCTTAACCGGCGTCAACATGAAGTGCAGCGGCAAGCGACTGGAATGCGTCGCGACCGACAGCTACCGTTTAGCCCGCAAGATCGTCGATCTGACCTCGGAAAACAACTTTAACATCACGATTCCAGCCAAGAGCTTAAATGAAGTGTCCAAGACGATCGCTCAGGACAGCAGCGTGCTGATTGCCGTCTCGGATAAGAAAGCGCAGTTCTGGATTGGTGAAACCGTGATCCAGACCCGTCTGATCGACGGCGCCTATCCGGAAACCGCTCGTTTAATTCCGACAGAATTCGCGCATGAACTGACAGTCGATTCCCGTGATATGCTGAATGCGATCGACCGCGCGTCGTTTATCAAGAACGAAGGTATTTCCATCGTCAAGCTGAGCGCCAACAGCGAAGAAGTCGTCATTTCCAGCAAATCGCAGGAAGTCGGATCTTCGGTCGAAAATTTAAACATTCTCACTTATGAAGGCAATCCGCTTGAAATTTCATTCAGCGGCAAATATGTTTTTGAAGCGATCCGCGTCTTATCCGCGACCACCATCAAGATTCTGTTCAGCGGTGAGATGAAACCGTTTGTCATCCGCAACACAGACGACGACTCAATTCTGCAGCTCGTTCTGCCGGTCAGAACCTACTCATAAAAGTTCGCGAAACACGAAATAAAAGGCACCCAGGCGGTGCTTTTTACTTGCTTTTGTGGTATAATCTACCTGATAGGCCATAGGCAGGAAAGGACTCTGACAATGATCAAAATTGATACTGAATTCATTACCTTGGGACAGCTGCTGAAAATGACGGACTGGATCTCCTCCGGGGGTGAAGCGAAGTTTGCCGTGAAAGAACTCAAGATCACGGTCAACGGTGAAAAAGAAGACCGGCGCGGCCGCAAGCTCTATCCGGGTGATCAAATCAGTATTGAGGATAAGCGCTATACGATCGAACGATGAAGATCAATCAGATCCGCCTGAAGAATTTCAGAAACTATGATTCCTGCCAGTTTATCCCGGATCCGCATATGAATGTCATCATCGGGAAAAACGCGCAGGGCAAAACCAATCTTCTGGAAAGCATCGTACTGCTTTCGACGACACGTTCTCACCGGGCTGTGCGGGATCAGGATATGATCCGGGAAGGCCAGGACTTCTGCAAAGCGGAATGCCGGCTGAACACAGAGCCGGAGATGGTGCTGTCGGCGGTGATTCATGGAAAAGGAAAAACGCTGATGATTCATCAGAAGCCGGTTTCCCGATCCAGCGAATTCATCGGTAAGCTCAACGCGGTGCTGTTTGCGCCTTCAGATTTAGAGCTTTTTGAAGCGCCCCCGAAGGTTCGCCGGCGTTTGATGGACGTGGAGATCGGCAAGGTGTCGCCGCGGTACATGCAGGCGCTGAGCGCCATGATGAAGCTTTTAAAAGAGCGCAACAGCCTGTTGAAACGCGAACATCTTGACAACGCGATGCTGGAGGTTCTGGATCAGCAGATGATTGAGCAGCAGCTGACGATCATTGCGATGCGGCGGCAGTTCATCGCCAAGATGAATGAAAGCTTAAGCCGGACTTACAGCGCGTTAGCGCAAGAAGAAGCGCAGGTCAATGCGGCTTATCACACGATCACAGAACAAACCGAACCGGATGCGATGCGGGAAGAAATCAGCCGGAAACTGCTCGAAAACCGTGAACGCGACCGGATCTTGAAGACGACGTCCAGCGGCGTTCACCGCGATGATCTGAGTTTTCAGCTCAACGGGCGGGATGTGCTGAGCTATGCTTCCCAGGGACAGCGGCGAATGATCGTGCTGGCATGGAAGCTGTCGCTGATCGACTTCATTGCAGAGCGGCTTAACGAGCTGCCGGTGCTGCTTTTAGACGACGTACTGTCGGAGCTTGACCAACAGAAAAGGGTAAACCTTTTTTCTTTGATTTCCCCGGAAATCCAAACGTTTATTACGACGACAGAAATCGCGGAACTGCTTCCGTTTCTGTCGCGAAAACCTAAAATTGCAGAAATAGACAGCGGTCAGATACGACCTTGGAAGGAGGACATGAATTGAATATGGAAAAACCAGTAGAGCATTCTTATACCTCGCATGATATTCAAGTGCTGGAGGGGTTAGAGGCAGTCCGAAAACGGCCTGGCATGTATATCGGTTCGACTTCGGAAAAGGGCCTGCATCATCTGGTCTGGGAAATCGTCGATAACTCGATTGACGAAGCGCTGGCCGGCTATGCGACAGAGATTGAGATTACTGTCGATCCTCAGAATATCGTTACCGTTGAAGACAACGGCCGCGGCATGCCGGTTGAAATTCATGAGAAAACAGGAATTTCAACGGTCGAAACGATTTTTACAGTGCTGCATGCCGGCGGAAAGTTCGGCGGCGGGGCCTATAAAGTTTCCGGCGGTCTGCACGGCGTCGGCGCCTCGGTCGTCAACGCGTTGAGCGAATGGCTGGAAGTCACGGTTTACAAAGAAGGCAAGGTCTTCTTTATCCGCTTTGAAAACGGCGGGAAAGCGGTCGCACCGCTGAAACAGATCGGCACCTGCGATCCATCCAAGCACGGCAGTCTGGTCCGGTTCATGGCGGATGCGACGATCTTTACGGAAACGGTCGCGTACAACCATGACGTCCTGTATGACCGGCTGCGCCAGATCGCGTTCTTAAACAAAGGCATCAAGCTGTTGTTTACGGATGAAAGAATGGAAGATGAAGCGAAGCGGTCGCATACGTTCCTGTATGAAGGCGGCTTAAAAGAATACATCGCATTTTTGAATAAAAATAAAACGCCGATCCATGAAGAAATCATTTACGTGGAAGGCGAACAGGACGGTATTCAGGTGGAGATTGCGATGCAGTACAACGACGGCTACGTGCCGAACGTGTATTCATTCTGCAACAACATCAACACCGGCGAGGGCGGCACCCATGAGGAAGGCTTTAAGCTGGCGCTCAACCGCACGTTAAATAACTATGCCAAGGAAGCGGGCTTGTTAAAAAAAGACGAGGAAGGACTGCAGAGCGATGATGTGCGCGAAGGACTGACGGCGATCATTTCCGTCAAGCATCCGGATCCGCAGTATGAAGGACAGACGAAGACCAAGCTGGGCAACGCCGAGGTGCGCAAGATCGTTTCCAACATCTTAGGCGAACAGCTGGAACGGTTTTTAATGGAAAATCCAAACAGCGCGAAGCTGATCATCGAAAAAGCGCAGCTGGCGTCGAAAGCCCGGCTGGCAGCGAAAAAAGCCAGGGAACTGACGCGCCGGAAAAGTGCGTTGGAAATCAGCGCACTGCCGGGGAAACTCGCCGATTGTTCCAGTAAAAACGCAGAGATCTGCGAAATTTACCTGGTGGAAGGTGACTCCGCCGGCGGAAGCGCGAAGCAGGGAAGAAATTCCAAGTTTCAGGCAATTCTGCCGCTGCGGGGTAAGATTTTGAACGTCGAGAAAGCCCGTTTGCATCGTATTTTTGACAACAACGAAATCCGATCGATGATCACCGCTTTCGGCGCGGGGGTCGGCGAGGAAGTCGACGTGACGAAGCTGCGCTATCATAAAATCGTCATCATGACCGATGCCGACGTCGACGGCGCGCATATCCGCACGCTGCTGCTGACCTTCTTATACCGCTATTTACGGCCGGTGGTCGAAGGCGGATTCGTCTACATCGCGCAGCCGCCGCTGTATAAGATCCAGAAGGGTCAACAGGTCCGCTACGCCTATTCGGACGACGAGCTGAATAAGGCGAAAGGGGAAATGGGCGATCGGCTGAACATCCAGCGCTACAAAGGTTTAGGTGAAATGAATCCGGAACAGCTGTGGGAAACGACGATGGATCCGGAAGTCAGAACGCTGATTCAGGTGACGATTGAAGACGCGATGGATGCGGATGCCGTGTTCTCGATGCTGATGGGCGACGAAGTCGAACCGCGCCGCAATTTCATTCAGGAAAACGCGCATTTCGTCAAGAATTTGGATATTTAAGGAGGATCGTCGATGGATGAGAACAATTTTAATCACGGAAATATAAAAACAACCAATATTTCCAGTGAAATGCGGACATCCTTTCTGGATTACTCCATGTCCGTTATCGTGGCGCGGGCGCTGCCGGACGTCCGGGACGGGATGAAGCCGGTTCACCGCCGCATTTTGTACGCGATGAACGACTTAGGCATCGTCGCGGATAAGCCGCATAAGAAATCGGCGCGTATCGTCGGTGAAGTCATCGGTAAATATCACCCGCACGGCGATACCGCGGTCTATGAAACGATGGTTCGGATGGCCCAGGATTTCAGCTACCGTTACCCGTTAGTCGACGGCCACGGCAACTTCGGTTCGGTCGACGGCGACGGCGCGGCGGCCATGCGATATACCGAAGCGCGCATGTCCAAAATTTCGATGGAGCTGCTGCGCGATATCAACAAAGATACTGTCGATTGGATGGATAACTACGATGGTGAGGAACACGAACCTGTGGTTCTGCCTTGCCGGTTCCCGAACTTATTAGTCAACGGCACAACCGGGATCGCCGTCGGCATGGCGACCAACATCCCGCCGCATAACCTCGGTGAAACGATCGACGCGGTTTTCGCGGTGATGGATAATCCGGATATTACGGTTATGGAACTGATGGAAGATTACATCAGCGGACCGGATTTTCCGACGGGCGGTTATATTTTAGGCCGTGCCGGCATTAAGCAGGCGTATGAAACCGGCCGAGGATCGATCATGATCCGCTCCAAGGTCAAGGTCGAGGATATGCCCAACGGCAAAAAACAGATTATTGTTACGGAAATTCCGTATGTCGTCAACAAGGCGGCGCTGGTCGAGAAGATCGCCAGCCTGGTCCGTGAGAAAATCATCGAAGGGATCACCGATCTGCGTGATGAATCCAACATGGAAGGCATCCGCATCGTCATTGAGCTGCGAAAGGACGTACAGAGCGACGTCATCTTAAATCAGCTGTACCGCATGACCTCGCTGCAGACGTCGTTTGGCGTGAATATGATCGTCTTGGTGGACAATGCTCCGCAGCAGCTGGGCTTGAAGGATGTTTTAAAATGCTATCTCGATCATCAAATCGACGTTACGGTGCGCCGGACACGCTTTGAATTGAAGAAAGCGGAGGATCGTGCGCATATCCTGGAAGGCTTGAAGATTGCGCTGGATCACATTGACGCGATCATCAGCCTGATCCGCAGTTCTAAGGATACTTCCATTGCGATGAACGGTTTGATGGAAAACTTCGGCTTGAGCGAAATTCAGGCGAAAGCAATTCTGGATATGCAGTTCAGACGTCTGACCGGTTTGGAACGGCAGAAAATTGAAGAAGAGTATGACAGCTTGATGGCGCAGATTACCGATTTGAAGGATATTCTGAATAATCATAGCCGCGTCCTGGAAATCATCCGTACAGAATTAACGGAGATTAAAGAAAAGTACAATGACAAGCGCCGTTCCGAAATCATCGACGCTGAAATTGATATGCAGGATGAAGATCTGATTCCGCAGGAAGACGTCGTGATCACAATGACGGTCAACGGCTATGTCAAGCGGATTCCTGTCGATACTTACCGGCTGCAGAACCGCGGCGGCAAAGGCATCAAGGGCATGAGTATGCATGAAGATGATATTGTCGATCAGTTCCTGACGATGATGACGCACGATTACCTGTTGATGTTCACTAACCAGGGTAAAGTTTACCGGATCAAGGGCTATCAGGTCCCGCTGGCTTCCCGGACTTCCAAGGGCATTCCGATCGTCAACCTGTTGAATCTGGATAAGGATGAAAAGGTGCTGGCGATGGTGCCGGTGGAACGCGAAAATTCTCCGGCGAAGTTCTTGTTCTTCGTAACGGCTCAGGGAATCGTCAAACGTGTGCCGATAGAAGAATTTGAGAATATCCGTCAGTCGGGTAAGATTGCGATCAATCTGCGCGAGGGTGACGAACTGATCAGCGCGAAACCGACGACCGGCAGCAGTCAGATTCTGATTGCGGCGGCCAATGGCCAGGCGATTCGTTTCAACGAAACCGACGTTCGTCCGATGGGCCGGACCGCGACCGGTGTGAAGGGCTTCAATGTCAATGGCAGCCGGGTGATCGGCATGACGACTGACTTTGAAGGTCAGTACATCCTGTCTGTTACGGAAAAGGGTTATGGTAAGAAATCCAAGCTGGAGGACTACCGGATGACCAACCGCGGCGGCAAGGGAGTAAAGACGGTTCAGGTTACGGATAAGAACGGACCGCTGGTCTTCTTACGCGCAGTCAACGGCGATGAGGACTGCCTGATTATGACCAACGAGGGCATTGTCATCCGAATCAGTCTGGAGAAAGTTTCGGTTTACAGCCGGAATACGCAGGGCGTGAAGTTGATTTCTGTGGAAGACAATCAGACCGTTTCTACGGTAGCGATTGTATATAAATCGGAAGACGATGAGGAAACAGAAGGCGATAATGAAAACGGCGAGCTGAATCAGAAAACAGATCAGGAAACAGCTGGAATTCAGGAAGAAGATGCTCAGACTGAGGAAAATGCTGAGTAGATAACGTTAGAAACAAAGCTAACAGATAAGAGAAAAAGCTATATTACTTAGTAGATATAGCTTTTTTTCAATTTATTTATCATACATATTGTTGGAAAAAGAAGAATTGAACGAGGAATCGTAAAAAGAAATAAGAAACAATAGATAAATAGAAAATAATTCAAGTTATTCAAAGGTTGAGAAGATGAGAAAAACAAAGCTGGAAAAAAACTTTAGTAGGTAAAGAAGGCAATTCAGATCAAGCGGAAAATTTTCTGAATTTCTATAATACAGTTAAAGCAGCGGAAGGAGAAAGAACGTGATGTTTGAATGGCAAAGACAAATTCAGCAGGTCGTCGATGAAATCGACGAGGAAATCAAGAAACAGAGTAATGAAGATTTAACCCTGGCTAATTTGTCGAAACGATCAGGATATTCTGAATTTTATATGACGCGTAAATTCAAAGCTATATCGGGAATGTCGTTCCGGGATTATTTGCGGTATCGGAAACTGGCGTTTGCTTTAAAAGAAGTGCGCGATAGTGAGAAAAGCATGCTTGAAATTGCTTTGAATTATGGCTTTTCTTCTCATGAAGCGTTTACCCGTTCATTCAAACATACCTACGGCATAACGCCCAGCGACTATCGGAAACATCCGAAACCTGTCGTTCTACGCACTAAAATCAATCCGTTTGACCGCTACTTTTTAGGATTAGGAGAAATCGGTATGATGAAAACAACAGAAGACTTGAAGATTTACTTTGTTACAATTCCAGCTCATAAGTTCCTGTATATCAAAAATTATGAAAGTAATGGATATTGGGATTTTTGGCAGAAACAAAATTTGATTTCAGGACAGGATCAGGCAACAATCTGCGGTTTACTGGACAGCATTAAAGGAAAACTGGATGATGACGGCGGCAGTGAAACAAACAGCGGCAGCGGACAGGTTATGGCTTATATGAATGATCCAAAAGGTCGGCTGTGTGATTGGGGATTTCCTCGAACAGAATGTTACGGCGTGCGGCTTCCTGCAGATTATCATGGGGAAGTACCTCCGCAGATGATTTTAACAGAGATTCCTGAAGGTGAATATCTCGTATTTGAACATGGACCGTTTAATTATGAACAGGAAAACCGGAGTATTGAGGAACAGGTTGAAAAAGCAATGGCTGAATTTGATTTCAGTGAAACGGGATATTGTTATGATACAACGACGCCAGGGCGGATTCTTTATTTTTACTTCAATCCGGAGCAAACCTGGAAATATATCCGGCCGGTTCGTAAGGTATTAGAGTAATGAACTTAGATTTTGAATAAACTAGCTTCACTTAAGGTTTATTCTCTTTGTTTTAAGCCAAACTGAAGGGAAAGGGACTAGAAATGCATCGGTTTTGTTTTATCCATTGACAAAAAAATAAGGCTTGATTAAAATGAAGATGTTAAAACGTAGATGAGGACAAGTAAGTATAAGATTTTCTCAAGAGAAACAGCGGTTGGTGTGAGTTGTTGTGAATCTGTACTGAAATCCACCTCGGAGTGAAAGTAAACCTTTCCGGTTATCGCCGTTAACGATTCAAGCGACTGATGTTTCACGTGAAACATCAGTAATTAGGGTGGCAACACGAGGCATCGTCCCTGACTGGGCGGGCCTTTTTTATGTTAAAAGGAGGAAATAGTTATGCTGGACATCAATTTGTTGCGTACAAATCCAGAAGTAGTCAAAGAAAACATTAAAAAGAAGTTTCAGAATCAGAAATTGGAATTAGTCGATAAGGTTGTTGAATTAGATCGGCAGTTCCGAAAAGCAAAAACCGACGGCGACAGTCTGCGGGGACAGCGGAATGCTATCAGTAAGCAGATCGGCGGCTTCATGAAGCAGGGATTAAAGGATAAAGCGGAAGAAGCGAAGAAAGAAGTCGCTAATATTGCGAAACAACTGGCTGATCTGGAAGTGAAGGAAGAAGAATTAGCGGCGGAGATCAAAAAGATTATGCTTGTGCTGCCGAATATCATTGATGAAACAGTACCGATTGGAAAAGATGATAGTGAAAACGTTGAAATTGAGAAATTCGGCGAGCCAGTTGTTCCTGATTATGAGATTCCTTATCATACGGATATCATGGAGTCGTTTGATGGAATTGATCTGGACAGCGCCCGGAAAACAAGCGGAAATGGTTTCTACTATTTAAAAGGCGATATTGCCCGTCTGCATTCCGCAATTCTGTCCTATGCGCGGGATTTCATGATCGATCGTGGCTTTACCTATTACATCCCGCCGTTTATGATTCGCAGCGACGTGGTCACCGGCGTCATGAGCTTTGCGGAAATGGAAAACATGATGTATAAAATTGAAGGGGAAGACCTGTATTTGATCGGTACCAGTGAACATTCCATGATTGGCAAGTTCATTGATACGATTATTGATGAAGAACAGCTTCCGCAGACGCTGACATCTTATTCCCCGTGCTTCCGTAAAGAAGTAGGGGCGCACGGCATTGAAGAACGCGGTGTTTATCGGATTCATCAGTTTGAAAAACAGGAAATGATCGTTGTCTGCAAGCCGGAAGATTCTAAATATTGGTATGATCAGCTGTGGAAGAACTCGGTCGATTTCTTCCGTTCCCTGGATATCCCTGTCAGAACGCTGGAATGCTGCTCGGGCGACCTGGCGGATCTGAAAGTAAAGAGCTGCGACGTCGAAGCCTGGTCTCCGCGTCAGAAGAAGTATTTTGAAGTTGGAAGCTGTTCCAATCTGGGCGATGCGCAGGCTCGTCGTTTAGGCATTCGTGTTCAAAACAAAGAAGGCAAGTACTTCGCGCATACTCTGAACAACACAGTGGTTGCGCCGCCTAGAATGCTGATCGCTTTCCTGGAAAACAATTTAAACGCTGACGGAACGGTGAATATTCCTGAACCGTTAAGAATGTATATGGGCGGAAAGACAAAAATCGAGAAAAAATAGTGATGAAGGGGGAAATCGATCCCCTTTTTCATTGATAAGGAGAAAAGTGTGAAAGTAAAGCAATCTAGCTTGCTGTCATGCAATATTTGTGACTGCGCAAAGCGCAGTAATGGAGGTAAAAATGTTAAGAAAGATGAAAACAGACGATCTTGATCCTGTTGTTCAGATCTGGTTGGAAAGCAATCGGCAGGCTCATTCGTTTATTGAAGCCGATTATTGGGAGAAAAATAAAGAAGAAGTGAGGAAAATGCTTCCCCATAGTCTTATTGAAATTGCGGAGATTGAGGGTAATATCGTCGGTTTCATTGGAATGAATGAAACCAAGATTGAAGGTTTATTTGTGAATAGCAACTTTCAATCAAGAGGGATTGGACATTCTTTGATCGAATGGGCAAAGACAAGAAATGAAGTATTGACGCTGTACGTATATCAAAAGAATCAGAGAGCCTTGAAATTTTATCTTAAGGAAGGCTTTGTTATTCATAAACAGCTTATTGATGAGGAAACAGGCGAAATCGAGTTTCTCATGCAATGGAAACGTCCATAATCGAGGAATGTCATTAAAAACAGTTATTTTGAATGTTTCACGTGAAACATCAGAATACAACAAGTGAATTTCCGTAAAAGCAAAAGAAAATTAAGAATAAAATTTAAGCATAGACAAGTAATTTTTATTCAGTTATCCTAATTATGGGGTTGGCGCCAGCTCCTGAAATCAGGAGAGAATAGAAGATGAACAATTTAAATTTAGTCGGAACTCCGCGAGAGATTGGTTTTCAATATGGAAAATATTTTGCGGAACAGGGCGTTAATCTGTCCTCGACGTTGCCTTCCGGTACGAAAGAACGAAAAGAGTACACTGAATCCGTAAAATTCTTGTATAAATCTGATTATCCGGCAATTCTGGAAGAAATTGAAGGAGTGGCGCAAGGAAATGGATGCGATGCGGAGGCATTGACTCAATTCTTATTAAGCATGTATGTTTATACCGCAATGAATTTCTGTACCTGTATTACAGGATTAGATCATCGCGGCCATCTCTTATTAGGAAGAAACAGTGATTTTTTGACAGCGATGCAGCCAATGTATAGTCATTGTGTCATTAAACCGACATCAGGCTATGCTTTTACAGGTAACACAACGGCTTTTGTTGAAATGGAAGACGGAATAAATGAAAAAGGCTTCGCAGTTGGACTGACTTTTATTTACAGCGCACAAAAACATTGTGGCTTAAATGCTGGAATGATCGTCAGGATCTTATTAGAGCACTGTGCAAGCGTGGATGAAGCAATTGCTATGCTCAAAAAGATGAAGATTGGCTCATCTCAGGTCTTAACGATGGCCGACAGCACAGGAAATAAAGCGGTTGTTGAATGCAGCGCTCAGCATATCGAGATCATTCAATCTCATTCCATCTTATATTCTGTAAATCAGTTTGTCAGCGATGCCATGAGGCCCTATAATCCAAGAAATATTGATGATATGGAATCAGGATTGCGATTGAAAACGTGTCAGAAAGCCTTTCAACATCAAAATGTGCTGAGTATGGAATACTTGAAAGACGTATTAATGGGAAAACAAGGGTTTCTATGTCAATATGACCGCAAACGCGGCGGAGATACAGTCTGGTCTGTGATTTATGATCTCAATGATGAGAAAATCCAGTTTTGTGATGGCAATCCATCAAGAGAAGTGTATGAGACAATTAAAATCGATTTCTAAGCTTAAAGTATAACTGAAGACACTTAAAGACTACGTCTTTATCAATAGTCTTCTGTAACTGTTGTTTAAACAAAGTTTAATGAAAAGAATGCGAACTTGTTAGTTTATATCGAAGGAAAGGTGTTTTTATGGAGGATAACAAAGTCATCCTATCCGAAGTGTTCTTTTATTCCAACAAGCGTCAATATCTGCCTGTCGTAGGATACCGGCCAGATGCCCTGTTCGAAGGGCAGAATCCGGATGAATACTGGGGCATTACCTTTATGGATTGTTCTATATCAGAATTTGACACCTGGTCGACAGCGAAAATCAAATTTACTTTTCAGAACAGTCACTATGATCAGGTAAAGGAAGGTCAGATGTTTCAAATCATGGAAGGAAGAAACGCAGTCGGAGTGGGGAAAGTCATCCGCGTTGTGAATGACAAAGATCAATAAGAATAATCATAAATAACGGATAAATGATTTGAGATTGATTAAAAAACTGAATATTTTCTTTGAATTCATCTGAAATGTTTCACGTGAAACATTCAAAATTTCCTCATTAAGGCTTATAAAGAGTTTGTGTCAAAAAAGCCAGGCAGTCACTTGCGGTTTAAGCAAGGATTGAGTATAATAATAAACGGTACAACAAACATATTTGAACCTGGTCAGGACCGGAAGGTAGCAGCCATAAGAATCCCTGTTTGTGTGTACCCTTTTTATTTTCTTGAATCGAGGTTCAGAACATGGCGGAAAACAGTAAAAGTAAAAATGATGAATACTTCATGCGTCAGGCGATCAAAGAAGCAAGGAAAGCAGAAGCTTTGGACGAAGTTCCTATCGGAGCAGTTCTTGTCCATGATGGAAAGATTCTTGCCCGGGGCCATAATCTGCGGGAAAAGAAGCAATCATCCCTGGCTCATGCGGAAATCGTCACGATTGAGAAAGCCTGCCGGAAAATCGGATCCTGGCGTCTGGAAGACTGTGTCCTTTACGTTACGCTGGAACCCTGCCCGATGTGCGCCGGGGCAATTCTTCAGTCGCGGATCGCAAAGGTTGTATACGGCGCTGCGGATCCGAAGGGTGGAAGCGTCGGAACGTGTTTTAACCTTTATGATATCCCGGGTTTTAATCATTATCCCGAAGTGCTGGGCGGAGTGCTGAGCGAGGACTGCGCCATGCTTCTTAAAACCTTTTTCAAACAAAAAAGAATGAAGAAAAACGCACAGAAAGAACAAAAATCCACAGCGTCTTCTAATCCGGGACAAGCCTGTCAGGACGCCAAAAAATAACAGAAACGAATATCGTAAAAAAATGGGTTTTCATTTTAATGATGGCTCATTTTTGTTATAATAAGTAAGTCAGCGAAGGAGGAATCAGGCATGAGTTATAAAGCGTTATATCGGACCTACCGACCATCCTCCTTTGAAGAAGTCGTAGGTCAGCAGCACATTGTCACTACGCTGAAAAACGCGGTAAAACAAAATAAAATAGCCCACGCGTATTTATTCTGCGGCCCTCGCGGAACCGGAAAAACAACGATCGCCAAGCTGTTGGCGAAAGCGGTGAACTGCGAAGATCAACAGAATGCGCCATGCAATCAGTGCCGCAGCTGTTTGGCAATTCAACAGGGTAATCATCCCGATATCGTGGAAATTGACGCCGCTTCCAACAACGGCGTTGACGAAGTCCGCGAACTGATTGAAAAAGTAAAATACGCGCCGTTGGAAGGACGCTATAAAGTCTATATCATCGACGAAGTTCACATGATGTCTTCCGGTGCCTTTAACGCTCTGTTAAAAACATTGGAAGAACCCCCGTCCCACGTTATCTTTATTCTGGCAACGACAGAACCGCAGAAAGTCCTGCCGACCATTATTTCGCGGTGTCAGCGCTATGATTTCTCAAAAGTCGGTCAAAATGAGATCATCACGCGTGTTCGCTGCGTTCTGGAACAAGAACACATTGAATGTGAGGATGAAGCGCTGCGATTAGTCGCTCAGCTGGCTGACGGCGGAATGCGCGATGCCTTGAGCATCATGGATCAATGCATTGCGTATGCACAGAATCACATCACTGCCGCGCATGTGAATGAAATTTACGGGATCACGACCGTGAGTGAGAAGATCGAGATGCTTCAGTGGATTTTCCAGCATCAGGCTCAGTCTTTGTTGGAAAAAATCCGCGTGTTGAACGAAAAAGGCGTCGATATTAAACGTTTGACTTCCGATCTGATCGAAATCCTGAAAGAGTGCGTCATTTTCATTTATACTCAGGATGTTACGTTATTAAATAAAATTAATGAAACAGAAGCCAATGCGATCATCAACGGAAAAAGCTCGCGCGATTTATTAGCGTTGATCGATATCTTGATGGAAACCTTGGAAAAATACCGCACTGCCAGCAGCGCCGCTTCCTATTTTGAGGTTGCGGTATTGAAAATGATGGCGGAATTGGATCAATCCCAGCGCACCGCTGCGGTGATTCCGCCCGTTTATTCCCAGCCGGCGGCAGCTCCGTCAATTCCAGCTTCGCCTCAGGCCTCAGCGGGAAAGCCTCAGCCGGAAGTGCAGAGTGAATCGACGCTGATGCCGGAGGAAGTTGATTTGACAGAAGATACGCTGCCACTAGAAATGATGTCGCCGCTTCCGGCACCCCCGGAAGAAACCGGACGCGTAATCCAGGAAAAACCGGTCGAAGTCCATCCAGAGTTCGAAATTCAACCGTTGGATTATGAATTCGTGATGCAGCTCTTAGCGGGCGCAAATAAAGAAATGCGGATGAAGGATGAAAATCAGTGGAAGCTGATCGATCAGAAATGCCGTGACCGTGATCTCAACTGCGCGCGGATTGCCAATCTTCTGCGGAACGGACGCATTGTGGCGTGCGGAGAAAATTACATCCTGATCTGCGTGTCCTATCAGGCGCTGGCCAACCAGATCAACGACCCGGCCATGAAGTCGCAGATCAACCGCTTTTGTTATGAAAATTTAGAAATCAGAAAACAACTCTTTGCGATTACGCAGGAACAGTTTAAAATAGAAACGAACGATTTCCTCGCCCGCTCACGCAGCGGAACTTTGCCGGAACCCGCACATGTAGCGCCGGTTGAAATTTGCGAGGAAGCAGGCAATGCAGAGAAAACCGAGCCGGAACAAGGCGTAGTTGAGAAACTGTACGATTTGTTCGGGACCGAGAATGTCGAAATCATCGAGGAGGAATAACAAATGAACATTCAACATTTATTAAAGCAGGCGCAGCAGATGCAGAATCAGATCGGCAAGGTCGAGAAAGAGATCGAAGCCACAGAATATACGGCAACGGCCGGCGGCGACGCTGTGAAAGTCACGCTGACGGGAAAGATGGAAGTAACCAGTATTGAGATCAGCGAAGATCTGTTGACTGCGGATTCCAGGGAAATGCTTCAGGATACTATGATGATTGCGGTGAACGCCGCTTTAGCCGCCGCGGTAAAAGATAAAGAAGAACGCATGAATAAGATTACGCAGGGCGTGAAGATGCCGGGAGCTTTCTGATTGCATGTATCCGAAGTCATTTGAACGACTGATTGAATGCTTTCAGCTGCTGCCGGGCGTGGGCGCCAAGACGGCCGAACGCTACGCCTTTACGATGCTCGATGCGCCGCAGGAACAGATTGATTTGTTTGCACAGGCGTTAATTAGCTGCAAGAACGACATTAAACGCTGCCGGATCTGCGGCAATATCAGCGATCAGGACGAATGTCCGATCTGTCAGAACGAGGATCGCAATTCCCGGATGATCTGTGTTGTGCAGTCGCCGAAGGATGTGATCGCCATGGAAAAAATGCAGGAATACGCCGGCGTTTACCATGTGCTGAACGGTTTGATTTCCACATCGAAGGGGATCATGCCGGAAGACCTGAATATTGATGCGCTGCTGGAGCGGATTACACCGGAAACGGAAGAAGTGATCATTGCCACCAACGCGACCATTGAAGGTGAAACCACAGCGCTGTACCTAGATAAGCTGCTTTCCGGAAAGGGCGTGCTTGTTACCCGGATCGCCCATGGTCTGCCGATGGGCGGTCATCTGGATTATGCTGATGAACTGACGCTCATTAAAGCGTTTGAAGGGCGTAAAAGCCTTAAATAAGAGAGAAGGGGTTAAGATGAAAACAGATTTACAAATCGCACAGGAAAATACGATGGACAATATCGAGAAAATTGCGAGAAAGGCCAAAATTGATCCTGATTACCTCGAAGTATATGGCAAAAACAAAGCGAAGATCGATTTAAAAATCATGGATAAAATCGCGGATAACCGCAACGGCAAGCTGATTCTGGTGACGGCGATCAATCCGACGAAAGCCGGCGAAGGCAAATCGACGACCACGATCGGATTGGTCGACGGTCTGGCTCAGATCAATAAAATGGTTATCGGCTGTCTGCGCGAGCCTTCTCTGGGGCCGGTTTTCGGCTTAAAAGGCGGGGCGACCGGCGGCGGATATGCCCAGGTGGTGCCGATGGAAGAAATCAATCTGCATTTTACCGGTGATATGCACGCGATTACAGCGGCCAATAACCTGATCAGCGCTGTGCTGGACAATCACATTTATCAGGGTAACGAACTGAACATCGATCCGACAAAGGTCGTCTGGAAGCGCTGTCTGGATATGAATGACCGGACGCTGCGCAGCATTACGATCGCGCAGGATAAGAAAACCAACGGCGTCGAACGCAAAGACGGATTCATCATCACGGTCGCGACGGAGATCATGGCGATCATGTGCCTGTCCAAAGATCTTCAGGACTTTGAAAAGCGCGTCAGTCAGGCGGTTGTCGCTTATACCTATGACGATCAGCCGGTCACGGTCGGCGATCTTCAGGTTGAAGGCGCAGTCACGCTGGTCATGAAGGAAGCCTTGAAACCGAACCTCGTGCAGACGCTGGAAAAAACGCCGGTGTTCATCCACGGCGGGCCGTTTGCGAACATCGCGCATGGATGCAACAGTCTGATCGCCACCCGGATGGCGCTGAAGCTTTCAGATTATGTCGTTACGGAAGCCGGCTTCGGTGCGGATTTGGGCGCAGAGAAATTCTTTGATATCAAATGCCGCTACGGCGAGCTGAAACCGAATGCGGTCGTCATTGTCGCAACGGCCAGAGCGCTGAAGCTGCACGGCGGCGTTCCGGCGGATCAGCTGAAAGAAGAAAATGTTCCAGCCATTCTGGAAGGCATCAAAAACCTGGAAAAACATATCGAATCCATTAAGCAATACCGAGTGCCGTATATCGTCGCGATCAACAAGTTCAGCGCGGATACACAGGCGGAAGTTAACGCAATTCTGCAATGGTGCAAAGAGAACGGTCATCGCGTCGTCTTATCCGATGCCTGGGCTAGCGGCGGAGCGGGAGCCGTGGATCTGGCGCAGGAAGTCGTCAGAATGTGCGAAGAAGACTCCAAATTTGAACCGTTGTATGATCTCGATCTGTCTTTGGAAGAAAAGATCGAAACGATCGTTCGGAAGATTTATGGCGGACGTTCGGTTATCTTCAGCGACCGGGCAAAAGCTCAGCTGGAAGAATTCAAGCAGGCTGGTTGGGATAAGCTGCCGGTATGCATGGCGAAAACTCCGAATTCACTGACAGACGACGCGAAGATTGTCGGCCGGCCGACAGGGTTTGATATTCATGTTCAGGAACTGCGGATTTCCGCAGGCGCGGGCTTCGTCGTTGTCCTGACGGGAAACATCATGACGATGCCAGGCTTGCCGAAGGATCCGGCGGCGCTCCACATGGGCATCAATGAAAAGGGCATTTCCTACGGAATTTTCTAAGTCTTAAAATGAACGGGTTGAAAAGTATGGAAACCCCGGATAAATTGAATAACAGAAGATGAAGCGGTTATAAACGGCCTCATCTTTTTTTATCTTTTCAATGAAAAGAGGAAGGACAGATCTAAATGGCTTGAATAATTTTCAATCTATTGCCTGTATCAAAGCGATATGCAGAATTCAGGGAACCCTTAACTACTTAAAATTTTGATAGAAATGGAAATGAGTTTGACCCATATCGGGCAGAAAGGAGAAACACTGAAAAATTCCTGCAACTTCCGGACTTGTTCAACTTTGTTTCCTTTTCACAGCACGTGGAAAATGGTAAAATAAAAGGCATAGAGGTGAGTTTTCATGGCATCCATCGCATACATTACAGACCGGAATATGATCGAATTTCATCGCCTGAACGGAAACCGGACGATGAATTTCTGGCGTCCCAGCAATTCCAAGAAATTTACGGATTTCAAGCCGGGCGACCTGTTGTTTTTTCTGGCGAAAGGCAGCGAGCGCGGGCGGCACCGCGAGAAGGGGATCGTGGGTTATGGTCGGTTTCAGAAAGCCCATACGCTCAGTTTTCGTCAGATGTGGAACGTCTACGGCACGGAAAACGGGTATGCCAGCGAGGATGAACTGTACGACGCGATTGTCAAGGTTTCTAAAAATAAGAAAATGCCGAAGCTGATGAATTGCCTGTATCTCACCGACGTTGTGTTTTTTCAAGCTCCAATTTATTTAAGCGAGATCGGTGTCGCCATCTCCAATAAAGTGGAAAGCTATATCTATCTCGATAAGGAAGACCCGCAGGCGACGTCCAAGGTGCTGAACAAAGCCAAGGAAACCGGCGTCGATATGTGGATGGCGGCGATGAGCGAAACTCTCAGCCAGAACTTCGATCTGGAAGAGGAACAGATCAAGCATCAGCTGTCGCAGATCATTGAAAAGGCCGGCGACTCCTTTTACACGGAAAGCGAGAAAAAGCGACTGCGGCGGTTAGCCCGCCAAACCATCGACCAGAAGGCTGAGGAGAAAAAGATTACAGAGCTGATCAAGGGAAGCAAGACCGAATTGGTCTGTTATACGGGGGAAAGGATTGAAATCCTGATCCCATTCGTCTATACTTCAAAAGACTTCTACCGGAAGCTGCAGTATTTGATCGGCCATTGCGCGCTGATGAAGCTGGAGTTTTCCCGGTGGAGCGAATATCACATTCCGCTGCATTTTGAGATCGTCGGTGAAGAACCGCTGCCTGCCGAGGTCATGCGAGCCATCGACGCTTTAAATCAGGGAGAAGAAAGGATTTGATCAAACATGCTGGATGTCATCGTTGTCGGCGGCGGTCATGCCGGAATTGAAGCGGCGCTGATTGCGGCCCGCCTGGGCTGCGAAACGGCGCTGATTTCGTTAAGTCTGGAAAACATCGGCAAGATGCCGTGCAATCCTTCAGTCGGCGGCCCGGCTAAAGGGATCGTCGTCCGGGAAATCGACGCGCTGGGCGGTCAGATGGGCATCACTGCCGATCAGACAGCTTTGCAATTTAAAATGTTGAATACCACGAAAGGCCCGGGCGTACAATCGCTGCGGGTGCAGTCCGATAAGCTCGCCTATGCCCGGCGGATGCAGGAAGAAATTCAACGTCAGGAACACCTGCGGCTGATCCTGGGGATCTGCACCGGGATTCTCGTTGAAAACGGAAAAATTACCGGCATCACGATGGAGGATGGCCAGATCCTGGAAGCCCGGGCCGTCATTCTGACGACCGGTACCTATATGAGTTCTTCCGTTATGATCAGCAGCGAGGTCACGCCCAGCGGTCCCGATGGAGAACCTACCACGAACAAGCTCTCCGAATCGCTGCGTCAGGCTGGCTTAAAAACCTTCCGGTTAAAGACCGGGACGCCGCCGCGGGTGCTGACGGAATCGATTGATTTCTCCAAAACGACACCGCAGCCCGGCACCGATCAGTTCGTCGCCTTTTCCACGACGACGCAGACGATTCGCAAGCCGGAGGATCAGAAGCTCTGTTATCTGACCTATACGACGCCTCAGACGCATGAACTGATTTTAGCCAATCTGAAAAAGTCGAGCATGTATTCCGGCGTGGTCAAAGGCGTCGGCCCGCGCTACTGTCCTTCGATTGAGGATAAGCTCGTGCGGTTTTCCGATAAGCCGCGCCATCAGATTTTTTTGGAACCGGAATCAGAAGCGTTGGATACCACCTATGTCCAGGGCTTTTCCACCTCGCTGCCGCGGGATCTGCAGGAATTGATGGTGCATTCGCTGCCGGGGCTGGAACACGCTGTGATCCGCAAATATGCCTACGCGATTGAATATGACGCGATCGATCCGCTTCAGCTGAAACCCTCGCTGGAAACCCTGGTGGTGGAAAATTTGTTTACAGCGGGTCAGATCAACGGCACCTCCGGATATGAGGAAGCTGCCGCCCAGGGGTTAATGGCCGGGATCAATGCGGTGCTCAAGCTGCGCAATCAACCGCCGCTAGTTCTGCGCCGGGATGAAGCTTACATCGGTGTGATGATCGACGATCTGGTCACCAAGGGCACGCAGGAACCTTACCGGCTGTTGACCTCCCGGGCGGAATTCCGGCTGCTGCTGCGGCACGACAATGCCGATCAGCGCTTGATGCGCTACGGCTATGAGCTGGGCAGCATCAGCGAGCAGCGCTGGCAGGATTATCAACACCGCCGTGCTCAGGTTGAACAACTCAAGGAACAGCTGAAAACCTGCCGTCTGACGCCGAAAAGTCCGATCCAGGACGCTCTGGAAGCGGTCGGCTATGCAGCCTTGACCGACGGCGTAAGCGCGGAGGAACTCGTCCGCCGTCCGCACATCACTGTGGCGATGCTGAAACCGGCGCTGGACTTTGATTTCGACCCCGCCGCGGCCGCGCAAGCGGAAATTGAGCTGAAATATGAAGGATATATCAATAAAGCACGCAAGGAAGCGGAGAAAATGATGGCGATGGACCACGTCGTCCTGCCGGAAGACCTGGATTATGATCAGGTTCAGCACCTTTCGTTGGAAGGCCGCCAGAAACTCAAGGCGATCCAGCCGCATACCCTGGGCCAGGCCTCCCGCATCTCCGGCGTATCGCCGGCTGACGTCGCGATGCTCGCGATGGTTCTCGAACAACGTCACAGAAAGGAACAATAACAATGAACTATGAAGAAGTGATTTCCCGCGTTCACGTTTACGGCTTAGAAGAAAGCGTGCGCGGAAGCAAATATCCGATGGCGACCGATCTGAGCAAGGTCAGCGAGGACGTCACCCCGACCGTCGTCAAGCTCGCCACCAGCAAGCAGGGCGAAGGCCACGACAATTTTATGAACGGCATTATCGTGCAGATGGATCTGACGCTGACCAACAAAGCCTGGGTGGAAGCCGAGCGCTACCATTTCCTCGACTTCGTTTCAAGCCAGTCGACGATGCACCGGATAACGAAATTTGATCTGGACAGCGCGTACATTGATTACGTCGATCCGCGGATGGTTCAGATCATGAAGGAAAAAGTCCAGGCCTACAACGACCTGCAGGCCCGGATGAAGGAAACGGAAGAACCGGCGGAAAAGCAGACTTTGCAGGCGGAGCTGAATGAACGCTACTTGCAGATTCTTTACTCCAATCCCTGTGGTTTCCGCATTACGGCCCGCATGACGACCAATTACCGTCAGCTCAAAACCATCTATCTGCAGCGCCGCACGCACCGGCTGCCGGAATGGCGGGCTTTCTGCGCCTGGATCGAAACGCTGCCGTACAGCGAATTCATCACCGGCAAAACGGCCTGAATGATTTCATAAGCCGCCGGCGGCGCGCATAAAGTAAGGGTGAAGGAGAGCGAGCTTATGCACATAAAACGAATTCTGATCGCCGTCTTCGTGATCCTGCTGATCTTCGCCGGCTGTCATCCGCGCAAAAAAACCGGAACCATGGGCGAAGTCCGGGCAGCCTGGATTTCTTACATCGAATTGTCATCGATTCTGGATAACCGCAGCGAGGCCGATTACATCCAAGGCGTCAAAACGATGCTGGAAAATTTAAAAGCGATGAACTTCAATACGGTCTATGTCCACGCATCCGCTTTTACCGACGCCTATTATCCGTCGCAATACTATCCGACGGCGCAATACGTCGCCGGCCAGATCGGGCAGAATGTGACTTACGATCCGTTCGGCCTGTTTGTTCAGCAAGCCCATGAAGCCGGCTTTCATATCGAGGCATGGATCAATCCGATGCGCTCGTTCCGCACGGATCAGGAAAGTCAGATTCCTGTCAGCTCGGTAATCGGCCAGTGGCTGAGCGATCCAACGATGCGCGGCACGCGGATTGTTGCGGAAGGCGACCGCTGGTATCTCAATCCCGCTTATCCTGAAGTCCGCGAGCTGATCTGCGCGGTGGCGAAAGAGCTGGCGCAGAATTATCCGATTGACGGCCTTCACCTGGATGATTATTTCTATCCCGACGGCGTGAGTGAAAGCTTTGATCAGGTTGCCTACCAAGCTTACCGGCAAACGGGTGGGGAGCTGTCGCTGGGCGACTGGCGGCGGCAGAATATCAACGAGATGGTGGCCAGCCTGTACGCCGCAGTGAAACAGGTTGACGAAACGATTCAGGTCGGCATTAGTCCGGCCGGCAATCTGGAATATTCCGTGGAAAGCATTTACGGCGATGTCCGCGAATGGGTCCGCCACGACGGCTATCTCGATTACATTCTCCCGCAGATTTATTTCGGCTACGAGCATGGCACACTGCCGTTTGATCAATGCCTGAAACAATGGGAAGACCTCACTCAAGGCACCTCGACCGAATTGATCGTGGGGCTGGCCGCCTATAAAATCAACACCGTGGACAACTATGCCAAAGATGGCAAATACGAGTGGCAGCAGCACGACGATATTCTGAAACGTCAGATTCTGGAACTGCGCGATCATGCGGCGGTGGCCGGATTCTCCATCTTCAGCTACAATTCGCTGTTTCAGCCGGCGGCGGAAAATGCTCAGCGGGTTAGTCAGGAACTGGAAAACCTTCAGGAACTGATGATCAAGACAAAATAATCAGGAATCACGAGAGAACGATCAGAAAGTACACCGAGGCAAGGCTTCGGTGTTTTTCGTTTGCTTAACAGATTCTGGTTCTGTTCTCGTGACTTTTAACGGAGACCGTGGAAAGCAAGGGGAGAACGGATTCTTTACGAGGGAAAGTAATAGAAATTTCCGATATCCTTAGATTTTCCGTTTTGCGGAGGAATTTCAGGAAAAAGGGTGATAAACCATAAGATCAACTATAATTAAAATACATTTTAAAATTATTTTAAAATATGATTGACAAGAAATCAAATGCATTCTATTATTAAAATAGATTTAAAAAGCGTTTTAATAAATACTCAGGAGGAGAAAAAGAATGGAAATTGTAAACGCAAGAATTGACGAAAGAATGATTCATGGGCAGGTCGCCGCAATCTGGACAAACTTGTTGAACGCCACGCGGATTCTGGTCATCGACGATCAGGCGGCGCAGGATGACATCCAGAAAATGGCGCTGCGGATGGCCTGTCCGTCAACGGTTAAGCTCTCCATCCTCTCGGTGGAAAAAGCAGTTCAGCGGCTTCAGCAGGAAGCGTATCCGCAGGATCGTTTGTTCATCGTCATGCGGGGTCCGGAAACCGCGAAACGAGTGTTGGAAGCCGGGTATTTCCTGCCCGTGATCAATGTCGGGAATATCTCGAATAAACTGGGCTCTGTGCGCATCATCCGCTCAGTCTGCATCACCGCCGAAGAAGCTCAGATATTCCGCGACATCGCCGCCAAAGGAGTTCGGATTACTGCCCAGACGGTACCGAGCGATGAATGCGCGGATTTTATCCCTTTGATTAACCGCGCTTTTTAAGCTTCGGACTCATCCAACGTCAGAATTTAAAGAGAATATGATGATCATGAAAACCGCTGAAAAAGCGGGGATAAAGGAGGATAATCATGGCAGATGCAGCAGTTCTTAAAGAAATGAATCTCGGTAAGATACGAGCGGTTCTGTGCAGCGGATGTTCGCTCAGTAAGACGGCGCTGGCGGAAATTACCGGCCTGAGCTTTCCGACCGTCGGCAAGATTGTGGACGAAATGGTAAAAACTCGCGAACTTCAGGCAATGGGCATGCAGAGCTCGTCTGGCGGACGGTGCAGCCGGTTATATCAATACAATCCGGATTTCCGCAACGCGATCGTGCTGATTCTGGAAGGTCAGACCATCGACTGGTTTTTACTGGACAGCCTGGGGATGACGAAGAACCAGGGACATATTGACGTAGAAGCCGGCTTGCTGGAAACGATGGCGCTCCTTTTACAGACCGTACGCCGCAGCGAACCCTCGCTTTGCTGTTTCGTGCTGGGAATCGCCGCCAACATTGACGGCGCAGTTGTCCAGCAGAGCTATGAATACCCGGAACTGAAAGGAATTAATATTCTCAAGGAACTGGAATGCGCCAGCGGATTAAAGGGCGCGGTAGGCAACGATATGGAATTCTCCGCGGAAGGCAGCTGGCAGCGTCTGCGTTTGAATGATAAAACGTCGCTGATCAGCTTCTATCTGGGAAAGTGCGGCTTTGGTTCCAGCTTCGTCTTCAACGGCAAAGCGCTTAAGGGCTCCCATAATGTGGCCGGCGAAATCGAATTGCTGCCATGGATTCACCAGGAAAAGCTGACGCAGGACGTCTCTGCCAACACGCTTCCAGAATCCGTTCTGCAATGTATCCTGACTTATGCGCTGGTCGCGGATCCCGATATCATCCAGCTTTATTCGCACCCGCTGTTTCTGCAGAGCCAGCAGGAAATTGCCGACCGGCTGAAACAATGCTACAACAGTGATAAAATCCCGGCCGTTCGGGTGTCGGACCGTTTCCGAATGGATTATGAAATCGGCCTGAGCCGCCGGGCCTTAACGATGATGGCGGAGTTGAAGGACGAATCCTGATGAATCGCCGCGGGCTGAAAATGAAGTGTTATTCCAAGAGGAACCGCTGAACCCTGCGGTTCTTTTTCTGTCCTCCAGGCTGCGAATTTAATCTTCCGCCTTTCTTTTCAATGCTGCTCCGGAAATCACGGGCATATCTTTTCCTTTGCGCGGACAACTTTTGTATAATAAGCACACCAACGCCTGAAGCGGAAAGTCGATTTCAATCAAGAAGAACGACATTTCCCGGCAGAAGACCCACAACCTGCCAGGCGGAACGTGTGAGAAAAAGGAGAATCAAAATGGAGATCATCAAACGAGATCAAAGCGTTCAAGCCTATGACCGCCGGAAAATCAGCCGGGCGGTGAGCGCGGCTTTTGCCAGCGTCGGCCATCCGCTGCCGGAAATGACAAAGGAAGCCATTCTCGATCAGGTTGAAGTCCAGATCCGCGGCGCGGCGGAAACGGCCCCGGTCAGCGTCGAACAAATTCAGGACTGGGTAGAACAGGCGTTAATGCGTCAGAATTGTTATGAAGAAGCCCGCCACTATATTCTGTACCGCCAGGAACATGCCAGACTGCGCGATCAGATCGATCAGCTGCGGCGGATTATTCCGGATCCGGAAATCCTCGCAGCCTGCCGTCAGCTGCAGCGTGACTTTTCCCAGCCGGCGATGTCGCTTGACGCGTTGATTCAAAAGATTCAGGCTTTTTCCAAGGAGAAGATGAAACGCTCCCAACAGCTTGACAATCTTATCCGCGCCTGTGTCGAGCTGGTCAGCCAGGAAGCGCCCGATTGGGAAAAGGCCGCGGCCCGATTTATGATGATCAAGCTGCGCCGCTCCGTCAGCCGGCGGATGGAACAACAGGGAATCCGCACGCTGGCGCAGAAGCTGCTTTATTTGGAAGCTCAGGGTCTGTTAAATAAAGACTTATCCGAGCATTACAGCTATAACGATTTAAACCGGCTGGAACAGGCGATCGACAATGAGCGCGATCAGCTGTTCAACGCCAGCGGCCTGGAATTGTTGATCAAACGTTACCTGATCCGCGATCACCAGGGCGAAGTTCTGGAACTGCCGCAGGAGATGTTCATGGGGATTGCGATGCACCTGGCGATTCCGGAAGGGAAACACCGCGTCGAATGGGCGATCAAGATTTATGATGTTTTAAGTCAGCTCCAAGTCACGATGGCAACGCCGACGCTGGCTAACGCCCGCAAACCTAAAGCCCAGCTGGCCTCGTGTTTTATCGACGTTGTCCCGGATTCCCTGAAGGGAATCTATAAGTCGCTTGACAGCTTCGCGCAAATCTCCAAACAAGGCGGCGGCATGGGGCTGTACTTCGGCAAGGTCCGCGCTTCCGGCAGCGATATCCGCGCCTTTCAAGGTGCAGCGGGTGGCGTCCTGCGGTGGATCCGGCTGGTCAACGATACGGCGGTGGCCGTCGATCAGCTGGGCGTGCGGCAGGGCGCCGTCGCGGTTTACCTGGACTGCTGGCATAGGGATCTGCCGGAATTCCTTCAGATTCGCACCAATAACGGCGACGACCGGATGAAGGCGCACGACGTTTTCCCGGCGGTCTGTTATCCCGATCTGTTTTGGAGAATGGCGAAGGCAAGTCTGGATCAGAACTGGTATCTGATGGATCCCCATCAGATCCAGACTGTCAAAGGGTACGCATTGGAAGACTGCACCGGAGAATTGTGGGAGCAGCGCTATCAGGAATGCGTCGCCGATTCACGGATCGAAAAACGCGTGATTTTATTAAAAGACCTTGTCCGGCTGATTCTGAAATCAGCGGCTGAAACCGGCACGCCTTTTGTCTTTAACCGCGATCTTGTCAATGCGATGAATCCCAATGGTCACCGCGGTGTCATTTACTGCTCCAATTTATGCACGGAAATCGCGCAGAATATCGCGCCGGCCGGAGAGATCGAAACCCGGATGGCCGAGATCAATGGAGAAACGGTGATCATCGAACAGGCGAAGGCCGGGGAGATGGTTGTCTGCAACCTCGCCTCGCTGAATCTGGGCCGGCTGAATACTGAAGATGAAGAAGAACTGCGGTCGGTCATCGAAGTGACCGTGCGGGCGCTCGACAATGTGATCGATCTCAACGCCTATCCGCTGCCGCAGGCGCAGCGCACTGCCAGTCGAAGCCGGGCGATCGGCTTGGGCGTCAGCGGTCTGCATCACTGGCTGGCGAAGCGTTCGATCTTCTTCGAGTCTGAAGAACACCTGAACGCCGCCGACAAGCTGTTTGAAGCGATCAACTACAACGCGATTCGTGCCAGTCTGCAGCTGGCTCAGGAAAAAGGCCGGTATGCCGATTTCGAAGGCTCCGACTGGCAGACCGGCGCGTACTTTACCAAGCGCGGCTACACCTCTGACGCCTGGCAGACACTGGCTAAGGAAGTGGCTCAGTATGGTCTGCGCAACGGCTGGCTGCTGGCAATCGCGCCGACCAGCTCCACGTCGGTGATCGCCGGGACCAGCGCCGGCATTGATCCGATTATGAACAAATTTTTCCTCGAGGAGAAAAAAGGCAGCATCATCGCCCGCGTCGCTCCCGAGCTCAACGAAAAAACCTATTGGTATTACAAGAAAGCGCATCAGATCGATCAAACCTGGGTTGTCCGGGCCGCGGGTGTGCGGCAGCGGCATATTGATCAGGCGCAGTCCGTTAATCTCTATATCACGACCGATTATTCCCTGCGGGATTTATTAAATCTGATGATCCTGGCCTGGGAGAAAGGTGTGAAGACCCTCTATTATGTCCGCAGTCAGTCATTGGAAGTCGAAGAATGTGAATCCTGTTCGGCTTAAGTCAGCGGCAGGTCTGGCTAAGGAAGCAACAGTCCCAGCGTCAATCAATCAAAAGAACACAGTCTGCGGCGTTCGCAGCTCGCTGTCCGTCATCAATCAAGGAGGAACCCATGTCTGAATCACTCAAACGCAAAGCTCTGTTTAACGCCCAGGGCGATACCGATGTCCGCCGGCGCCGGATGATCAACGGCAACACGACCAACCTCAACGACTTCAACACGCTGAAATATGGCTGGGTGTCCGACTGGTACCGTCAGGCGATGAATAATTTCTGGATTCCCGAGGAAATCAATCTCGGCCAGGATCTCAAGGATTATCCCAAACTGGAACCAGCCGTCAAGACGGCGCTCGATAAAACACTGTCATTTCTGATCTTTCTTGATAGTATTCAGACGGCCAACCTGCCGAATATCGGCGAAGTGATCACGGCCAATGAAATCAATCTGTGCCTGACAATCCAGGCTTTTCAGGAAGCCGTTCATTCCCAGAGTTACAGCTACATGCTCGATTCCTTCTGTTCGCCGGATCAGCGCACGGAGATCCTATATCAATGGAAGGAAGATCCGCGGTTATTGAAGCGCAACGAGTTTATCGGCGGGCTGTATAACGAATTTATTGAACAACGCACGCCAGTGCAGCTGATGAAAACCCTGATCGCGAATTACATTCTCGAAGGAATTTACTTCTACTCGGGATTCATGTTTTTTTACAACCTTGGCCGGATGGGCTTGATGCCGGGTTCAGTTCAGGAAATCCGTTATATCAATCGCGATGAAAACACTCATTTGTGGCTGTTCCGCAGCATGATTCTGGAACTGCGCAAGGAAGAACCGCAGCTGTTCACACCGGAACGGGAACAGCTTTACCGGGAGATGCTAAAGCAGGGCGTCGAGGAAGAAATCGAATGGGGCTGTGCGATCCTGGGCGATGAGATCCCGGGGCTGAACAAAACGATGATCCGCGATTATATCCGCTATCTCGGCAATCTGCGGGCTAAGGCGATTCATCTGGAAATTCTGTATCCGGGTGAAGAAGAAGAACCGGCATCCATGAAATGGGTCAGTCAGTATGCCAACGCCAACCTGATCAAAACGGATTTCTTTGAAGCTCGTTCCAGTGCGTATGCGAAAGCTTCCGCGCTTAAAGACGACTTGTAAGCCGCTTTCATCCTTATTTTAAGGCGATTTTTCACAAGAATGCGGCGTTCGGGAATTGACATTGGAAACCGGTGTTGATATGATTAAACTATCGACAACGTTCGATATTTTTGGAAGGAGAAAGAAATTAAGATGAAAAAGTTTTTAGCATTGGCTCTGGCCGGCATGATGGTTCTGTCCATGAGCGCTTGCGGAAGCAAGGATAAGGGCGGCGAAGCTGCAGGCTACAAAGACGGCACATACACATCCACACAGAAGGGCAACAACGGCGACGTCACAGTCGAAGTGAAGATTGAAGGCGGCAAGATCACCAGCGTTACAACTCCGGAACAGGCAGAAACTGCAGGTCTGGGCGATGTAGCGATGGAAAAGGTCTGCGCGGCGATCGTCGAAGCAAACTCTGCGGAAGTCGATACGGTTTCCGGCGCAACGAATTCCTCTAACGCAGTTATCAAAGGCGTTACTGAGTGCTTAGATCAGGCGAAATAAGGAATTCTAAGAAACCTCACACACTTTCTCTAAAAGCGTGAACAACTGATTTGGAAAGTGAGGAAGATGGGCTGGATCTAATCCAGCTCTTTTTTTGTGCCAAGATTTCACAGAATCCCGAATTCTCCGAATGAAGGGGGAAAGGAGGATCCGAGATCAGGCAGATTCGCTGCAGCCTTTGTCAAGGATGGCTTCCGAAAATGAGTCTTGGAATCAGAAAAGGGAAAAATTGACAAAAGAAATAAAATGAAAGCGCTTGACAAAAATCGTGCTCAGGTGTAATTTTAAATTATCGTTAGACTGTAACTCGTAAGGGAGGCATAACTAACCAGAACATTTGTTTTGGTTATGGTTTGCCTCCCTTTTTTGTTGCATTAAAGGAGGTGTTAACATGTTGGGGCTATTCTCAAAAAAAGCGATGATTCTGGGTGCGCCCGCCGCCGGGCAGCTGCTCGATATCACGCAGGTCAACGATCCCTTTTTCGCCAGTAAAAACCTGGGCGACGGTGTGGCGGTGATCCCGCAGTCGCAGACCGTCTGCGCCCCTTGCGACGGCCGGCTGGTCATGGTATTTGAAACACGCCATGCGTTCGGCATCCGCTGCGGGGAGGTGGAGGTGCTGGTTCATATCGGCATCGATACGGTGCAGATGCAGGGGCAGGGCTTTACCGCACTGAAAAAGGTGAACGACAGAGTCCGCCGGGGCGAACCCATCATCCGTTTCGACCGCGAGCGTTTAAGCGCTTATGATCTGACGGTGATGATGTTCGTGACTCAACCGCAGGCTTTACGCTGGCAGAAGCATCTGGAAAACAGCCGGGTCGAGGCCGGCGATCGTGTGATGACAGGGGAACGCTTATGAAGCTATTGAAAAAGATCAATAACAACTTTGCCTTAGCCGAAGATTCCAAGGGTGAACAAGTGATCGTCGAAGGCCGCGGCGTCGGGTTTCAGAAAATGCCATGCGAGCTGAACGATCTCTCGTCCATTCCCCGGACCTATTACGGTTTTAATTCAGAAACCATCCGGCTGATTCAGACGGTCAATCCGCAGATCTTACAGATTGCCGACCAGCTCTACAACGAAGCCGTTGATCAAATCCCGGCGGAGCTGAATCCCAACCTGCCGTTTACCCTGGCCGATCATCTCGAATTCTGTATCGAAAGACTGAACAAGAACATCGAGCTGAAAATGCCGCTGACTTATGAACTGGAAAGCAGCTATCCGCTGGAAATGAAACTGGCGGAGAACGCGCTGGAACGGATTGAGGAACAGCTGGGGGTTTGTCTGCCGGCAAGTGAGAAAGCCGGGATCGCTTTGAATATCATCAATTCCGAACTGACGGTCAAAGCGTCCAACACGCAGAAGGAAGAAGAATTAATCGCCGGGTGTACGCGGATTATCGAAGCACATCTGCATCAGACGATCCATCTGAATTCGTTCAATTACGCCCGGTTCGCGACGCACATGCGGTATCTGCTTCGGCGGATCAACGAAGGCGTAAGCGAGAATTGTTCTTATTCTCTCTATCAAACGATGAAGGAACAATACGCAAAGATTGCCGGGATCGTCAACGGGATGGCGGTTTATCTGGAGGTGAACGGCTATCCGGTCAGTGAGGAAGAAAAGTTTTATCTGATCCTGCATGTTCAGCGGTTATGCGACCGTGAACGTTGTCTGACAACTCAGCCTTAACCTTTTCAAAGAAAGTTCCGGGGACGCCCGATCTTTCGGTAAGATGAAGTTTCATCAGGAATGAAATAAACCGGTTGCGTTCCTGATCGCCAACGAAGAAATTGCGAATCCGCGCAGGCATGCGCGAGCGGATTTCACAGAGAAGATATTCAAAGTTAGAAATATCAAAAAACGATAGTCAGCAAGCTTGCCCAGAAAAGGCAAGAAACGAAGTCATTTCTATGTAAAGGAGATTTGGGGTATGACAAAAAATTACACAGCCTTAGCTGCCGAAATACTCAGCCATGTCGGAGGGAAGGAGAATATTTCCTTCGTCACGCATTGTGTTACACGCCTGCGCTTCACCGTCAAAGATAAAAACCAGGTACAGGCTGAAGCGATCGATAAGCTGCCATCCGTGTTTGGTTCCAAGTGGAGCAACAATCAGTATCAGGTGATCATCGGCAACGAGGTCAACGACGTCTATGAAGCGATCTGCGAGGCCGGCGATCTCAAGCGGCAGGAAGGCATCGAAGAAAATCTCGATCGCGATCTGCCAAAGGAAAAGCGCGGGCTGAAAGACCTGTTGGGAACGTTTATGGAAACGTTGTCTTCGATCTTCGCCCCGTTCATTCCGGCGATCGTCGCCTGCGGCCTGCTTCAGGGCATTCTGTATTCCATTCAGACGCTGGGACTGATCGATCCGGCCTCGGAAACCTATACTTTCTTCTTCACCTGTTCCCAAGCCGCGTTCTACTTTCTGCCTGTGCTGGTCGCTTTCTCGGCAGGCAAGCGTTTCAAATGCAATCCATATTTAGCGGCAACCACGGCCGCGATCATTATGCATCCGACCTTCTCCGGAATGGCGGGGACCTCGGTGAAGCTGTTCAACTTTCTGCCGATCACCTATGCCGGTTATGCGTCGACCGTGATTCCGGCAATCCTGATCGTTTATTTCCAGTCTTATGTCGAACGCGCCTGCAAGCGTGTAGTTCCGAAGATGATCGATATCATCGTCACGCCGCTGGTTTCCGTCATGCTTTCCGCCGTCGTTGGCTGGATGATTCTGGCGCCGATCGGCAACTGGATCGGTACCTTTGTCGCCCAGGGCATCCTTTGGCTGTATACGTCGTTAGGCCCGGTTGGCGGCGCTTTGTGCGGCGCGCTGTACCCGTTCATGTTGATGACCGGCATGCAGGTGGCGATGTCGCCGATCACGGTGCAGAATCTGGCGACGCTCGGCTACGATTTCATCTATCCTTGCACCGCAGCGTCAAATGCGGCGATGGCGGTCTGCGCGCTGTTCATTTTCTGGAAGGCGAAGAAGGAAGAAACGAAATCGCTGGGTTTATCAACCGGCGTTACCGCACTGATCGGCGTCACGGAACCCGTCATGTTCGGCTTGATTATGAAATATAAGAAAGCGTTGTGGGCCACGGTGATCGGCGGGGCGGCCGGCGGCGCGATCATGGGCGCGTTCACGGTTCAGTATCTGTCGTTTGGCTTCGTTCCGTTTGGCACGATCGTACTGGCGATGACGGAAACCTTCCCATGGTACATGCTGGGCGTCGGCGTTTCGATGGTTGTGACCTGGATCGCCATGAGTCTGTTGAAATTTGAGGAGTAAACGATGAAACAGTTCAGAAATGATTTTCTCTGGGGCGGCGCCACCGCCGCCAATCAGGTGGAAGGGGCTTATCTGGAAGATGGAAAAGGGATCAGCGTCGCGGATGTTGTCACATCTGGCTCGCATACCTCACCCCGCCGGATTGCACTGGATCAAAACGAAGCTTATCACTATCCGTCGCACACTGCGGTTGATTTCTATCATCATTACAAGGAAGATATCGCGCTGTTCGCTGAAATGGGATTTAAGGCCTACCGGATGTCGATTTCCTGGGCGCGCATCTATCCCAACGGCGACGATGAAGCTCCCAATCCCAAAGGGCTGGAATTCTATCATCACGTCTTTGCGGAATTAAAGAAATACAACATTGAACCGGTGGTTACTCTCTCGCACAGCGATATTCCGCTGGCGATTGCGTTGAAATATCATGGCTGGATCAACAAACAGGTGATCGATCTGTATGTCCGCTATGCACTCACGCTGTTTGAAAATTATAAGGATGAAGTCCGCTACTGGATTCCCTTCAATGAGATCAACGACATGTTCCTGCCGATGAGCGCGCTGGGGCAGGGGGCTTTGATCGATCCGCAGGCCCAGTTCATTCATCAACAGAAAGACGATCCTGACGAGCGCTTCAACGCCTTGAACAACATGATGATCGCCTCAGCCAGAGCGGTGGTCCGCGGCCGTCAGATCAACCCGGACTTTCACTTTGGTACGATGATCTGCCACATCACCCGCTATCCGCGAACCTGTCATCCCGAGGATGTGCTGCTCGTATTGAAGAATGATTTGTTCTATAACAATACCTGCGCGGACGTGATGTTGAAGGGCGAATACCCGTTTTACGCATTGAATGAATTTGAAAAACGCGGCGTGCGGCTGCAGCTGAATGAGGAAGAAAAAGCGATCCTGAAAGAAGGCGTCTGCGATTATTACACCTTCTCCTATTATCAAAGTATTTCAGAAAGCACTCAGGAATTCAGCGAAGAAACCAGCGGCAACATCATGGGCGGCATCAAGAATCCTTATTTGCAGGAAACGGCGTGGAACTGGCCGATCGATCCGGTCGGTCTGTGCACAACCTTGTTAAAGGTATATGATCGTTACCGGGTGCCGATCATGATTACAGAGAATGGCATCGGCTGCGTGGATCAGCTGAGTGCCGATGGAAAAATACATGATGATTACCGTATCGCTTATTTGCGGGATCACATCCTGGAGATGAACAAAGCGGTGGACGACGGTGTGGATCTGATTGGTTACATGGCCTGGGGTTGTCTGGATTTGATCAGCGTGTCGACCGGCGAAATGAAAAAGCGCTATGGTTTTATCTATGTTGACCGGGATGATGAAGGCCGCGGCAGTTATGCCCGGATCAAAAAGGATTCCTTCGCCTGGTACCAACAAGTCATAGCTTCCAACGGAAGACAGCTGGATTTTTAAAGTGTTTCCGCTATTTCGATTCACAATCTTCATCACTTTCCGCCTGTGCCGTGATGGATAATGCCGGATCCAGGCACTCCCTTAAAAGGAAATCGTATCGGCGATATTCTTAAACGAAATAGAAGTTTCATAGAGCATGAGAGCGGAATTGCGTTGTAGTCTTCCCATGGACTTCATCCGTTTAGCATCGATTCACAATACTAAAAAATGTGCTTTTTCCTTCCGAAATTCGCACATTTTTTTATTTTCTTTTGAGCTATCAATCACAGCTTTTTCTCGTAGTGTTTATTGTTTCCTTTAAAAAGCTCATCAGTCAGGGGATTAAAGCAATAAGCAAGCGAGGCATTAAACTTTCAGATGTCCATGTTCCGGATGGTTTCAATGATCAGCGCGTTGCTTTGAAGACAGGTTAAAATTGCCAGGAAGGTCTCGATCGGATCTTCCATTTGGCGGGCGTCCAGCCGGGCGGCGACTTCAATCGAGGGTTCCGTTCCCGCTTTCATCTCCGTTAAATAAACTTCCTCAATGATTTCCTGGATTTTATCGTTCATCTTCTGTAATTGATCGAAGGCATACAGGAAAAATACCGAGGTTGGTTTTTTGTTTTTAAAGAATCGCCGAAACTCGGGATATTTATCTTCCGGATCCTCCCACGCCTGATTGATCCGATTTTGCAGATCCTGTTTGATTTCATCGACACTTACCTGATTGTCCTGAGCCAGCTGTTCCAGCAGATCTTGTACTTCTTCCGGCATCTTCGTAACCTTCTTTCTTCCTGAATTCCTGGATTTAATTTTTGCGTGCAATTCGATTTTGATAATAAACGGCTTTCGAATAATTGTTCTTGCGAATATAAGTCTCGCATAACAAGTCCGTGATGAATTTGGCGGAAAGGTCGTTGCCCGCTTTGAGCGCGAACTTTTGAAACTGGATCAATAGACGCTGCAGTCCCGCTTCATCCTGCGCCAGTGTCAAATGGACGATCGCAATAAAGTGCGAGGCAAACGGATCGTTTTTATCCGGCGTACAGCTTTGAATCAAGACTTCCGCTTCCTGGGGACGATTCAGTTTGATGAAGGCCCAGGCCTGCAAGGCGCGGTGGAAATCATTCAATTCGACAGAAGAACTATATTGAACGCAGTAGCGTTGGACATCTTCATAGCGCTTCGCCAGAATACAGGTGAAAAGAATATTATGAAGGACCTGTTGACGCTGGTAAAGCGGAATCTTGATGGTCGTCTGATCCAGAATGGAACAGGAAATTTCCAGCGCTTCCTCCATCATCCCGTTTTCCGAATACAAAACAGCCTCGAAAGATTTACTGAAAATCAAACGGAGATAATTCTGTTCATCGAGAAAGGCGCGCTGCGCTTTGAGATTGTGCTTGTCAGCCAGGAAATGATTATTTTCCCGGGCATAACAGATTGCCAAATTGTAATGGGCGATCGAAGTTACGGATTCTCTCTCCTTCATCCCCAAAACTTTCAACATGGACTCCTTAAACAAATCGCTGCGGCTGTTCGCAAAGGACATCCCCAGATACAAATAATAAATCTGAAGTAGCTCCGGAGTAAACAATTTTACGCATTTTTTCAGAATCTCCCGTGTTTCTTTCATCGCCCCGTTATTTTTATTCAAGACCTGTGCAATAAAGGTTGTCAGCATCCACTTTAGCGCAAGCTCGGACTCCATGAGAACAGCCTCGGATTTAGCCAGCTGATCGATCAGTTCCTTGACCCGGGCCTGATCGTAATACGCCGCCGCGTGGATCAAGTCGTCCATCATTCTGTCGTATTTCTGAACCTGCCGGTTATTTTTCTTGATCTCAATTCCCAGCTGGCGCAGGATTTTCGAAGTGATCGCCGGATCGACTTCCTTCCCGGACTCGATCTGACTTAAATAACTGGCTGTGATATTGCATTCATGGGCTAACGCCGCCGCTTTAATTCCTTTTTTCAGACGGGTTATCCTTATTAAAGCGTTGACTTGTTTCATTCGCTCTCCTTTACTGTAAATTCTATAAAAACGGCACAGGGAAGCGCCGTGTTTTAAACCATCTTTATTAAGCGTGTTTCCTTGTTTAATCTGAGTTCGGATAATATAATTTTTGTATCAAGTACTTGAAAAGAGAGGAGTAATCAACCATGAAGTCAATTTACTTATCTGTTTTATCAGGTACTTTTCCGTTATTTGATTTTTACCAGTTCTTAGGGATCTAAGCCAACAACAGAAGCAGGATGATTTCGCTTCGCTTCCTTAAACGCTCGCCGGGATTGGAAAACGAAACAGATATTCAATTCCGGGATAGTAAGTGAGGAAGAGGAGAAGAGGGTCATCCTCTTTTCTTTTACTTTCTTTTGGATACAGACAGAGGAATGAACGGCATCCGGAGCGGTGATTTTATGTCAGCGGGGTCTGGCCGTGCTGCAGGAAGTCGACGATCTGATCCCAATCGTAACCCAGCGCGGTTAAGATCATGAAATAATCAGGAACCGGGCAGTTTCCGCCTTGTTCCAGGCTGTTCAACTCTTCAATTCTAATTTTAGTAATACGGGAAAGGGCTTCGATTGTCACGCCTTTGTCAATCCGGATTTGGCGCACAGCGGAACCGACATCCGGGAATTCTTTGTTTTCCATAAGTTAGCACATAACCTCCAAACCAATTTTATCATGCGGCTAGTTATAATAAAAGCAGGAATTGGAAGTTATTGACTAATTCAGGGTGGATGCAAAGGTAGCGATGGCATGAAATTGAACGAGGCAACGCTTAAGAGAATCGATGAACTTCGCGCACAACGGGGCTGGACGTATTATGAGCTGGCCAAGGTGAGCGGTGTCAGCAAGAATACATTTTACAATTATAAGCGGGAGCCGGATAAGTATCTGACGCTTCATACTTGTTGTAAGATTTTAGGCGCGTTCGATATGTCGTTTAGTCAGTTCTTCGACAGTGAGTTATTCGATAATTTAGAGGATGGACTATAACGATGAAATTTAGTGAAGCATTACGAATCAGAATTAAAGAGTTGTGCGGGGAATATCACATGAATCCAAGTACGCTGAGTCAGAAGGCCTGCGGCAACAGTACGATTTCCAGTTTTATGTCAAAGGATCAGGAAACGTTGTATATGCCGACGATTTATAGTATCTGCTTGGCGCTGAATCTTTCGCTCAAAGAGTTCTTCGATTCTCAATGCTTCGACGATATTGATGAAATCAACGAGATCCGCAATCAGAATCAAAAGCCGGAATAAAGGAAAGCGAGGGTCTTGAGCGTTCAGTTTCATTTCTGATGATTGTTGACGGATAACGAAGATGGGCGAAGAACTTCTTGGTAAACAAAGAGAACTTGGCAGAAAACTTATTCAACGCTGCCTGTCAATAAATCTGCAGGGAATGAAAAAGACCACCCGCGGATTCAGATTTTTAGAATTTTGAATGATTGAAATAGACGCTTGCCATCCAGACAAGGGTTTTTTTGTTTTTGTCCGATTCATTCGTAAACATCAAGAACTGGAAAATAAAAAGAATCGCGGCAGAAACCGAAATGAAAGTTGGTTCCTTTTGATGAAGCTAAAACGCAGAATCTCATGAATCCGCAAGGATGAATATGCTACAATGAGAAAGACAAAGGCAGGGATAAACGATGAAGAAATGCAGAATTACCGTGATGAAAGTGATAGAACATACCGATTTGATGGAACGCTATGAAAATCCGATGCTCCATGCCTGCGACCTGCGGGAAGGCCAGGTCTTCATCGCCAACGGCTGGGAAAAGCCGGAGGGCTTATGTGATAGCGCTTGGTCAAGCCTCTCAGCGTTCGTAATGACGCTGGCCCACGGCGGGGAAAATCTTTACGAAGGCTGGATGAAAAATCCCCGCTCTGCGATGATCTCCTGCAACGACGGCTTCCGACCGGTCAGCTTTTATATTGAAGCGCTCAAGGAAGACGCCGATCCGGTTCCCACCCAGGGAATAACGGGGAACCGATGAGGAGAAGGACGATGAAAAATAGAATCAATGCCGACCAGGAAAAAACACGGAATTTTCACCAGTATACCGTAGGGGAAATGGCGGGTCTGTTGTCGATGAGCGCGCCGACGATCCGCTTCTATGACAGTCAGGGCGCGGTTGTGCCGCATCGCGACGAAGATAATCAATACCGAAAGTATACCGTGGTGGATGGCAACTACCTGATCAAGATGAAGGAACTGAAGAACGTCGGGGCCTCGCTGCAGGACTCGGTCCGGTTGTTGAACGACGTGGATCTGGAGGAATACTGCGCCGGTTTCCGTCAGCTGGAACAGGCTGAACAAAAACGGATCGAGCGCCAACAACTTCTGCTGCAGGGATTCCAGCGGAAAATCGCGCTGATCGAAAGTCTGGAAACCGAGCTGAATCAGATCACGCTGGGTATGCGGCCAGCTCTCTGGCGGATGGATCATCAGATCGAGGATCAATTTAGGGCACAGAAAGCAGCCGTCACCGCGCGGGCTAACTGGACTGACTGGATGCCGGCAGCGGATCTGTCCTTCCTGTTTTCAGCCGTGGATCCGGAGCATGCGCTGCATTGGGGATTCGCGATGGAAGCACCGCTGGCCGAGGCGCTGGAGCTGGACAAGCAGGACAGCGTCTACTACCCCGCCGTGCCGTGCGTCCGGATGGTATTCTGTACGCATAACGAAGTGCTCCTGCGCTATGAAAACCTTCAACCCGCTCTCAGCTATCTTGAAAAACACGCGTTCGCGTTGGCCGGGGACATTCTTGGCCGCAGTATCGCGCGGGTAATGGGGAAGGAAAATACCATAATTCACTACTATGACGTGTGGCTGCCGATCAAAGATCGGGAAATTCTCTGACCTTCAGCGCTTGACCTTCAACCTTATATAACGCTTATACTTTGTCCAACGATACACAAGTTAAGTATCGAAGGGAGGAAAGTGTTATGGCATTAAAAAAGAAAAGCTTCCTGCTTCTGCTCGGCGCGATGCTGGCCACTGCGGCCGGCTGTTCCGCAGCGCCGCAGAATCCATCCGCATCCACCGCTGTTCCGACAGCGGAATCCCAGATCAAAACTGAAGCCGATGTGATCGTCATCGGCGCGGGCTTATCCGGTTTGTCCGCTTCCGTGCGGGCAGCGGAACAGGGCGCGGAGGTAATCCTGCTGGAAAAGATGGCCTATGCCGGAGGCAACTGCATTCTGTCGACCGGAATTCTTCAGGCCGCCGGAACAAAGCTGCAAGCTCAGGCGGGAATTGAAGATTCCCCGGAACAATATGCGCTGGATATGGCACAGGGTGCCAGTGCGGATCGCGATCCTGTTCAGATGAAAATGGTCAGCACTTTGTCCGGCGAAACCTTGGATTGGTTGGCTGATAACGGTGTCGAATTTTCAGATAAGGTAACGCAGGGCGTCGGCAGTACGGCCTATCGGGCACACCAATCCATGCCGGACGCGAACGAACTGGTTTCCGGACTGGTGGACGCTGCCAGTCAAAAGGGCGTGATGATCCAATATGATACGCCGGTGTTGTCGCTAATGACGGATGATCAGGGTAAAGTTACAGGAGTTGTTGCCAATCAAAAGGGTCAGCCGGTTGAATATACGGCGAAGGCTGTAATCATTGCCAGCGGTGGTTTCGGCGGCAGTCCTGAAATGCTTTCTAAATATTGGGGCGACGAGTATGCGAAAATGACCTACGCCGGAAGTCCGGGAACGACAGGTGAAATGATTGAGGAAGCCGCAAGACTGGGAGCGAAATTAACGGATATGGATAAAGCGGCCTATGGCTCGCCGACGGTTGAGGTGAGTAAGAATATGCTGATCACAGCGATGGTGCTTTCCGGCGGAGCGATCCTGACGGATTCCACAGGGAGCCGCTTCTGCAATGAGACCGGTGATCCGTTCGACACGTCAAAAAGTGTGGTCGAGACGCAGGAACCGTTTGTTTTTGAAATTTTTGATCAAAATGTCGCTGATAATGTTTACAAGGTTTCTGTTTATCAGAATATGGGGATTGTGGAACAGGCGGACACCGTGGAAGAACTCGCTGAAAAAGTAGGTTTGCCTGCGGATACCCTCAAAGCGACAATCGAGCAATATAACACGGCTGTTAAAAGCGGAAAAGATGAGTTTGGCCGAGCCATCTTTACCCAGCCTTTGACCACCGCGCCATTCTACTGCGTTAAGGTAGCAGCCGGAGGTGTCATGACCTTTGGCGGATTGACGCTGGACGATCAATGCCGGGTCTTAAAAGAAGACGGTAGCGTGATCGAGGGCTTATACAGTGCCGGGGAAGCGACTGGCGGTTATCGGGCTTACGGCTATGTTTGCGGCGATGCCAACGCGCATGCTGCGGTAACCGGAAAAGTCGCCGGAGAATCTGCCGCCGCGTATGCTGCTCAATAAACTGCGTGTTCGCTTTGCCGATCTTGTAAATATCAAAAAGAGATAAACTATATACATGGGAAGCAAATCAATCAGTTCTTGTATGAATGTGGATTAACAAAAAGCGAGTTGTTTCAAGCAAAATTTAAAGCTTGAAACAATTCGCTTTTCTTTTATTCACTATTATGTTCAATCGCGGATTAAGGAATTTCTTTCTGTTTTCTGATGAGGAAAAGTATAGACCAATTTTGCAGTCATGCATGATCAACGCTATCCGTGGTTACTTTGATAATTTTCTTTGAGTTTAACACTGCCTGCATGCCGCCGCTGATAGACCTTGGGTGATACTCCCTGGATTTCCTTGAACAGCTTGGAAAAATAAAACAGATCGTCAAAGCCTGACTGCCATGCCGCTTCGCTGACAGAAATATCCGGTTCGCTCAGCAGCTGGGTGGCTTTGCGGATTTGGAGTATGCGCCAGTATCGCAAAGCGGTAACCCCCGTTTCCTGCTTGAACAACGCACCGCAGTACACGACGTTTAAGCCGCTGACCCAAGCGAGATCCTCCATGGTGATATTCTGCGTCAGGTGCGATTCGATGTAAGTTTTCATCTGCCGGACATGCGGATTTTCCTGCATTGCCCAGGCTGTCTGATACAGCTCGTCCAGAATCTGATAGAATAACGCTTTGCAATGCAGCCGGGACAACGGCTTTTCCGTCAACCAGTGCCGGTTGAAATCCTGAAATAACGGCAGATAGAAATCAAGCGAATCCAAGGTCAGAACCGACTGAGGCAAGGCCGGCAGCGGCTGATCGCTGAAAAAATCAAAGGATTGCAGCGTCAGCGATTCCTCCACAAACCGTTCGGCTTCCCGCAGACTGCCCGCCGGAATCAGAAGAACCTGATTTTCGGTTAAAATCTGTTCGTTTCCGTCAATTTTATACAATGCTTTTCCCTTTAATATGAACACAAGATTGTTGTAATTGATGCGATCCTGTTTCACCCGCCATTCTAAAGTACATTCCCGCTGAATCGCATAGCGGAACGTCACGTTGAAATCCTGCATTACCCTTCCTTCTTTCTTTAATTTATACAAAAAAACCTTAACCTTCCTATTTATCATAGCGAAAAATGATGATAAACTCAAGACAGAGAAGAAAGAGAGGTTTTCCATCATGGACCGTATCCAATTTTTAGATAAACCCCAAGCGACAAAAGCAGAAATCACCGCTGCGCTGGACCGTGCCTGTGCCCAAGTAGAAAAAAATCTGCCGGCGTTCACGTATTCATACCAGGCTGCCAGCAGCACCGATTTATTCTATCAGCCGATCATCAACAAGGACTGGACCAACGGCTTCTGGACCGGTGAAATCTGGCTGGCCTATGAACACACGAAAAAGAACATCTTCAAATATGCCGCGCTGATTCAGGTGGAGGACTTCTACAAACGGATCAATGAGGAATTCAGCGTTGATCATCATGACCTGGGTTTCCTGTACTCCCTGTCCTGCGTCGCAGGCTACAAGCTGACCGGCGATGAAACGGCGAAGAAAGCCGCGATCATGGCAGCGGAGAAGCTGATCACCCGCTTCCAGGAAAAAGGCGAATTCATTCAGGCCTGGGGCGAGATGGGCGATAAGGACAGCTACCGGCTGATCATCGACTGTCTGTTAAACCTGCCGCTGTTGTACTGGGCCAGCGAGGTCACCGGCGATCCGAAGTTTGCGGATATCGCGCATAAGCATATCCGCACCGCGATGAAGTGCGTCGTGCGGGAGGACTATTCGACGATTCACACGTATTTCTTCGATCCGGAAACCGGACTGCCGCTCAAGGGCGTCACGCATCAGGGCAACCGTGATAATTCCGCATGGGCACGCGGGCAGGCCTGGGGCGTTTACGGTACGATTCTGAGCTATCAATACACGCAGGATCCGGAATACCTGGAGCTGTTCCGCCACATCAGCGATTACTATCTGCGCCATCTGCCGAAGGATCTGGTTCCATTCTGGGATTTCGATTTTACCGACGGCAGCAGCGAACCGCGCGATTCCTCCTCGGCGGCGATCGTGATCTGCGGCTTTCTGGAAGCCGCGAAGGTGCTGGACAAAGAAGAAGCGGAATACTATACGAAGCTTGCGTATCAGATGATGAAATCGCTGATCGACAACTATGAGGTTAAGGATTGGGATTCGACCAACGGCATCCTGCTTCACAGCACCTATAACCGCCACACGCCGACCAACACCTGCCGCAATAAGGGCGTCGATGAGTGCTGCAGCTGGGGCGACTACTATTATATGGAAGCCCTGACGCGGATGGTGACGGACTGGAACCGGTATTGGTAAGGAGTAAAGCATGAAGAAAAACGAATTTTTTGCACAGAAGAAACAATTTTTTGTCAATGACGTGGCGGCGGTGAAGGACTATGTTCTAACCCATTGCGCGCAGGATCAGATCGACAAGATCATCGCCCGGGCAGACGAAGCCTGCGCTCAGAGCTTTCGTTTCGATCTGCGCTGGGATATGGAATACACCGAAATTCCAGTCGTGTTTGAAAAGGAGATCAACTGGCTGCATCAGCCGGCGGATGATCCGGAATGGATCTTCGCGTTTAACCGTCATCATTTCTGGATCACAATGGGACAGGCGTATGTGCTGACCGGAGACGAGAAATATGCCGAGGCGTTTGTCAAACAATGCAAGAGCTGGATCTGCCAGATCAACCTGCGCGATCCGGACTGTGCCAATGCCTGCCGGACATTGGAAACGGGAATCCGGATGAATCTGTGGATCAAGGCTTTCTGTCTGTTCCGCAACAGTCCGGCGCTGACCGACGGTTTCTGTTCGCTGTTTGAGGAATCGATTATCGAACAGGAAAAGTTCATCATGGAAGTCTGGAACAGCACGAAGATCATTTCCAACTGGGGCGTGCTGGAAAACCACGGTTTGTTTACGGCGGCCTTGTTGATGCCGGAACATCCGTTCAGTGAGGAAATGCGCAAGGAAGCGCTGCGCCGGCTGGATCTGCAGCTGCAGCGGCAGGTGTATCCGGACGGCGTGCACTGGGAACAATCGACGATGTATCACAACGAGGTCGCGCAGGATTTCCTGGAAGTGAAGATTCTGGCCGACCGCAACGGCATCGCCTTGCCTTCCGGATATAATGAGCGGCTGGCGAAAATGATCGACTTCTGCGTCGAACACCGCAAACTGGATGGAAACGAAATGGCGATGGGCGACAGCGACGATATCGACGTGCGCGACATCATCACCAAAGCAGCCGTCAGCTTCAACAATCCAGCCTGGAAAGCCGCCGGATATCCGGAGTTTGATTTTGACTGTGTGTTTGATCTGGGCGCGGAAGCGGCGACGGCGTATGCTTCCATGCCGTCCATCCCGTCCGGTAAGCGCAGCGTCATCTTCCCGGATAGCGGACATATTTTCTGGCACAGCGATGATTCCGCGGATCAAACGTGGCTGCATTTCACCAACGGCGTCCACGGCGGCGGGCATGCCCATGAGGACAAGCTGCATGTCGATCTGTTTTACCGCGGTGAGGATATCGTGCGGGACAGCGGCCGGCTGACGTATGTCGATAAGCCGGAACGGTATGAGTTTAAAGGACCAAAAGCGCACAATGTCATCGAACTGGACGATCAGCCGTCAATTCGCTGTAAGCGTTCCTGGGGATATCATAAGCGTTCCTGGTCGCTGAACACGCAGATGAGCGAAGCCGGCAGCTTCCGGCTGGCGCAGGGGGCGGCGTTAGGCTACATGGATTTGGAAACCGGCAGCGCAGTCCTCAGCCGGAAGGTAGTTTGGCTGAGGGAAGATCTGATTCTTGTCCATGACGAGATTTACGCCAACCCGAAGGATAAGCATAAAATCGTGCAGCGCTGGCATTTCTCGCCGGACGCTCAGGTTACGCTGAAAGGCCAGACGGCGGGACTGACGCTGAACAACAGCGACTGTGAAGTGCTGACGCTGGCGGAGCAGGCCGAAGTCCGGCTGACGGACACGCGGCTGTCGCTGCATTACAATACGACGACGCCGTCGGTCATGTTGGAAACCGAGCTGAACGAAGCGGGATTCACTTCGATCACAACGATTTTCTCACTCAACCCGAAAGGGGAAAAAGCGCCGTGCTTTGCCGTACCGGCTCCGGTCAGTCTGGTGAGTCGGCAGGATCGTCCGTTTGCGAAATCGGTTGCGGAAGGCTGGGTGATCCAGAAGGGCGCCGATCAGTTTACCGTGATGATCGCGCATGAGGATTATATGGGACCGTCCGACGCGGTTTTGGTCAACGAGCGCCAAGGCATGGGACATGTGATCGTCTGGGCCGGACTGGATAAAGAACAGTGGGGCACAACGCTGGCTTATTAAGCGGACTGTCAAGGGAATCAGTTTAGAATCAAGAATCAAAAGCAAAATAAAAGACTCTCGCTCAACCGGAATGATCAAAATCCGCATGAGGGGGAGTCTTTCTTTGTTTTGAAGAAAGGCCAGACTGTGATGATCAGAGGGAACAATCTTGGCGGATCGCTATGCCCGGGTTAAGAAATCAAGGATTCGTTGTTGAAAATTGCCGGCTTCCTCATAAGCGGCATGACCCAAGCCCGGATAAATCAAAAGAGAAGAGGTGTTCAGCTTTTCAGCCAGATCGCGGGAAGCCTGAACGCCGACGATGTGATCGCACTCGCCCCCGATCACGAAGACCGGGCAGGAGATCTGATGGATTTCTTCCAGCGCGTCATGATCAAGACAAGCCTGAGCCTGCGTGAGAAACCGGTCGAAGGTTTGAGGTTTCCCCCATCGGCTGAGCAGAGGAAGAAATCGGCGGTATTTTTTGAGATAGGTTTCGGAATAAGACTTTTCAGCTGTATCGATCATCAAGCTGGAATAATCCGACTGGTTTGCCATGCGGATCCAGTTTTGGAGGACATCGCGGGTCATCTGAGCAGGCTGCGCTGTGGTGAGGGCCAAGACGAGCCGGCTGACAAGCTCCGGATAATCGACTGCGAGATACTGGGCGATCATCCCGCCCTGCGATACGCCCAGAACGGAAGCGGCTTTAATGCCTAATGTTTTCATGGCAAGAGCCTGATCGGCAGCCATTTGCCGCGTGGAATAGATTGAGGGCAGCGTATTCCGGCGGCTGAACAAATAAATTTTAAAGTGCTGGGCAATCCGCCGGTAGCTGAACGCAAAAGAGAGCGCCTGAAACTGGCCATGAACGGGAGCCAGTCCATCGCCCAATCCGGGCAGAATGACCAGTGTTTTTGGACCTTGGCCAAAGACAAGATAATTCATCGTATCGCCGTTGATGGCAACCTGAGCGCTGCGGGCAGAAGTGAACATCGGAATTCCCCCTTTTGAAAGATATCATTGTATTTCTTTGCGTTCCCTGAACTTGTATAAAGTCCTGCGGATATTCAACATTCTAAAAATCAGGGTAAGAGAATGGGATTCGTATCCTTTCCCGGGAAATAATCAGGCCGCCAATTTTAGAAATGTTTCCTCAGCGGCAGGTTTTATCAGATCATGCAGAATGTCGGGCAGTTCCATGACGATCAAGCGGTCATCATTTCTGATGGTCCAGATCACAGATGCCGAATAACCGGAGGAAGCGGGATCTGAAACGGCCATGGTTTGTTCCGTCCATTTTACACCGCCCGATTCGCGGAGTGTTGCACTGGGACCGCTGAAAATCGTGGACAGACCGCAAGTTTGATCACGCTGTTGTTCATTCACATAGAAAAGCACAGGTTCACCAGATTCCCGCAGAATTTGGTAGGTGGTATAGCTGGCGGTGGCAGCGGAAGGCAGAGCCAGGACAGGCGTGAAATTTTCTGCCCAGATCAGAGTTTCGACCACTTTCATCTGATCACCGGCCTGAAATTGCCGCTGAGTATCAACGAACAGGAAAGGGGCGCTGCGAACCTGGAGGCCGGTGCAGGTGGGATTTTCCATGGAATCCAGAACCTTGATATTGACGTTGCGATAGGTCAGACCGCCGGCTAACAAAAGCAGGATCAGCAGGCTGGTGAGAAAAAAGCGATGTTTTTTCATAAGGTATTCTCACTTTCTAAAAGCGTAACTAAAATCAGAATTTCGCTTATTTTGTCTGAGTTTCGATCAGGTGACGAAAAGTTTTCTCAACGGTTGGCTGAATCCGATCGATCAGGAAATCAGAGACTGTGGGGGTTTAGACTAGTTTCAGAAAAAGTAGTTCATGTGGGATCGGATTAACTTATCTTACTTCCATCTTAACAACGAATATGGAAAAAGGAAAGCAGGAGTGAAACGGTTCTGAGAAATCCAATAAAATCTACGTGTTTTCTGATTGACAAGAGAACAAGAGTGGCGAAAAAAAGAAGAAATCATAACGTTTCTTCTCTTTTCTTGACTTTGTTTTCCAGTTTTTTCTTGATGATGTTTTTTTGCTGCATCTGGAAAGATACCATTAAAGAAGTTCTCCATTTTCCAAAATGACTTGAGCATACCAGGCAGCTGATTTTTTATATGAGCGTTGCAGTGTTCCAGATCCGTCATCATTTTGATCTACATAGATTAAACCGTAGCGTTTTCGCATTTCTCCCGTGGTTGCGGAGATCAAATCAAAACATGACCATAGACAATATCCAATGCAGTGAACCTGATCTTCGGTCAAGGCTTGTTTTAAAGCTTGCAGATGTGCCTTTAAGTAAGCAATGCGTGGCGCATCATCGAGCAACTCCGAACCACTAAGTTGTTCCTCCATCCCAATTCCATTTTCACTAATTAGAATCGGTAGTTGATAGCGACGGTCCATAAGGTTCAAGGCATAGCGCAGGCCGGTAGGATCGATTTGCCATCCCCATTCTGTTTCTGGCAGCCGCGGATTTTTTCCACCCTTGAAATGATTTCCCTGAGGATACTGACTTTCATCAAGCATACATACAGTTGAGGAATAGTAATTAAAGGCAATGAAATCGAGCGTTCCCGCTTGAAATTTTGCGTCGTCTTCCAGCTTTGTATCCAGCTGAATCCCACGCTTTGCCAGTTGACGACGTTTGGAATCCGGAAACTTTCCGTGACAGAGTGTATCAGCGATGTATAAATCATTTTCTAAGCACTGCAAACTTTTTAGCGCTGTTTCCGGTTGGCAATCGAACGCATAACTGGGATGCAGCGCCAATACACAGCCAACTTGATTCTGAGGGTCAATTGCATGAGCTAGACTTACCGCTTCCGCTGTTGCAAGCATCATATAATAGGAACTTTGTGCCGCGATCTGAGGAATATTATATTCCTGGTCGTAGCGGATGCCAGATACCCGGTAGGCGGAAGCCATCGCGGCTTCGGTTGTATTTTCATTATGGTTGATTTCATTGAATGTCAGCCAGCGTGTCACCTTTCCATGAAATTCGTTAAATAAGGTCTTACAATAGCGAAGATAATAATCAATCATTGCTCTGTTTTTCCAGGCACCTATCGATTGTGCCAGCACCAGTGGAATTTCAAAATGACTGATCGTAATGATGGGTTCGATTTTGTGAGCAAGCAGAGTATCGATTAGTGCATGATAGTAACGCAGTCCCTCGGCGTTTGGTTTGCTTTCCATTCCCGTAGGGTAAATTCGCGTCCAGTCAATTGATAACCGCAAGCACTTTATTCCCAAATGAGCGAGCATTTCAATGTCCTGCGGCCAGCGATGATAAAAATCAATTCCCGTATGCGATGGATAACGAACATCCGGATCCACCTTGTCGTCCAACTGACGAACTTTGCCTATTCCACCAAGCCGGGCGATATCTGCGGTACTGACGCCTTTACCCCCTTCGTTCCATGCACCCTCGCATTGATGGGCGGCAATGGCGCATCCCCACAGGAAATCCTGAGGGAAGCTGGTTTGATAGTCACTCATGCGGCTGATCCTGCAAGAAGCGTTTTAGCTTCAATAAATTAACAGTCGTGTGATATTCACTGTAAATACTCATCAATGTATCTTGTGCGTGAGAGAACAACAAGGTAGGATGAAAATTATCATCATTAATCGTTGTTTGCAGCACTCCTGTCTGAAGTTTATGTGCTTCCGTAATTTCTTTTTTTGCTTCTTTTAAGAAATGTTCCGGATTTTCGTCTAACTTTTCAAAAATTGAGTTCAGGATCGTTCTGCCGTTACCAGCGTGCAGAATTATTTGCATTGCTACCTGATTGAGATCTTCATTCGTGTATTTCATAGGTCAATTCCTCCTTGTTTTGAGAGTCTGTTTTCAAACCGAGTTCCTGCATTTCCTCAGCACAACATTGCCGATCGTAAATCTTAAAGAAAGGATAATAAACAATCCAGGAAATTCCGAAATTAATGAGAGTCAGAAGCGATCCGGCGATAGATTTGGTCGCGAAGAAAGCAACGATTGGCTGCGGCATAAATCCAAAGTCCCACGGTGCTGCAGGAATAGGTACGAATCCATATTGCAGCGCGAGATAAACGACAATTGGACATACTAACTGGCAGATCCACATAGGGATCATTAAGATCGGATTAAACGCTACTGGAATTCCAAAGATCAGCGGTTCGTTGATATTACATAAGGAAGGAATTAATGTTGATTTTCCAATTAGACGTAACCTTTTCGATTTAGCCAGAAAGGCGATCATGATCGCTAATGATAAAGTGACTCCGGAACCACCAACCATAAATAATCGGACTGTTTCTTTCAGAAAGATATTCGTGGGGGCGGCTCCAGCTGCGACTAACGCCATATTGTCGCCCATACCCTTTAACATGATCGTTTGAGTGATCGGCGCCAGAACCCAGGCTGAAATGCCGAATGAATACAAGAAGCCATAAGCAATGAAACTTAAAAAGACAAATCCCCAGAATGATTGACCGATCGCGATGCATGGTTGAAATAACTGGGCGATCAGTTCAAAGATGTCGATGTGCAGCTGGAAAGTAAAGAGCCAGCCAACCATAAGGATTAATGTAATCGGAATCAATGTATCAAACCAGACTGTGATAAAATCTGGAATCGGCGTATCTTCTGAGAAAAAGGAACGTGAAGCGAAAAGATTCATGATCATTCCAGTAAACAGACCTGACAATAACGCTGCAATCATGCCGCTGGAACCCAGTTTCGCAAATGTCAGTGTCATGTTGCCATCTTCAAACAATGGATTAACTACCATCAGGAAGAAGGCGATTCCCGCCAGGCCGGCTTGTTTTGCGGTCTTGGCATGATGCTTTTTGATCATTACAGTATTGGGAATCAGATACGCTAAGAATAAAGATAATAAGCCGAAGGAGAAGCTTGACAGTAAAGTAAAATCGGGAAATCCTGGAATGAATGATCGGAAGATTGACAGGATTGTGACCAGAGAACCAATCAGAATGACCGGCATTGTTGTGAGAATTGAATCTTGGATGGATGCAATCCAAGGATTTTTGGCGATCTTGTTCATACGCGGTGCAAAGCTTTCAGTCATCCATTGCATGAATCTTTTCATAAACTGACCTTCTTTCCTTCTTCCTGAATACATTTCAGCGCAAAATCAAGCACGGATTTACCATCCAAAGAACCATAAGCCCGTTCATCAATAATACGAACGGGAACGTGGTAAGGTGCAGCGATTTGCAGAAGATCATTGAGCATGTAGCGGAGGTGAGGACCAACGAGCAGCAGATCAATTGATTCGATGTATTCTTCAATTTCGGAATCGCTTCGGGCTTTGACGTTGATTTCTAAATTCTCTTCTTTGGCTGCTTTGCGAATATTCTTTGCCATAAATCCACTGGAAGCGCCAGTGCCGCAAACTAATAAGATGTGTAACATAATCTTCCTCCTTCTTCACTTAAATTTAAAATGTTCGTAGCTTTCGTTGACAATCGGCCGATTGCAATGCATAAACTGAAACGAAGCTATTCATGAAGCACACCTTTACGATAAAACATTACCGAAATGATTACAAATCGCTTGAGTTCCGGAGAGTAGGAACTTTTTCTGTTTTCTTTTCGACGCGAGTTTCATTATACTTATAGTGAAGAAGAAGATGGGAAGGGGCGTGCAGACATGAAAGAATCACGTGTAACGCAGATGCTGGAACTGTTAAAGGCAAAACCGGAGATCTGGATCCGGGCTGCAAGTTTGGCTGGACTGCTAGGCGTGTCAACCCGTCAAATCCGTAAATATGTGGCGGCTGTGAATGATGGCTTTGCACTGCCCGTGATCCTTTCCAGTGATAAAGGATATCAGCTCAACCGGGAAGCATACCGACAATATCAACTGGAAAAAAGAATGCGGAAGGATACACCGGCGGTTCGTCAAAATTATATTCTTCAGGAGCTGGTGATCATTGGGAGTCTGTCAGTTTTCGACTTGTCTGATTCTCTGTTTGTCAGTCTTGCCACAGTGGAAAAGGACTTAAAAGTGATCCGGGAAACATTAAAAACCATGGACTTAGATTTAATGCGTTCGCAGAATACAGTCCAGCTTGTTGGAGAAGAAGTAGCTAAACGCAGACTTATGAGCCTTCTGATTACGCAGGAAACTGGCAGTCGGTTCGTTTTTGATGAGGAAATCGGCTTGCTGACTTTTCATTATCAGATCTGGGGATTTCGGTCAATGATTCGGCAGCTGTTTGATCAATGCGGGATTTTTACCAACGATTACGCATTGAACGTCATCACGCTGCATTTAATCATCATGATTGACCGTATTCGCGGTGGTCATTCGTTAGAAGACTCCGTCGATCTGAATAAAATTGCCGAGCTCCCCGGATATTCGGTTGCGCTAAAAATTGCAAACTATCTGCAACAGGAATTCGGCAAAGAATTGAATGAAGCTGAACTTTACCATCTGACACTGGTGATCGTTAACAACACAACACAGCTGGATCCAGCAAAAATCAATGCCGGCAACATCCAAGAATTCATTGAGGAACAATACTTACTGCAAGCAAGGAACGCTGTCCGGGAAGTGGAAGATCATTACTGCCTGGAATCTTTTTCAGAGGAATTCATCGCTAAATTCGCAATCCATATTCAAAATTTGTTTTACCGCGCTGAACATCAATACAAAATAAATAACCCGCTGACAGCTGAAATTAAAATGTCATATCCATTGATCTATGATATTGCGGTCTTTATCGCCCAGTATTTAAGTAAATCAGCTAACCTAGAAATCAATGAGCATGAGATTGCTTATATTGCCTTGCATATTGGTTCTTATTTTGAAAACAACGGGAAAGGAAAAATGAAGATCAGCGGTTGTTTTGTGTATGCCGATTATTATGCGCAATATACACAGATCATTAGTAAAATAAGAAGACAATTTGACGATCAGCTGATGATCCAGACTGCGGTGTCCATTAATGATTATGACCCGCAGCGTTATCCGGCGGAGCTTACTTTAACAATGGCAGAGCTGCCAGACGTACCGAATGCGTTAGTGCTGCATCCTTTTTTGACCGCTGGTGATATCCAAGCTCTTGGTGATCGGCTTGATAAATTAATCAAGCGGAAACAAATCCAACGGTTAAAAAGTCAGTTGATGGAATTCTTCAATCCAAGTTTGTTTTATAAAGAACTGCCTGCTATGTCAAAGGCCGATTTATTGAGAAAAATGTGTGATGAGGTTGAACGTCTTGATTATTGTTCTTCGACCTTTTACACAGAAGTAATGGCTCGAGAAATGATGAGTAGCACGGCTTTCAATACGGTTGCGATTCCCCACACGCTGTCTAAGGAAATCCAACATAATTTTATTTCGATAGCGATCAGCGAGAAGGGAATGAACTGGGAACCTCAGACAGTTCATCTGGTTGCTTTGTTAGGTGTTAGTGAAGCTTCACGTCATCTGTTTTCAGAAATTTTTGATCAGCTTGTAGAAATTTTTAGTGAACCTCAGGAAGTAGCTGAATTAGCGGCGTCAGTTAGTTTCGATCAGTTTATCGCTCTGTTAAGTTTAAAAATGAGCTGTGAGCTTAAAGAGTAAAATGAAAAAAATTAGATGGGTATGTGATATATAGTGTGTTCGATATAATCCTGAAGGGTTAAAAAGAAGGGGGAGAAGAAAGATTAAAATCCTTAATAGGTTTAGTAAACCTGAAAAATCGTAGTTGAGCTTTTGGGGCAGGCTATTTATACTGAAATCAAGAGGTGATGAACAATGATTGAAACGTTTAGAGTTAAAACCAGTCTGGATGAATTTGAACGCATTGTGCTTCTTTACAAGGCACAGGATGGAAAAACATTCATCGGCCATTCTTTCTATTATGGCGGCCGTGATGGTTCGGAATATCTGTTGTTCCTGTATAAAGATCCGCTGCCTCAGGGCGGCTTGCTGGAAGGCTGGAATGAATTAGATGAAACGTCCTATCATATCACGATCGTCGGCGTTCATGATCACCGGATCGCGGTTGAGGACTTCCTCGTCTGCCACAATCCGGAGCTGACCTGGGAAGATGTGGTCTATGTGCCGGTGCATGATTTTACCGAGGTGGACAGCGTCTACAAAGAACTGGATCCGCAGCCGGGCCGGGCGTATGCGTTTGTGATTGGAAAGAGCGCAGCGGAATAACAAATCAAGCATCATCAAGAAAATGATGCAAGCATCATTCTGAAAGACAAAGCTTTCCAGAACCCCTCGTCAGTTTCTTGCCTGGAGGGTATTCCTGATTTTAGATC
>NZ_QRUP01000020.1:0-70458 GCF_003459085.1 Holdemania filiformis | reverse complement strand
TTCGTTTTATCTAAAATTGTGGAAAACTTAGAGAAATGGCTGTGAGCTTATGGCTTTTTCTTATTTTCCTGATTTGTCACAGCCCCTTTCATAAGGGAGAATGACTTTTATTCATATTCTTCTTAGTGTAAAATAAGAGAAGAAAAAGGAGAATGATTATGAAAGCTTCTGATGCCATCGTTCAATTTTTTATTGATAAACAGATTACTGATATTTTTGGATATCCAGGAGGTATGGTAACTCATTTAATGGATTCCTTTGATAAATATAAAAATAAAATCTCCGCCCATGTTACCTATAATGAACAAGGCGCGTCATTTGCAGCCTGTGGATACGCCCAAGTTAGTCTAAAGCCAGGAGTCGCTTATGCGACGAGTGGTCCGGGAGCGACGAACTTGATTACCGGTATTTGCAATGCCTATTTTGATGGAATTCCTGCAATATTTATAACAGGACAGGTCAATACTTACGAGTCAGGCAAAGGTCTTTCCTGCAGGCAAAAAGGATTTCAAGAAACTGATATTCTAGGAATTGTCAGGCCTGTTACGAAATATTGTTCATATATAGGAAAAACGGAAGACTTATTGCCAGAATTAGAAAAAGCTTATACCATTGCGATGGATGGGCGTTGTGGACCTGTAGTGCTAGATGTTCCCATGAATGTTCAACGTGCTGACATTGTTTATTCTTTAAACGGAGCGCAGAATCAAGTGCCGAGCTTGATAGATGAAAATCAGCTGCAGGTTATAATTGATATTGTCAAAACTGCTAAAAGACCTTGTTTTCTAGCGGGGGCTGGAATTCGTCAAAGTGGTTCATTGAACCAATTCGTTGAGTTAATCAATGAGAATCAAATACCTGTAGTAACTAGTATGATCGCAATCGATACTTTGCCTAGTAATCATTCTATGAAGTATGGCTTTATTGGCGCCTATGGCGATCGTACAGCTAATTTTATTGTAGAGAAGTGTGATTTGTTAATTACATTGGGAAGTCGCTTAGATATTCGGCAAACTGGCGTGAATCAAAAGAATTTTGCACCGCATGCTAAACTTATTCGTGTGGATATTGATCGTCAGGAATGCACAAATAAAATCAAACCAGATGAGATTGATATTAACTTGGATTTAAAAGAAGCAATTCCAGTATTATCACAAATTTTAAGAAATTATTTGAATAAAAATAAGGATTGGATTAAACTTTGTAACACGATTAGGAATGAACTGAGCAGTATTGATGATCAATTACCTAATCAAATTGTTACTTCTTTAAGCGAAAAGATTCCTGAAGATGTAGTCATTACCACAGATGTGGGGCAGAATCAGGTATGGATTTCACAATCTTTTCAGGTGAAAGAAAATCAAAGAATTTTATTTTCTGGGGGACATGGGGCAATGGGGTATTCTTTGCCTGCCGCAATTGGTGCCTATTATGCTTCTAGGAAACCGATTGTATGTTTTAATGGTGATGGTGGATTTCAAATGAATATTCAGGAATTACAGTTTATCGCCAGTCATCATCTGCCGATAAAGATAATAGTATTTAATAATCATTCTCTAGGTATGATTAGACATTTTCAAGAAATGTATTTTGACTCACGATATGCGCAAACGATAGCTTCTGGAAACTATTTTAGTTGTAACTTGAGGAAAATTTCAGAGGCTTATAATATTCCATTTTATGAATTCTCTGATAGCGATTTTACAGTAAAGCATGTTTTTGATGATATGGGACCATGCTTGGTTGAAATCAGTCTGCCAGAAGAAACTTATGTTATACCTAAATTAGCTGTTGGAAAACCGAATACCGATCAAGAACCACCCTTAGATCGTGTTCTTTATAGAAAGTTGATGGATTTATGAGTGTAAAAGTAAGAAAAATCCTGCCTTTGTGGGGCTGTTTGACTTTGATTCTTTGTGCATTTTATACCTATGTTTATGTAATCAATCATTACACTTTAGTTTTCTGGGGAGATCAAACTGAGGCATTAATCCCTTATATGATTGATTTGTACACGCAGTTTAAAGAGAGTGGTTTTACTCTATGGAATCATTCCATCGGATTAGGTGCAAGCAACCTTGTCTATTATTATACGATATTAGGTTCACCTTCCTTTTATTTAAATTTATTACTGCCCACGAGTGACTGGATTCCTTATTTTATTCCTGTTTTCGATAGTTTGCGTTTCTTCTTAATTGGAACTGCTGCTTGGTTATGGCTAGACAAATTAGTTTGCAGTGATAAAGCGAAACTCATCGGGGCTTTAATCTTTACCTTCTCCGGCTGGGCAATGTACTGGCTGCATTTCAGCTATTTTCTAGATGCGTATCTCTATTTAGCTCTTCTTTTGTATTTTAGCGAAGAAATTCTTGAAGGAAGGAAAAAGTTAGGCTTCACTCTAATTATTTGTTTGTCATCAATTATCAGTCCCTATATTTTATATATGTTTTCTTGGATATTATTGATCTACATGATATGCAGACTTTTTATGAAATATGAAAAAGTGACTCTTAAGTTTTTCTTTCAGAAATTCTTATCTGTTTTTGTTTATTATTTGTTAGGAGTCGCTTTGTCAGCCTTTGCTTTATTACCTGCAGGACTCATGTTATTATCAACTGATCGCATAGGAAGTGGAACGGAATCGTTATTCAGGCCTTTGTTAGGCGGGGATTTGATTCGGGTTATAACATCATTATTTTCGCCAGTAATTAATGATTATGATTATAATATTTTCAGTTCTCCTTTCTTAAAATTGGATAATCGTGTTTATACTGTTTATAATTATTCATTTATTCTATTTGTTCTCTTATTGCCTCAACTTTTGAAAATAAAGTTTAGAGGAAAGAAACCCCTAATAATAACAAGTTTAGTTTTATATGCGATGCTTCTGTTTCCGGTCTTTTATTTAATTTTTAATGGGAACACGTCAATTCGCTGGAGTTTTTATTATATTGTTTTCAATGTTATGTTTATTGCCTATATCCTACAGAATGAAGAACAACTTGATAAAAGGCTGTTAGCCGTATCAGGAGTGGGATGCATTTTAGTTCTTATTGGTATTTCTTTGTTGAGCATGAAATTAGGCTGGACAACAGAAATAAATCAGAGTGTGATTAAACGAGTCTGTGTGGTTGTTTCCGGTTGTGTTGTTCTCTATACATTTTCTTTATTAAAGAATAAAAATAAGTTTTGTAAAGTTTTATTAATAAGTACTGTGATTGCGGAAGCAGTTTTTTGTATGTGCCTGAGAGTTGTCAATGGTACGAATAGTTTAGTTGCTAATTCCGAGAGTTGGAATGAATATCAACAGAAAATGTTAAACACAGATGCCGTTGATTTTATAAAAAAACAGGATTCTGGATTTTATCGTATCGATTTTGCAGATAATTCAAGCATTGCTTATAATTATCCAATAGTGAAACGATATAATGGTTTTACTTCCTATTTTAATGTCTATAATCATGAAACAAGGCCTTTGTATGATAATCGAAGTACTGATAATTGGTTTCTAGGTTATCAACCTTCAAAGTTTTTACTTAAGTCTTTATTAGGCTCAAAGTATATGATTACGTGGGAAGATAATCAATTTTTAATCCCTCATACCTATGATTTGATTTATGAGTCATCGAAAGAAAAAGTATATAAAAATTCTCTCGATATGTCATTAGGTTATGCTAGTTCAAAAATATCAGGGTTCAATATCCTGGAAGATCTTGACAAATCTCAGGAAGACATTGTTCTGTTAAATTCAATTGTAATTCCAGAGGCAAAGAATAACGAATCAAATATTAATGATATTTATCCATTAATTGCTGAGAACTTAGTTAATTCTGGTTTTCCTTGGCATGAGAAAGAGGGCTATTTGTTTGTTGATTACAGTCAAAGTAATCCTTATGGCATAGTTGCTTACGAATTTTATAAAAATGGAAAACAAGTAAAATACGAGGAAAATTATGAATATGGATATACTGCCATCCGTGTTGATCAAGATATAGATGAAGTATATATCTATTGCAAGAATTTTAATAATATAAATGAGTATATTCCTGTTAATGTATATTGGATTTCTGATAAGGTTATCGACCAATGCTTTTCTCGCTTAGCTGCAGAAGATCACTTTGAAAATGTTTTAGTTTCAGGTGAAGATCTCTCTGCGGATATAACAATTAACAATGAAAAAAAATGGGTTGCCACCACTATTCCATATAATCCGGGCTGGAAAGTCTGGGATAATGGTAAAATAGTGGATGTCAAAGAAGTGAATGAAGTATTTGTTGGTTTTGAATTAGATGAGGGAGTTCATAAAATCCAATTTAAATTTATGCCCTCAGGTTTGAAGCTTGGGATGGGGATTAGTTTTGTAGCATGTATAATCGTTATATTCTTAGGGTATAAGAAGGTAAAAGCAAGCCGATATTGTAAATGATTAAAAAATAACGTAAGATAAATAGGTTGAGAAAGGCGGAAATAACATGAAAAAGATTAGTATAGTTGTCCCTACTTATAATGAAGAGGAAAATGTAAAGCCTTTATCAGAAGCTATTATTAACGAATTGAGTATAAACTGTAATACATATGATTATGAATTAATATTCATTGATAATAATTCAAAGGATAACACTCGGAGCATTATCAGACATTTATGCAATGAAAATCCTAGAATAAAAGCGATATTTAATACTAAGAATTTTGGACAGGCTAATTCTCCATTCTATGGGATACTTTCGAGTACGGGAGATTGTACTATTCTTATTTGCGCTGACTTCCAAGATCCGATCGACATGATTCACCAATTTGTTCAAGAATGGGAACAAGGCTATAAGATCGTTATTGGAAGAAAGACAACTAGCAAAGAAAATAAAGTAATGTATACATTCCGCAGTCTCTATTACAAGTTGTTAAATAAATTTTCAGACTTTGAACAAATAGAGCATTTCACTGGCTTTGGTTTATATGATGCTAGTTTTGTGCAAACACTACGAGAGTTAAAAGATCCAACGCCATTTTTAAGAGGTATTGTGGCCGAGTTGGGGCCGGAAAGAAAGGAAATTGCTTATACGCAGCAACAGCGCAGAGCGGGAAAAACAAAAAATAATTTCTTTCGGTTATATGATTTAGCAATGCTAAGCTTTACTTCTTATACGACAATAGGGTTACGAGCTGCAACTTTTATCGGATTTATCTTTTCTATATTGAGTTTATTTGTCGCCTTTCTCTATTTAGTGCTTAAGTTAATAAATTGGTATACATTCCCCATGGGGCAGGCGCCTATTTTAATTGGCGTATTTGTGTTTGGTTCGCTTCAACTGTTTTTCATAGGGTTGATTGGAGAATATATCATAGCAATGAACAAACGTTTAATGAATCGTCCGTTAGTTGTGGAAGAAGAAAGAATAAATTTTTAAAGCGGTGAAACATGAATAAGATAAATTTTGAAAAGCTAAAAATACGTTTACTTTCTTTGCTTATTCCAATATTTTGCTTTTTATTAATCCTTTATACAGTTAAATTATGGCCCTTTGGTGAGCAAACGATAGTGAGCCTTGATTTAGATTCTCAATATATTTCGTTTTTCAGTTATTTAAAAGAAATTTTCAGAGATCCTACGACTCTCTTTTATTCTTTCTCAAAAACATTAGGCGGAGATATGATAGGCTTGGTTTCATATTACCTGATGAGTCCTTTTAACCTTATTGCTCTGTTTTTTTCTACAAGCAATTTGCCTATCGCGTTGACGCTTATAATTATTTTAAAAATAGGCTCGGCAGGATATACATTTAATCTTTTTCTAAAAAATAATGGATATAATTCGTTAATTTTTTCAACCGCTTACGCATTGATGGCTTTTGTTATCGCTAATTATAGTAATGTAATTTGGCTAGATGGAATCATACTCTTGCCTTTAATTGCTATGGGAATTGAAAAAATTATGGTTGGAAAATCTCCGGCTTTTTACATTTTCAGTTTGTCAGCAAGCATCTTTACTAATTATTATATAGGCTACATGCTTTGTATTTTTTCTGTTATTTATTTTTTCTATTGTTTTTATTTCAAAGAGGAGACTCGGTCACTACGATCCAACAAAGTTTTTATTAATTTTTGCTTTGCATCGATTATTTCAGGTGGTTTGGCAGCGGTTTTGCTGATTCCTGTAAAGTATTCACTGGAAACGACAAAAGAATTATTTAATCTATCAAGTATACAGTGGCAAGCTAACTTAACGTTAAGGGATTTATTTAGTAAATTAATATTAGGCAGTTATAATTTTAATGAAGCTATGTCTGGAAAGCCTAACATTTATTGTAGTTATATCGGTTTATTAAGCTTTGTTTTTTATTTCCTTAATAAGAGGATTGATAAAAAAGAAAAAAAAGGATGCTTCCTAATATTATTGTTATTTTTAGTTTCCTTTATCTTCGAACCTATTAATTTGATTTGGCATGGCTTCAGTAAGCCAAATTGGTTTCCTTATCGCTATAGTTTTATATTTACTTTTTTTGTATTATTAATTGGTCATAAAGGGTTGAATACAACTTTCGAAGGTAATAATAAAAGAATTGTTCTCTTAAGTGCAGGCATGCTAAGTTTATTTATTTTAATTGGTTATATGGGTAATTTTAGTTATCTAAATATTTATAAATTTTTAGCCAGCCTTATTTTTATTTCTTTTATAATTTTGTATCTTCTTAAAAATATAAAAGCCAAAGGAACATTGTTGGTAGTTTTAGTATTAGAACTTACTGTAAATGGTTATTTTAGCTTGAAGGAAATACCGCATTTATCTTTAAATGAGTATAAAACTTACGTTGATAAGGTAGAGCCAATCATAAAAAGTATTAGAAAAAAAGATAGTGGTTTTTATAGATTTGAAAAGACTTTTCAAAGAACGCAGAATGATCCTATGCTTTTAAATTATTCTGGTTTATCTCATAACAGCTCGGCAGAAGCTCCTTTAGTGCGTAGCTATTTATATTCTCAATTAGGGTTATGCACAGAAGATAATTGGACTTATTATAATAGCGGGACAACTTATGCGAATGATTCATTACTAGGGATTAAATATATTTTGACGGAGCAAAAAATAAGTATGGGATATACCGCGTTAAATACTTATGGTGATTCCACTCTATATTTAAATGATTTTACTTTACCGTTTGGTTTTTTGACTTCTGGTCCTGTACATTCATTTTATCCTGTCGACTTTTCGTGGTTATCAAATCAAAATAATATCTGGAAAGTTCTTAGTAATAATGAAAATTTAGAAATTATGAAAAGTCTGGAATTTAGTATTATCAAAAATGACATTATTCAGAACGGTGATTATTTTAATTATATTGTGAATGGTGAAGATCCTTTTCTTGAATATCAGTTTGCAATGCCAAAAAAAGGACCAGTTTTCATTTATTTAACGTCCAATGATGAGAGAAAAGTAAAGCTGTTTATAAATGATGAATATCTTTGTGATTATTTCACTTATGGACAACATCAAATGATTCGTTTAGGGGAGTATGATAAAGATGAGATAGTTACTTTGAAATTGAAACTTGAGGAAGAACAACTGGATATTCAGTCTGTAAATTTGTTTTATCAGGATATGGATGTTTTTGATGAAGCTTTTACAAGTTTGATTAATAATAATACTTTGATGATAGAGAATAAAAAGAATGGTTATATTGCCGGGCATATCGAAGTCAACGAGCGTTCAAATCTAATTTTACAAATGCCGTATGATTTAAATTGGAGATTTTATGTTGATGGTAAAAAAGTTAATAGCTATGAAAGTTTAGGGATTTATAGTACACTTTACTTAGATGAGGGGTTTCATGATATCAGAGCGATATATATTCCAAGGGGATTAAAACTAGGTATTACAATTACTATAATATCTTTAATTATTATGTTCATTTGGCTAAGGATGAATGAACTTTGAATCAATATTTGGAGGAGAGTAAAAATATGTTAATTAAAAGGAATAAATTAGTATTATTAAGTGCAATTATAATTTTAATAAGCTTAATTATATTCTCACCCTACTTAATTAATAATATGCCATTGACATACGGTACTGATATAAAACCACAATGGTTTGAGTTTTATACAGAATTTAAAAATCTGATAATACAGTTTTTTGAAACGAAACAATTACCTTTTTACTCATGGAATTTATTTTTAGGCAATAATTTCTTTGCTTCTAAAAGTTACTACTTGATGGGGGATATATTTAGTTACATAGGTTTGTTAATCCCTATGAATTTTTTTGACGTTGCTCAAATATTAGAAGTAATAAAATTTTTAGTTTCAGGATGGACAATGTATTATTTGCTAGGATGCTACAAACACAATACTAAAGTTAAATTTATTGGTTCTATTGCTTATACATTTAGCTCTTGGGCTATTTTTTATAGCGGACAATTATCATTTCTTTCTTTCTATTGCTGGATGCCATTATATTTTGCGTCCATAGAATTATATTTGCGAAAAGGGAAAAAGCTGATGTTTCCTTTTATCTGCATGATTTTGTTATTCACAAATTTTTATTTCTTTTATACTCTATCTTTCTTTACTCCAATTTATTATATCTATCGCTATAGCTTGTTAAAAGATAATTTTAAAAATTTTATAAAAGATACCCTAGTTTTAATTGGTTGTTATTTGCTAGGTGTTTTTATGACTGGTGTGTTAACATTGCCGACAATGGCATATATTCTTCAAAATGACCGTGTTGGTCAATTTTCTTTGAAACTGTTTTTTGAACAACCGAGTATTTATCTTCACGAATTATGCGCTCGGTTAGTACCGAATTATATCTATATTTATCGAACTAACGTTTTTGAAACTACTGCCCATACAACTAGAGAACTATGTTTATATAGCGGAACTTTGACCGCTGTTTTACTACCGCAAATTTTTTCAGATAAAGATAAAAATTTCAGAAAAGTGACTTTAATATTCTATGTAATTTTGAATTTGTTTTTGTTATTCCCATTTTTAAGTTCAATGGCTCATGGTTTTAGTGATCCAACTTTTCGATGGACAATGATATTAATCCTTGTTCAAATTTCGACTGTATGTCATTATTTGGAAAATATCAATCAATTAAATATTAAAAATTTAAAGATAACAATGGGTATTTCGATCTTTGTATTAATTGCAGTTATTCCGCTGACTGTGTTCCTTTCTAAAGGAAATACAATATCTGCTTATAGAAATCAAATATTGCTGTTTTTATCTGCTATTATTTTTCTAGTTATAAATACGTGGCTTTTATTAAATAAAAAATCTTATATATGGCTCTTAACGGTGTTGTGTATTGAATATTCCATTTCAGGATTTACTTTATATTATTCTCGGATGCGCAGTGAAGGAATAACTTATGAATTTATTGAATCTGTTACGCATGTATTACAAGAGAAAGATAATGACTTAAATGCTTTTTTGGAAAACATTGAGCCGATAAATTATTTACAATATTATAGAACTTATATTCCTTTAGAGTCAATCTATTGGAATTTTAGTCATAACATGAGTTTAATGGTTCAATTACAAGGAACAATGACTTATGATTCAACATATGCACCAAGTTTCAACAAAATGAAAGAAATTGCTCTAGAAGTTAAAGACTATGATTCTGAATGGATTTTTAATATTAAAAATCCGGATATACTTCAATTTTTGAGTGTAAAATATGCAATTGTCACCAATCCTTCAGAATTGCCTGAAGGACTGAGTTGGCGTTTATTAACTGATAATTATAGATCAGGATTATTAGTTTATAGAAATGATGATTACCGCTCCTTGGGAACTACTTATAATCAGATAAGTACTTATGAAGAAATTGAATCTGCAAAATTAATTACTCATTTATCAGATATCGTTGCATGTGAATCGAGTGATTTAATGGAAATTCAGAACATGATGAATTCTAATCATTCTGTTGAACTTGAAAACATAGCTTATCAAGGAAATTATCTTACGGGTACCTGCAACACAGATGAATCTAGTTTTCTTGTCTTATCATTGCCTTATGACGAAGGATGGAGAGTCTTTGTAAACGGTCAAAATGTAAAAACGTATTCTGTTAATGGTGGATTCGTTGGATTTGGAATTGAAGCGGGTAATAATCAAATTGAAATGTATTTTACACCTGTAGGCTTTAAACAAGGAGCAATAATATCTTTGATTGGAATTATGGGATATGTTGCATTAATTATTCATGAAAAATTAAAAACTAGAAATAGCAGGAGATATAAAAATGAGCAAAGTATTTAGAAAGCGGCCTTGGATTTTATTAATTATTCTCCTTTCTTGTTTAGCGGGGAGTATCATCCTTCCATATATTCTTACAGATACGCCATTTATGCTGGGGTGGGATATGCGGACCCAATATAGTTCTTTCTATGAAAATCTTAAAACAATGTTCTTAGAAATGAAAAATACAGGTTCACTTCCATTTTATTCTTGGTCTGCATTCCTGGGTAATAATTTCTGGGGGAGTAAACTTTTCTATTATCATGATATATTTGATTATTTATCATTATTGATTTTTCCTAATTTCGATTATAATCGAGTTATTATGCTACAGACTTTTGTGAAATTGGGAATTGCAGGGGTTTGTTTTTATCGCTATTGTCAATATCATCATTATTCCAGTTCTACAAGCATTATTGGCTCATTGCTATTTGCGTTTTCTTCGTATTCATTAGAAGCGTTAAAAGATCCATTTTTCCTGTCATTTTATATTTTTATCCCACTATATTTTCTGGCAATAGATCGGTATTTAATTGAGAAAAAGAAAATAGGATATATCTTAATTACTGCATTTTTAGCGATAACAAATTACTATCACTTTTATTCACTTAGTGTTTTCAGTGTTATTTATTTTATGTATAGATATTCATGTTTGCATAATACATTAAAAGGCTTTTTTAAAGAAGCAATCCCTTTAATTGGTACTTATATTATCGCTGTTTTACTTGCGGGATTCGCATTAATTCCTGAGTTTTTTAATATTCTTACGAATCAAAGAATTGGAAATTCTTCTGCTTTCTTATTCTATGATAGTATAAAGACATATTTTTACATTTTATCTGGTTTGTTTTTTCCATCAAGTATAATCATCAATCGTACCAATGAATTTTCGTCAATCTATACTTATGTTTCTGATAATAACACTGTATTATATGTATGCCTTTGGGCAGGATCATTTTGTTCTCTATTGATTCCGCAAATATTTTCAAAAAAAGGAAAGAACAAAAATACTATAATCTTTTTATTGGTTAATTTATTAATTATGATAATACCGTTTGGTTCTTCAATTATGCATGGCTTTAGTGAACCGGCTTTTCGTTGGTTTCAATTTCCTTTGTTTGTTAATCTTACTTTGATTCTGCCTTATTTAGATGAAAATCAACTTATTAATAGAAAATGTTTGTTCTTGTCTGTTTTATTTATATCTTTGATCCTTCTTTTAGGAACACCTTTATTAGGAATTTTTTGTAATATTCCTTTTCAAAAATATAGCCGCGAATATAGTTTAATATTAATTGCTTTACCTTTTTTATGGATAGGTTATTTTGTCTTGTTAAAAGGCAAAAAATGGATATTTATTATTTTCACTTTCGTTGAGGTGTTATTTGTGTCTTATATGTCAGTGTATTCTAACAGTTATTATCGGCAATTTACAAAAGAAACAATTCAAGGCGTTACTCATGTACTACAGAATCGTAACGATTTGAATCAATATCTTTTAACATTAGATGAGAAAAATAGCGAACAATTCTATCGTATTTATATTGATCCTAGTTCTGTTTATTGGGATTATTCTACGAATTTAAATTTAAATTTTAATGTTATGGGATTGATGACATATGATTCCACCGTATCTTCTTCAATTGTAGATATGAATCGGATTGTTGACATAGAGTCATATTTACCATGGTCTTATGAGATCAAAGATCCCTATCTGATAGATTTTTTATGCACAAAGTATGCGGTGGTTACAGATATTTCACAACTTCCTCATAAGAATTTTAAACAGGTAGGGGAATTTAACTATCTTTTAATATTTGAAAATTTGAATTATCAAAATTTTGTCCGAACTTATCATAATATAATAACGCTGAATCATGAGAATATTCAAAGCGAAGAGATATTAAATACTGTAATATGTCATGAAGAAGATCTTGATCAGTTGGAAAAATTAATTAATTTATCGGGAAATGTAGAATGTACCTATATCAATCGTCAATCAAACCAGATCTATGCAGGAATTAATTCTTCCGATTCAGAGTTTATATCAATACCTATTCCTTATGATGAAGGCTGGAATATTGAAATTAACGGAGAAAAAATTCAATATTATTCAGTGAATGGAGGCATGATTGGGTTTTCTATTCCGAAGGGGTATAGTGAAATTCATATGATTTTTATCCCACAAGGTTTTAAGATGGGAATGGTGGCAAGTTTAACCGGTGTTCTTTTACTGATTATTTTAGTTATAGCCGAAAAAATTCAAAAGAAAGTAAAAAAGCAGAACTTGTAATCTGCTTTTTATCTTCTGTGGGCTAATTCATCTTCAATCATATTTATTGTGCGTCGGAAACCATCCTGAATGGAAATAGTAGGTTTCCAGCCTAAAGCTCTCAGCTTTTGAGTAGATACATTTATGTAGGTAGTTACCTTATTTTCAATATAAGAGGAATTTGTCTCACGGTTTTCCTTATAAAAGCTAATATTTCTATCTGGAAAAGCCTTGATTATTTCTTGCGCTAGTTCTTTGATAGAAACGAAACATTCATCATTTGCCATATTGTAGGCTTCTCCGGGAAGTCCGTGAGACAATAAAGTAAGACAAGCAGAAACCAGGTCTAGTACATAACAAAAAGCTCGTTTTGCTTCTCCGGTTGATTTCATAACAATCTGGTTATTTTCAATTACAGATTTAACAAATTCACTAAATACGCGTTGATCGTGATGATAATCTAATGTTGGACCGTAAGTATGAAAGATTCTTAGGCAAGTAACAGGGACCTGATATTGTTCATAATATGATTTGCAAAGAGTTTCACCCATCCGTTTGCTTTCGCTATAACAACTGCGGATATCTAACGGATCAATTGTACCCAATGTATTTTCTGTAATAAGCTGTGAATTAGAAATTTTACCATAAACTTCGGCGCTTGAAAAATATAAAAAATGTTCAATTTTTTTCTTGCAAGCTAACTCAAGAAGGTAATAAGTGCCCAAGATATTGGGCAGTGCAACATCAACTGGATTAGTTTTGTAATATTGAGGATCTGCCAATGATGCAGCGTGAATGATATAATTGATTTTTTCTTCTGTTCTTAAAGGTGTGTTTAGCTCGGAAACTAAATATTGAATATTTTTATTTAATTTATCACCAAACAATAATTCAACTTTTTTTAAATTTCGAACAATAAGCAGTATCCTTAAATTTAGATTTTTCACGGCATTTAAATAAATAAAGTATTCTGTTAAATATCGCCCAAGCATTCCTGTTGCCCCGGTTATAAGAAGTGTTTTATCTCTTAAGAACTCATAATCTAAATTCTGTGAAACTAATTCTTGAAAATCAGTAGTTAAGTCCATGATATCCTCCCATAAAAACAAGCTATAATATATTATATAGTATAACTACTTTTGTTTCGACTAAACTTTAATTTTCTAAAGCTTATTTTAGAAACTTGCATAACATTAGGTTAAAGGATAAAATAAGAAAAGATTTATTGAGGTGAAATTATGAAATATCTTGTGGGCAGTGTATATCCAATTCTCTTAATACTGATCGCTGTTGTTTTATGGCATAATGATAAAATCAGGGAAACAGTAAAAACTAATAAAAAATCTATTTTGCTGTTTCTTTTATTTAATTTCGTAATGATTAATGTTATGTTATTTCTTCATTTGCGACAAGAACAGTTTATTGCCTATTGGGATTTTGGCGGCTTTTGGCGTAAATCAGTTGAATTTAATCAGATGATGGATCGAAGTGTAAAAGAAGCCATGGATAACCTTTGGTTTTCGTTGAACTATTCAGAATACTCATATTTACCCGAATGGTTCTTATATCTGCCTACGCAGTTATTAGGAAGCTCTTATCCGCGGTTTATTTTAGCTATGTTTAATAGTTTTGTGCTTCCTGCTAATTTAATATTGTATATTTTTAGCTTGATGGTTTTAGGAGATAAACAATCAATGTTGAAAAAAGCTTTCCTGGGATTTTTTATCGCTACCTTTGCGGGTAATTTATATTCCATGGTTTTCGGATATATCGGCAGTGCAGGTTTACCTATTATTGCTAGTATCTTGCTATTAGTTTATGCAGGCGGCTTAGATACATTTGACTGGAAAAATAATGTCTTTATCGGGATATCTATGATAATTCTATTGTTAGTTAGACGATGGTTTGCTTATTGGATTGTAGGTTTCTATATTGCTTATACTTTAGCATATTTAATAAAGGAAGGGTCTGCGCACTCTCTTACAAAGTCAAAAATAAAAGTACAATTTATGAATATGCTTGTTTGCGGCATCATTCCATTAACCATACTATTAACTTTATTCTTCCCTTTATTTAAAACAATCACAACTTATAACTATGCTGAAGCATATTCTGTAGCAAAGGTTGGTGGAGCTGCTTATGTTATTGGCTGGTTCATTCAATTTTACGGTTGGCTTTTAATCATTTTGCTAATTATCGGGTTCTTTTATGGGATTAAATCGAAAGAACATCGTCTAATTACTTGTTTATGTGTTATCCAAACATTAGTTGCTGTCATTTTATTTAATCGTGTACAAAGCTTTGGATCTCATCATTATTACATTATTAATGGCCCTGTGATGATTCTGATGATTTTCGGTTTAAAGAAGGTTCTTGATTGTTTATCTGATAAGAAGAGTGCTGCACTTCTTACGGCTTCTGCCTGCTTAATTTGTATAAATTTTTCAAAAACAGTGGTTTTTGGTAAAAATCCTAAAGTTGATGTATTCTTAGATAAATTAAATGTGTTGATATCAGCGCCTTTTCCTGATTTGAGAATCCGTAATGATCTTGATCAAATCCGAAATATGGCAGAATTTTTAGATAAGACGCCTAATGAATATGAATACGTATATGTTTTATCTAATTCTGTATTGTTTAACGATGATATGTTAAGAAATGCCTTTTTTCCAGAGAAGAATGAAGGGGTTGCAAATTTATTGGTTGCTGATGCTTATGATTACCGTGATGGAATACCCGCTGATTTTTTTCAGTATTACTATATCGTTGTTGCGGATCCTATTCAACTTCAGTTTGGAGAAGAAAATCAGAAATGTGTCAGTATATTGGCAGAATTTATGCTGAATTCTGAAGAGTCTGGTCCGTATTATCGTATAATCAGAGAATATGATTTAGACAATGATGTGCATATCAATATTTATCAAAGGATAGAACAAGTTCCAAACGAAGTTCGAAAAGAAATTAGTGATCGTTATCGTAGCTTTTATCCTAATAATCCTAGACTCTATGAATTTAATCTTTTACATTAAATATCTAAGAACGTTGCTTATATTTTTTATTCAGTAAAAACGCTCCAAAAATGATTGATGTCATGATGGATAATAAAGAACTTAATTTTTGAATTCTTGTTCCTTTGTAAGAAATTTTTATTTCTTCATCAGCATAATTATCATCAAGAACAAAAGTTACAAATGCATTTTCACAATCAGGATATGGATATAATGTTGTATTATTAATTTCTATAATATATCCCTTGTAATAGGTTAAAGGGATAATATAAGTTGTTGGTTTAGCTGTTGATAGAGAATTAAATATTATTTCATTGTATTTTTCCGTAAATGGGATTTCAACCATAGCTGAAGGATTGGTATTTATTTTACGTTTACTAAATCGATAATCATATTCTTTATTAGGCAAGTATTCACCATGTGCTAATTCGCTTGAACAGAAATTGACATCGTCACCGAATGTTGTTACTAGTTTATCAATATTAAGCTGGGGATCGCTAATATTAGATAATAGAGGTAATGAAGATTGAGCATTAAAGTAGTAAATTATGAAAATTAGTTCCATAATCAGCAATATCATTTTTCGAGAATATTTTAATTGCTCGAAAATAAATACAAAAGAAGGAATCATTAAGATGCATGATAATAGAATTAATCTCCACGGAAATTGTATGAAGCCTAAAGCGGGTATATTCCATAATGCTGTAAACATTGTTAGTAATATTGAAAAAATTCCAATTATATAACAGTGCTTAAGAAAAGGATATTTCTTTAATTTTCTAAATTGCATAAATGGAATGAGAATTGTTATTATGCCAGGCGTATAGATATAGGTTCCATTAAGCAAGCCGAGAATATCCTGAAGTTTAAGAACTTCACTGCTGGGAGGAATATTGTTGGCGATAGTAAGGGTATTGATTTGTTCTAACATAGGAAATAAGAAGAAGGCAGTCAAACCAATTGAGAAAGATATTGCTTTATATATTGAAAATCTGATTTGTTGATTAGTTACCGTCTTTTTTACATTTAATGAAAAGAATGAAAGAAATAAGCAACAGCCTAGAAAAAAAGAAATATTATGGGAAAGAAGTAACCCGGTATAGCCTATGGTTAAAACCTGCCATTTTTTATGAGTATCATAGAAAATATCAAAAATTCCATAAAGAATTAATGGTAGAAATATGAAGGCAAAAATTTCTCCCAGTGCACCTCGGGTATAACAATCAGTGATTCTGTAACCAGAGAAAATATAGAAGATGATTCCTACTGAAATGCTGAAGGTATTTTTTGTAAAGGCTGTCAAGAAATATGCTGTAGTTAAACATGTTAAAAAAGTGCATAATAAAATCATTATTTTATAAGATTCAATTACAGAAAATCCTAAGCAATTCAAAAAAGATGCAGGATATAAGAATAAAATGGAATAAAATATAGGTGAAGCATAACCGTATCCGAAGTTTTGATTATGAAAAATATAAGGATAGAAATCGCCATTTTGTAGGGAGTAGGATAGAGAATTAATTCGATTCAAATGAAAAACTAGATCATCACCCTTAGGAATTGATGAAGAACTAATAAACATAATACAAAATAAGAAAGAAATAACTATTGAGAACAAAACGATTTTGAACACTTTTAAATCATGTAAGTTTTTGTGCATATTTTTCTCCTATGTATTTTGAAAGTATTTGATTTATCAACAATTCTGTTTATAATTACTCTGAGTTTATAATTGATGGAGGATTCTAATGTCGAAAAAATTTAAAAAAATAGGGTTACCTATGATAGTTATTATAATCGTTTTTCTAATTTTTCTGAATTGTTTTTTTTATAATCAAGGAATTTATATATTTCCAGGCGATTCAGTTGAACAAATGTATCAATTCTATCTAGGCGGATGGGAACGAATTAGATCCGGATCACTATCACAATTTGAATGGTCACTAGGAGTAGGCGGAAATGTCATGTCCTATGTATACTATTTTTTAACTAGTCCCTTTTTTTATATAACATTATTATTTCCTCGGGAATTTATCAAATATTTGTTTTTGGATCTGAATATGCTCAAAATTATTTTGCTTTTTTTCACTACGTATTATTGGACTGGAAAACTAACAAAAAACATAAGATCTCGATTAATTGCCAGTTTTATTATAACTTTTTCTGGCTGGGTATTTTTTTACTTTGCATATAATATGTTTTTGGATGCGTTTCTTCTTTATCCTTTAATATTAGGATTCACTGAGGTGTATTTAAAAGAAAATAAAATATTGCCTTTAGTTTTAGGGATCGGAGCATTAGGAATAGTCAATTATTATTTTTTATATATGTTTGTTCCATTTTTATGTTTATATGCTTTAATTCGTTATATTGAAATTAGTAGAAATAATTTGTCTTGGATAAATCTTGTAAAAGCAGCGGTGAAATTTATTGGGAATGTTTTATTAGGAATAGGGATAAGTGCAATAGTTTTAATTCCATGTGCATATTTAATAATGAATAGTAGTCGATTTACTGAGAATACGGTTAAGCTTTTTGATACAATTGGTTTAAACGAATTAATTTATTTTGTTAGTACTATATTTAGTCCGGTTTTCGATCGATTCAATGCGAGCTATTATATTCCAGAATATACTCACGATTTTATTGGTTGGGGCGGCGGCTGTAGTCTTTTTGCTCTTATTATTACTCCACTGCTTTTGCCATTACTTTTATGCTTAAAAGATAAAGTAAAAAGGAATAGTTATTTAAGCTGTTATTTACTGTTAAGTGCAATTTTAATTTTTCAATACTTGTGGTATTTGCTGCAAAGATCAATTGATACAAGATGGACTTATATGTTTTTAATTTTAAACGCTATGACGCTAATTGAAATTAATGATGAATTAGAACAAGATTTAATAAAAAAAAGATGCTTATGGTTTTCGGGGGGATTGACAATAATCTGCATTTTAGGATTTCTATTAAATATGTATTTAAATCATTATTGGCCAAGGAAACAGTTAATCGAAGTAGGAATAGTGTCTTTATTAGAAATTGTTTTTGTAATTATTTATGTTATATATTATCAGTTAAAAAAAAGACACTCATGGATTTTAATATTTGTTCTTGCTCTAGAAGCAATTGCTTCTGGCAGAATATTTGTAGCTTATAATTACGGAATCAATTATAAATATTTTGAGCAGCCAGAACACTCTACCGAAGCAATAGATTATATCAAATCGATGGATGATGGGTATTATAGAATTCTATATGCATCGGAATCTTATCAAATTCCGGGAGCCCCAGGAGCGTTTGTAATAACTACGCCCAATGAACCTTTTGCTAAGAACTATCCAGGCTTTTCTTTCTATAATACAGTTTACAATGTAGAAACCGATGAATTTTATGATCGGTCAAGGTCGAATTGGTTTGTTTCAGAAGCTATGGGGAGAAACAAAGTATATAATTTAATGTCAGCGAAATATTGGGTAACATACGATTTTGAAACTCAGATTCCTGAGCATTATGAATTTTATTATAGAGATAAGCAATCTGGATATACCGTATATAGAAATCCGTATTTTATTGAATTGGGCAAAACTTATAAAGAAACAATCAATAAAGATTATTTCAAGACCTTGCCTGTATTTTTACAAGATCAAGTTATGCAGGATTATCTTGTTACCGAGTTTAGCGAAAATAATGTTTACGAGTTAAATTCTAATTTAGAATATGTGGGTCAATTGGCTGATGAAAAACATAGAGAGTTTAAGTTAGATGTTCCTCTCAGTAATGGAACACTATATATAATTAATTATGGAGTTTCAGAGATTACCCTGTCATTATATTCCGATAATAATTTAATTTGTTCACAACCATACAGTCAATATAATTATGTTGATATAAATTTATCGAATAATATGGAAATTGATAAAATTGTTGTTGAAGGTGAAAATAATTCAGGTGTTGCCGCTTTTATGGATGTTTACTTTGAGCCGAATGATGGAAGCTACGACCAATGGTATCAACAGACACAACAGGAAAAATTTGAAAATGTATTATTTGATAGGGATTATATATCGGCAGATATCAATTTGACGGATGAACGATATATATTTACATCTATTCCTTATGACAAAGGTTGGAAAGTTTATGTGAACGGCGAGAAGGTGCCGTATGAGAAAGTGAATTTAGGATTTATCGGTCTACGCTTAGGAAGCGGTAATTATCATCTGGAATTTCGCTATGAAATCCCATATTTAAAAGTAGGTGCAATAATTTCGCTGGGTTCTTTAATAATTCTAATATTGCTTTCGCTGAGGAATTCAAAAAAGTTTAGAAAATCTTAATTTGACTCGAATACTCAGAAACTCTATAATGGCAGGCATGAACACGTTAAAAATGATAAGAAATCTGATTTTGATTTTATTGATAGCGATAGTGAGCGGTCTGGCTCTGAACACTATCGCTTTTTCACTTCCTGTTCAGCCTGTAAAAGAAAATCTTACAGAGAACCTGGAAGTTTTTGAAAAGGAAATGGAGTCGGAATATTTCAGGGTTATCGAAAACGATGATGCCACCATGCTGGATTTATATACAGATGCTCTGATGATGAATACGATGATTTATGAGAGTGATCAAAGTAACTTTGTTAATGCTGTGGCAGCGCATCATTATTTCAACGAGGAACAAACGATGCAACAAAGCTTTCTGGATCTTATTGAAGAAAAGATAGAAGGGAAAGAGGTCTACGCCTATGCTCGTTATTGGCATGGATACCTGCTGCCGTTAAAGCTGGCATTGTCTTCAATGACCTATCTCGACTTTCGCATCTTAAACCTGTTTTTACAAATCCTTTTGTTAGGCCTGGCTGTAAAAACAATGGCGGAACAGGGCGGCAGGAAGCTAGTGGTACCCTTATTAGTTGCTTTTGTCTTTTTAATGCCTGTCGCTACGGCCTATTGCTTACAGTATTCGTTCATTGTGTATATCACATTGATTGCGACGATTCTATTATTTCATTTCCGAGAGAACCTGGATCGAAGAAAAAATGCGATTTATTTCTTTTTCATTATCGGAGTGGTGACCAATTACTTTGACCTGTTGACTTATCCTCTGATTACGTTTGGAATTCCGGCGGTTCTTTTGTTATTCAGCGGTAAAAAGAAAACGACTATTTTAGAATCTTTGATTACTTTTGCGGCGATAGCCTGCGCCTGGATCGGTGGTTATGCCCTGATGTGGGTGGGGAAGTGGACTGTAGCTACGCTGGTTCTTCATGAGAATATTTATCTGGATGCGATCCAACAGATTATTCTGCGTACTAACGATGAAGTGAAAAATTTGGAACTAACCTATTCCATGGTATTAGAAAAAAATCTGAAATTGCTGCAGCGTTTACCCTATGCTCTTTTATTCTATATCCCATTAATGATGAAAATTCCTTCAGTCGTTGCTTTACTGATTCACGATCAACGGTTATTCTTTCAGAAAATACTGATAATGTCCTGTTTCGTATGTGTCCCCTTAGTTTGGATTCTTGTTTTGCGGAATCATTCATTTATGCATTATTTTTATACGTATCGTATTTTAATTATTGCTTCATTCGCAATTCAGTGCGCTGCTTTTTCAACCCCGTCATTATTGCGAAATGCTGAAGAGTAAGTTTATAGCGTGTTTTCTTCTCTGAAAAATTCACAACCCGAATTAAATTCTGGTATACTATAAAAGGTGATGAAAATTGAAACATCTTGTCAGTGTCATTGTTCCAGTCTATAACGTACAAGCCTATCTGGACCGATGTGTTCAGTCAATTGTAGATCAGACGTATTCAAATTTGGAAATTCTTTTAATTGATGACGGCTCAACGGATGAGTCATATCGATTAATGCAGAACTGGGCTGAAAAAGACAAACGAATTCGTTTGCTTCAAAAAACGAATGGCGGGTTAAGCGACGCCCGGAATATTGGAATCCAAAGAGCGCGGGGAGAATACTTAGCGTTTATCGACAGCGATGATTTTATTCGCCCGGCGATGATCGAAAAAATGTTGGCGGCGATGGTCGAGCAGCAAGCTCAAATAGGTGTTTGTGATATGGAGTATCTCTATGATGACGGCCGGGTTGAATTTGCCAGCGGCGGAGAGTTTGCTGTTGGGGATGTGAAAACCCATCCGGAATTGATTCGTATGAATAACAGCGCTTGTAATAAGCTTTTTGCCCGTTCTCTGTTTCAGGACATTGAATTCCCGGTTGGAAAATGGTATGAGGATTTGGCAACGATTCCGATGATCTGCTTTAATGCGGAACGGATTGTGAAAGTGAACGAAGCGTTTTATGTTTATTATCAGCGGACAGGTTCGATCGCGCACAGCGCAAATCCTAAAATATTTGATATCTATAAAGCGATTCAGCATGTCATTGAATATATAGAGGTTCATTGCGATGATACATCTTTGAAAAACCAGTTTATTCTGGAAATGAAGCATTGCTATATCATTCATGGATTAGATTTAACGACGCTGCGGATCAAGGACTTTGATGAATCGGAAGACAGGGAAAAGTATTTGGCGGAAAACATGAAGCAATTAAAACAGTGTTATCCGGATTGGGAGCAGGATGCATTCGTAAAATCAGCGGGATTGAAGAAAAAACTGATCATTGCGCTGTTGAAGAGGAAACAATGGAAGGCGGTGCTCGGCATTTATGACCGGTCAAAATCAGCGTGACAAACGCAGAATTTTATTTGTTAACGATGAAATGGAAATGGGCGGCGTTGCCCGCGTTTTAAATACATTGATGAAAAATCTTGATCAGCAGGTATATCAAATCGATTTGTTGGTCTTACATAAAACAGGCACACTGCTTCAGGATATCCCGGAGGGTGTGCGCGTGATTGAAGGAACATCGTTTTTTAATGCCGTGGACAGCCCGCTCAAAGAATTGCTGAAAAAGGGAGACCTTCCGCATCTTTTCAGTAAGCTGCGCTTGCTGCTGTACATGAAAACAGGATTGATCCGCAGTAAAATCCTCAAGGAGCGAAAAAAGATGCTGTCCGGCGTCTATGATGTGGAAATGGCGGCGAAAGAGGGATTCTGTACAATCTTTACCGCTTATGGCAATAGTAAGCGGAAAGTCAATTGGGTATTGACCGATTACAGTGTCTGCAATTACTCCGCGAATCATATGCGATTGGTGAAGTCTGCTTTGCAGAAGATTGATCTGAATATTGCGGATTCAGCGGAAGCCACGGAGGCCTATAAAAAGGTCTTCGGTATTCAGAATGTCATAACGATTCATAATCTGATGAATACTGAAAAAGTAGAAAAAGGAAAGACAAAAACAGAAGATCAAGCAGAGATTGATCCTTCAAAACTGAATGTGATTTCAGTAATCCGATTTCATCCGCAAAAGGCGGCGGACCGATTGCTGCTGGCGCATAAATATGTGCTGGATCAGGGGATTGAACATGAACTTTATTTAATCGGCGGCGGAGAGCAGGAAGCGATGTTGTTGAAAATGCAGAAAGATCTGAATCTGACGCACGTTCATTTCCTGGGCTTTAAAACAAATCCGTATGCCGATATCCGGGCTTGCGACTTGTTTGTTCTGTCTTCTTTGTATGAAGGTTTCGCGACGGTGATTAATGAATCGTTTATTGCCGGAACACCGGTCTTGTCGACGGAGGTTGCGGGCGTTCATGAACAGATCACTGCGCCGCATTTTGGATGGATTGTTGAGAATAGCCAGAAAGGCTTGAACGAAGGCTTGCTGAACGCGTTGCAATCGAAGGATCAGCTGCAGGAGATGAAACGGCAGCTGCAGGGATATCATTATCCGAATGATGAAATCATCCGAAAGTTTACAGAAGTTTTATAACGGAGGCGGATGTATGGAAAAATTAAAAAAAGGAAAGTCCGGGTGCTGGCTGTTAGGCGCTTTGTTCATCTTTGTCCTGTTTTACTACATGACCGTCAGGACGCCGCTGGCGGGAGATGATTGGGGTTACGCGGTTAATGGGATGAGCGGGAATCCGTTCGTCAAAGCGTGGGAATTCTATTTCTCCTGGTCGGGGCGTTATTTCGCGGAGCTTTGGGGCTTCATCGTAGCGCCGAGAAAAGGTCTGTGGAATTTCCTGAATCCTGCCTTATTCGCGGGAATCTATGTTTTGCTATATCAAATTGTGAATCCAAAGCGTAATCCGTTATCCGTAGCGGTCTTGATTGCCGCGATGATGTTAACGGTGGCGGACCGGCTGCGGATGGAAACCTACACTTGGATTATGGGAACAACCTACGTCGTGCCGTTATTTTTGATTCTGCTGGTCATCTGGATGATGAAAAATATCTTGTTTTCGGAACGAAAAATAAAAAAAGGACATTATGCCGCGCTGATCCTTCTTAATTTTTATATCGGTTTGGCTATGGAAAATTGTTCAGCGGCCAGTATTTTGCTGAATTTCCTGATGCTGCTTTACGCATATTTCAAGCGAAAAGACGCGTTGAAGCTAACGGGCGCGGGACTCGTGGTCAGCGTGCTTGGCTTTGCCTTGATCCGGATGTCGCCGGGCGCGGCGTTCCGGCTGGCACGGGATAACCAGGCGTGGATTGCGCTGGGCTTGTTCGGTCAGATCCAGCAGAACTGGGGTAATTTCCTGAATTACACGTTCATTGCGAATAAATATATGATGCTGATTCTGAGCCTGATCACATTCCTGGCCTTAATTCATCATTGGGTAGACCGGATCTGGATGAATAAAAAAGATAAGCTGGCAGCGTTCGTTCAAGGATTCATCCTGACAATCGCGATTGTGGCCTGCTTTGCCCCGACGTTCGTCGAGAAAATGAACCTTGAGGTTTTCAGTTTCTTTTATGATTTGGAAACGCCTCAGGGCTTGATCTTCTGCTCGATCTTTTATATTCTTTATATCGTCAACTTGTTTTGGATCTTATTTACTTTATATCAGGATGAAGAACGATTAGAAAAATTGATGATGGTAATGATGGCGGGAACGTGTAATTTAGCAATGCTGCTTTCGCCGATTTATGGTCCGCGGAGTTCATTGTATACGGTGTACTTTATCATCTTATTAACGGCTTCGGTGGCTTCGAAAATTAAAATCAGTTCCGCTGAGGCGGCGGTGATTCTGATTTGCTGTACAGGGATGTGTCTGCAGCGCAGCTTATCTTGGAAGCGAATCTATACTCAGGTTGCGCAAGTTCAGTCGGAACGGGAATCCATTCTGCAGTATTATCGCGAGCATCCGGAGGATGATGAAGCCTGGATCCCGCGGATGCCGGAAGAAAGCATTCATTCCGCGGACATTGAGGAAGGCGATACTTATCATCAGAATAGTTTCAAAGAATATTATGGTTTGCCGGAAACGACAAAATTAGTTTTTTATAAGAAACAATAACCTCAATCGTAAAAAAATTAGACAACTGGAACGAAAACCGGTACAATGTCACAGAACTGCACAAAGGAGGCTGACTGATGCGAAAAATCAAAGAGTTTCTGCGTCCCTGGTTTACGCAGGGGACAGCGATTGGAATTTTACTTTTAATTCTGGCGTTTCAGCCGATGATGGATCTGGACTATTTGATTTATCCTTATTTGAATCAGTTTGGCTTGCCGCGTCCTTCGACGATCGTCCGGTATTTGCTGATTCCCGCTTTGATCGTCGGATGTTTTTACAACAAGGGAAAAAATCGTCGGAAAACGCCGATCCTAGGCGGATTGTATATCGCGGTCTTCGCGGTTTATTTTCTGATTCATGTCCAGGTGACGAGAAATACCGCGGAACTGCTGCGACTGACTTCCAATTTCCAGTTCTCCTTGTTCGGCGAGCTGGTCTATTGTTTAACGTTGATCATTCCCTTTGGACTGATCGCCGCCTTTACGACGCTGCAGGTCAATGAAAAATTATTAAAGCAGATCACGGCGATTTTATCTGCGACGATCTCATTTCCCATTTTGATCAGCGACTTGTTTGTCTTTGGACAGTCGACCTATCTGGGCAATACTGCGGCCAGTTTCTTCAGCTGGTTTACCGGGATATATGAAACGGTGGAACCACGGCGGTTAGCGTGTAAATTTTTCTTTGACGAAGGAAATACAATTGGGATTCTCTTGTTCATGCTGCTGCCGTTATTGTATTATTTCTTTTCCCGGAGCAAGGAACTCAAGGGAAAAATTTCCTGGGCAATGCTGATCATCGTCCAGAGCTTGTCCATGTTGATTTTGTCAACGCGGGTAGCGTCGCTGGGCGCGTTTTTGATCCCGATCGCCTTTGCCGGACTTTATCTCTTTGACGGCCTGCTGCTTCGGCATCAGAAAATAAAGGGGATAGTGCTGATTTTCTGCGCTGCTGTATCGTTAGTCAGCTTGATGATTCTGCCCTATACGCCGGCCATTCAAAATCAAAAGCGTGATGCTCAAAGCGACGACGCGGTGCGCGGCGACGATGATTTGCTGCAAAAAGGAATTTTAGCCTATGAAGGCCGTTTAAACCTGACGCCAGGCTCGAAAGCCTATGAAGAATTCTGTTTAAAGGCCTTTGAGAAGTCCGGAATTGAGGATAATCTGATATCCAGCATTCCCAAGATGTATTACATGGATTGGTATAGCTACAAGGCCGATCCAGTCTTCTGGAGTGATTTATTGTTCACTGTGCCGCTGGAAGAACGCTTAACGGGCCGACAGTTCCAAACCTATTTCATGAATGTGAAATGGGGAATGGCGGATTCCAAGATGAAATTATTTGGTATGGGATATACACCATTTATGAATGGCTCCATTTTGCTCGAGCAGGACTTTATCCAACAAAAATATACGCTCGGCTACCTGGGCGATCTCCTGCTGGCAGGACCTTGGCTGATTCTGACGGCTGCCGGCGCTGTGTTTGTTCTGCTGCGATGGAAGAAGTGCATGAACCTGGAGATCATGGTTCTGGCTACATCCCTGTGCTGCGGCTTGGGAGCAGCGTATCTCAGCGGTCATACGTTAGATCAGTTTGTCACGACAATGTTTATGGCGCTGATCGCGGCGATTCTGTTGGATCGGGTTTTTGGTCTTCATGATGATTCAGAAAGGGAGGGTAAACAATGACGAAAATAAAATCGGTTTTTCATTCGCATAAGGCGATGAAAGGCTTTGTTCTCCTTTTGTTTATCATCCAGCCTTTGATTGATCTGGATTACTTAATCTATCCGTTTCTTGATCAGTTTGGAATTCCCCGGCCGTCGACGATTATCCGCTTTTTAATCATTCCTCTGGCTGTTTTATGGACATTTTTTCTGGCTGATAAAAATAAAAAGAAAACGTTGTTGTTTGGCGGTTTGTACGGCTTAGCGCTGGCAGTTTATTTTCTGCTGCATATCCGGCAGGGGGCTCAGATCTACAAAAGCTTATATCTGACGCCGAATTTCTTCTTCCAGTTATCAAAGGAAATCACCTATTTCCTGACGCTGGTCATTCCGTATGGAATGATTTATGCAGTCGTTCATCTTCAATTAACGGAAAAAATCGTAAAGGGGGTCACCGTCGCTTTATCGTGCCTGACTGCGCTGCCGATCTTTATCGGCGATTTGTTTGTGTTTGGCGAATCGACGTATGCCGGAATGACTGCGGCTCCGTTTCTGAGCTGGTTTTTAGGAATCTATGCGGATCCGACGAAGATTCATCCTCGTCAGCTGGCTTCCAAGTTTTTCTTTGAAGAAGGAAATACGGTCGGTATTTTAATGTTTATGCTGCTGCCGTTATTGTATCTGTTTTTCCAGCGCAGCACCTCGAAGAAGGAGCGGATTGCATTAGGCGCATTGATCGGAATTCATAGTTTGTCGATGATCATCCTTTCGACGCGGGTCGCCACGTTTGGCACGGTGCTGATCCCGGTCGGATTCCTTGTTCTGTATCTTTTTACGACTTTAATCATGAAGGAAAACCGGCTGGAAAAAACAGTCTTGTTCTTCTGCGCTGCTGCCGCAGCGATCAGCGGCTGTATCCTGCCATTTTCACCAGCGGTTGTCAATCAGAATATCGACTCAGCGAACACCGCGATCTTATTGCAGGATGATTATCTGCGCAGAGAGTTGGGAACTTCGCTGGAGAATACGACGGAATTAAAAACAAGCGATTATTATCGTTTTATGTTTGAAGCTTATGGAATCCGCGCAAATCTGATGGCCAGCGTGCCGACTCAGTATTATATGGAGTGGTACTATTACACAGCGGATCCGAAGTTCTGGGTTGACGTCCTGGAACTGCCGCTGGAACAGCGGGTGAACGGCCGGCAGATCGAAAAGATTTTCATGAGCTACAAATGGGGGGAACTTTCTAACTCCGAAAAGTTTTTAGGCATGGGGTATTCAACCTTCAATAACGGCTCGATTTTGTTGGAACGAGATTTTGCCCAGCAGATTTATACGATGGGCTATGCCGGCGCTGCGCTGACGGTTTTGCCATGGCTGCTGGTGACCTGCTTCGGTGCCATTATCGTCTTGCTTCGTTGGAAAAAGATGCTCCGGCTGGATGTTTTAGTCTACGCAATGGCGCTGGGCTGCGGGCTAGTGTCTTCTTATATCAGCGGACATACGATCGATCAGTTTCTGACGTCTTCGTTTATGGCTTTGCTGGTAGGCGTTTTATTGGATCTTGTAATGCGCCCGAAAGAACAGAAAAATTGATCGCCATGGGAAACCATGGCTTTTATTTCAATGAAAATTTTAACAGGTCTATTGTTGTAAACCAACGGTGATGGTATAATAGGTTAAACAAACAGAATGAAAATTAAAGGATTGATCAGAAAGGCAGGCGGTGGAAAATGAAACCCATCCTCAGTGTGATTGTACCGGTATATAACGTTGAAAAATATCTGCCCCGGTGTCTTGATTCCTTAGTGAATCAGACGCTCAAAAATATGGAAATTATCGTGATCAACGATGGAACAAAAGATAACAGTCAACAGATTATTGATGACTATGCCGCGCGGTATCCGCAAATTCGTCCATTTAAGAAACCCAACGGCGGGATTGCGGAGACTCGCAATTTTGGTTTAGCGCAGGTGCAGGGAGAGTATTTTGGCTTTCTCGACAGTGATGACTTTACAGAACTGGATATGTTTGAGAAGATGGTCGCGGCGGCAGAGAAAGAAAATGCGGATGTCGTCGTTTCCAATTTTAATTGGGTCTATGGCGAACAGAAGCGGCTGGAAAAGGAAGGTCCGTACGCTCCGGGAAAAGAAATGATGATCCACTTGTTTGCCACGCTTTGGAATAAAATTTACCGCACTGATTTTGTCCGGGAAACCGGCTTGCAGTTTCCGACGGGCTATCGCTATGAGGATGCGTGTTTTCTTTATTGCTTAGCGCCGCATGTAAAAAAATTAGCCTTTGTGGACGAAGCTTTTGTCAGTTATATCCAATTGGGAAATTCAATTACGCATACGAACAATCATGAAGTGAAGGATATGATTCATGTTTTTGAAATCATTACGGATTATTTTAAGGTCCAGGGATGGGATCAGGAATATCATGATGAACTGGAATATCTGCATATTAAGTTCTTTTTAGGGAACTCTTTCTTAAGAAGCACGAAGATTGCGGATCGGCAGGATCGGAAAACGACGATTCAAATGGGGTGGGAACGGTTGAATCAAAGCTTCCCGCAGTGGAAGAAGAACCCGTATCTGACGTCGCTGGGCGGGATGAAAAATCGTTATTTCAAAACCGTAAGCAATTGGAATATTATGCTTTATTCCGAACTATTTCACAGATTTAAAAAATAAGATCACTGAATTTAAAATATTAAGGAATCATGACAATTTAGGAAAGTATTTGTACTTCTTGAATTTCTCCTTTATAATTAAATGGTGAATTTGCGGAGGTTAGATATGGATAAGCTTTCAATCGTAGTTCCTTGTTATAACGAACAGGAAACGGTGAACATCTTTTACCGCGAAACAACAAAAGTAGTGGATGCCATGAACATGGATTATGAAATTATTTTTGTCAACGACGGTTCCCGCGATAATACCTTAGAAGAATTGGTGAAGCTCCATGATGCGCATCCGGGTATTGTCAAGGTCATTGACTTCAGCCGGAATTTTGGCAAAGAGGGCGGCCTGTTAGCGGGATTGGAAAATGCGACGGGTAATTACGTCACGGTCATGGATGCTGATTTACAGGATCCGCCGGAATATTTGCCAAAGATGTTTGAAGCCATGAATCAGCAGCATGTGGACATTGTAGGTACCCGCCGGGTTACGCGAAAAGGGGAACCGAAAATTCGTTCCTTCTTTGCACGGCAGTTTTATAAACTGATCAATAAGTTTACTGAAGTCGAAATTGTTGACGGTGCGCGGGATTTCCGGTTGATGACCCGCGAGGTTGTCGACAGCGTTCTTTCACTTCAGGAATATCACCGGTTCTCCAAAGGCATCTTTGCCTGGGTTGGTTATAAAACGGTTTATTTGGAGTATGAGAATGTGGAGCGTGTTGCTGGGGAAACGAGCTGGTCGTTCTGGAAGTTATTCGCTTACGCGATTGAAGGCATTGTTGCCTTTACTGTTGCTCCGCTGCGAATGGCGACGATTTCCGGAATCTTCGTTTCTATCATCGCTTTCCTTTATATGATCTTTGTTTTTGGGAAGGCCTTGATCGTAGGCGATCCGGTTGCGGGTTATCCATCGATGGTCGTCATCATTCTGTTTTTGGGAGGAATTCAGCTGTTAAGCTTAGGCATTATCGGCGAATACCTGTCGAAAACATACATGGAGACCAAAAAACGTCCGAAATATATCGTCCGTAAAAAATACGAGTAATAAAAGGAGGAATGTTAGTGAGTAAGCAGGATAAAGCAAAAGCAAAACGCGCAAAGAAAAATAAACAGATTATTTATATGATGTTGGCGGCTTCCTTAGTCGTCGTTGCGGTTATGGGCTTCAATATCGTTCGGATTTCGTTAAAGAAATCCGCGGGTAGCGGCGAGGTCGTTGAAAAGACGAATACTTCGTCGATGAAGAATGACCAATACGTCATCGGAAATAATCCAACACAGTTTCAGCAGGATGAGTTCAAGAAATTGACAGAGGCCTTAAAAGGGGACGATCAGCTGGCGATCAGTGAAGCGGTTGTTCGCAATTTTATTGCTGATTATTTTACCTGGACAAACAAAGATGGTAATTATGAAGTCGGGGGTCTGCAATATATATATGGGCCAATGTTTACCAGCTTTCAGGAACAATCACGCTGGGAATTTTATAAGGATCTGGATTTATACATCAGTCAGTATGGGCGTGAAAACTTGTTAGAAGTTTCTGATATAACAATTACTTCTTCTGCTGTTGCTGGAAATTTTGAGCTGTATTCCGGTGAAGAATTCGCTTCATTTTACATCGAAACAACTTGGAATTATAAACCAAGCCCAAAAATAGATGTTGATAGTTTTCAGAAGACTGGTTATTTTACCGTTATTAACAATAACGGACGTTATGAAATTGCACAGTTCTTTGACCATTATGATTAAGGAGGTTAGCTATGACGAAACAGAATAAAATGAGTAAACGTAAACTTTCCAACATGAACTTTGTTCTGGCTGCCATCGCGATTCTGACTGATATTTTGATGGTCTTAGGCATCCTTAACATTACGCGCTACAGCAACTTCAGCAAGTCGATCTTCGTCCTCATTAACGTTGTGATTCTGGTAATTCTGCTGGTATTGAACGGCTTAATTGCTTACAACGCCTATGCGATGAAAAAGAGTGTTCTCTATGTGACGATCGGCGTCTTGGTGATTGCATTTTTATCCGGCGGTGCGTTAACCTATGTTACGACCCGGGTAAACAAAAATATTGATAAGATTATTAACACCGGGACGACCAGTGAGAAAGTTGAAGTTTCCTTTGTTGTTTACAGCGAAAACGGAAATTTCGCAATTAACGATATTAACGATCTTGAAGGCAAGACCTTCGGTATCTTATCGAATACGGAAGAACAAGTCGGCTATATTCTTCCTAAGAAAGAATTAGAAGCGAAAAAGATCAATGTCACTTATCATGAATATGACGATTACAACAGTATGTTGATGGGTCTGTTCGGCGGAGAAATTGACGCGGCGGCGCTGCCAAGCAACTATGTCGCGATGTTTGAGGTCAATGATGGTTACAGCGAATATTTAGAGAATACGAAATCAATTTTGACGTTTGATAAGAATATTACGGTAACTACAGAATCAGGTTCTGATAAAGATATTACGACCGAACCTTTTACGGTTCTGATTATCGGTACCGATGAACAACGATCGGATGCCTTAATGCTGGCTTCTTTCAATCCGATCAGCATGCAGGTAACTTTGACTTCGATTGCTCGTGACAGCTATGTGCCGATTGCCTGTTATGCAGGAAAATCAGAAGATAAGATCACGCATGCTCGTGTCCGCAGCCGTCAGTGCACAATTGATACAGTTGAAGATTTAATGGATGTGGATATTGATTTCTATTTTGAAAGCAACTTTACCGGCATCGTTAAAATGGTTGACGCTTTGGGCGGGATCATCATTACGAACCCTTATGAATTTGTAGGTCAGAAATCCGATGCCCGCGGTAAGATGACGGTCTGGGTTCCAGCAGGAACCAACCGGTTAAACGGTGAACAGGCGCTGGCCTATGCGCGTGAACGTCATTTGTATGCCAATGGTGATTTCCAGCGTCAGGCCAATCAGCAGCAGGTTATTGAAGCAATTTTAACGGAAGCTCTGAAATTGACAGACGTTAACAAAGCGTTAAATGTTCTGGATGCTGCCGGAGAAAATGTTTCAACGAACTTCAGCGTTGATCAATTGATCAGTTTGTTTAATTATTCAATTAAGAAAATGAACCGCAGCTATGTTAAAAATGCTAATGTCATTAACATGGTGGGATCCCGCGTAACTGGTTATGGATCTTCAAAATGGAATGAAAGCATGCAGCTGAATCTGTATATTTATCGTGTATATCAGGGATCAATTACGGATAACCGCAATGCGATTTTGAGAAATATCAACTTGGATTCTAAAATCGACGCGCCGAAAGCCATTTCATTTAGTGCCAACTGGGTCTTCACTGCACCGACGTTATCGAATGAAACTTATTCAGAACCGATTATTCACGATGAAGCACCGGATACTGTGATTAACTTTAGTGGAAAGCTATTGTCAGACGTTCAAGCTTGGGCTTCTACCCGAGGAATTACAGTCAATGTCACTAAGATCCATCAAGGTGAAGAGGGCTATGTAGATTCTTATCCGGAAAACACGGTAGTCGCTCAAAGCGTTCGTGCAGGTATTAAAACGGAAAATGTGACGGAAATTACGGTCAGCGTTATTACGCATGAAGGGGCAACGAAGAATTGTCCTGCGAACTCCTACTATGATTCGGGTAAAAATGCTTGTGTCTGTGAGAGTGGATATTATGCTAAAAATGATTCTGATTTGAATACCGGAGGCGCAGGATGTATTGCGAATCCGACAACGACACCAACGATAACTCCAACAACAACGCCTACGACAGTGCCTACAACTAAACCTACAGCTGAACCTACTGTGGTACCAACGGTCGAACCGACAATTGTACCAACGATTGAACCAACTGCTGAGCCAACTACTCAGCCTACTATAGAACCAACAGTTGAGCCAACGATTGAACCAACGGATGAGCCGACAACGGAGCCGAGTGAAGAACCGACAGATAATCCAGAGCCACCTGCTGGAAACGGCGATGGTAATCCTGATGCTGAGCAAGAAAACGGAACCTCTACAGGTTTTATCTTCCCGAACCGATTCTTCAATCTATTCTCAAAACTTTTTAGGTAATTAAATCAAAAGAAGGCTGATGTATTCGGTCTTCTTTTCTTTATGCGTCACCGAAAGTGAATCGCTGAACTACTTTGGCTCTTTCAAAAATAGTGTTGGTGAGAGAACCACTACTTTCAGAATTCACTGAATGAATGGCATTCAATGCTTAACTATGATAAAATAATGAGGAATTAAAGAGTTTGGGAGGAAATCCATGAAAGGAATTATTCTTGCAGGAGGCAGCGGCACCCGTTTGTATCCCCTGACGAAAGTCACATCCAAACAACTGCTGCCCGTCTATGATAAACCGATGATCTATTATCCCCTGTCGACGCTGATGCTGGCAGGAATCCGCGATATCCTGATCATTTCCACACCTCAGGATCTGCCGAATTTCGAACGCCTGCTGGGCGACGGAAGTCAGTTTGGAATTCAGCTATCCTATAAAGTTCAGCCATCGCCCGACGGTTTGGCGCAAGCTTTCGTTCTAGGCGAAGAATTTATCGGTGACGAGGATGTCTGCCTGATTTTGGGAGATAATATATTCCATGGCAACCACTTCAGCGAGATGCTGGAAAGAGCTAAAAATAACAAAGGCCGCGCAACGATCTTTGGACAATACGTCCCGGATCCAGAACGATTCGGCGTCGTTGAATTCGATAAAACCGGAAAAGTCCTTTCTCTGGAAGAAAAACCGGAAACCCCAAAATCAAATTATGCCGTTGTCGGCCTCTATTTCTACGACAACCGCGTCGTTGAATACGCCAAGAACCTGAAGCCTTCAGCCCGCGGCGAATACGAAATTACCGATCTGAATAAAGTCTATCTGGAAAAAGGCGAAATTGACTGCGTCGTTTTTGGCCGCGGCTTTGCCTGGCTGGATACCGGGACGATCAGTTCGCTCGCCCAGGCCAGTGACTTTGTCAAAACCATCGAGGAAGTTCAGGGAATCAAGATCTCGGTTCCTGAAGAGATTGCTTTCTACAATCACTGGATTGACACCGACCAACTGCTGGCTTCCGCCGCTTCTTATGGGAAATCCCCCTATGGCGAACATTTAAGAACGGTCGCTTCCGGAAATTTTGTCACCAGCTACAACAAATAAAGGAGTCGCAATGAAAATCATACTATTAGGCTGCGGCTATTTAGGCTACAATCTCGCTTCTCTGCTGAGTCAGAAAGCAGAAACCGAAATCATCGGGTTACCCAGTCCCTACACGCCGCTGTGTTCCAACTTTAAAGAAATCAACGCCTTTTCGGCTAAAGATCTCGATCAAGTCGATTTTGAAGACGTCGTCGTCATCGATACCATTTCACTGCTCGCCAACAACGCCCGCAGTGAGGATGAGGAAAAAACACTCCGCGGAGTTGAAGAAAAATACGAATTTCTGTTATGTCAGCTGAAGCAGCGCGGCGCGCGGCTGTTTATCTTCATGTCATCAGGGGGTACGGTCTACGGCAATGCCGCAGAACCGATCTGCGAAGACGCGCCGCTGCATCCGATCACCCTTTACGCCCGAAGCAAGACCCGCTGTGAACAGGTGATCCGCCAATCCGGTCTGCCTTATCTGATCCTGCGTCTCGCTAACCCTTACGGCGGGCATCAGACGACGGATAAGAAACAAGGCGTTATCCCGATCCTGATCGAAAAAGCGCTGAGCCACGAAGCCTTTGAAATGTGGGCTTCTCCGCACAGCAGCCGCGATTACATTTATATCGAAGACTTTGCCCAGGCGATCCAGCTGCTTCTTGATCATCAAATCCAGAATGAAATCGTCAACGTCGCTTCGCAAACCGCGACGAGCCTGACGGAGATCCTGGATGAAGTGCAGGAAAAAACCGGCCAGGCGATCGAGATCCGGCATGTCAACAGCGAAGTCCCGGTTGTCGATCAGATTGTCCTCAATATTGAAAAACTGAAACGTCTGACCGGCTTCACAATTCAGACGACGATTCAGGAAGGCATTGTCAAAGAAATCAAACGGATAAAAAAAGAACAAGGGGGAATTCGTAAATGAAGTTTTTAGTCACAGGCGGAGCCGGGTTTATCGGCGGTAATTTCGCTCACTACATGGTCAATACCTATCCGGAAGACCAGATCGTCGTATTAGACCTTCTGACCTATGCGGGCAATCTGGAAACTCTGGAGCCGATCATGGAAAAGCCGAATTTTAAATTTGTAAAAGGCGATATCCGCGATCGCGAGTTGATCGATCACTTGTTTGCCGAAGAAAAATTCGACATGGTCGTTAACTTTGCCGCGGAAACTCATGTCGACCGTTCTGTAGAGGATCCAGAGGTCTTCATCACGACCAATATTCTCGGCACTCAGGTCTTGATGGACGCCTGCCGCAAATACGGCATTCAGCGCTACCATCAGGTCTCGACCGACGAAGTCTACGGCGATCTGCCGTTAGATCGTCCGGATCTGTTCTTCACCGAAGAAACACCGATCCATACCTCCAGCCCTTACAGTGCGGCCAAGGCCGGCGCCGATCTGTTAGTTCAGGCCTATCACCGCACATTTAAGCTGCCGGTAACGATTTCCCGCTGCTCGAACAACTATGGACCTTATCATTTTCCGGAAAAGCTGATTCCTCTGATGATCAGCCGTGCGCTGGCCGATGAAAGTCTGCCGGTGTATGGCGATGGGATGAACGTTCGCGACTGGCTGCACGTCTACGATCACTGCACGGCGATTGATCTGATTCTGCGCAAGGGCCGTGAGGGTGAGGTCTACAACATTGGCGGCCACAATGAAAAGACCAATCTGGAAGTGGTGAAGACGATTCTCGCCGCTTTGAATAAGCCGGAATCACTGATCCACTTCGTCAAGGACCGCCCGGGTCACGATCTGCGCTATGCGATGGATCCGACTAAAATTGAAACGGAACTCGGCTGGAAACCTAAATATACGTTTGAGACCGGCATTCCGCAGACCATCGACTGGTATCTGACGCATCGCGACTGGTGGGAGCACATCCTGCAAGGCGACTATCAGAACTACTACAAAACCATGTATAAGGACAGACCGTAAAAGGAGATCGGAATGAAACCAGAAGTTATTGTTATCGGCGCGGGCTTTGCCGGCAGCGTCATCGCGGAACGCTTTGCCCATGTCGCGGGCAAGCGTGTGCTCGTCCTGGAAAAACGCGCCCATGTCGGCGGCAACATGTACGACTACATCGATGAAAACGGCGTGCGCCGTCACGAATACGGCCCGCATATCTTCCATACCAATTCCCGCGAGGTCGTCGATTACCTCTCCCAGTTTACAGACTGGTATCCTTATCAGCACCGCGTACTCGGCCACATCAACGGCGTCGTTGCACCGATTCCATTCAATCTGACAACGATTGAACGCTCGTTCCCCAAGGAAAAAGCCGAGCGTTTAAAAGCACTGCTGATCAATGAATATGGGATGGAAAAGAAGGTGCCGATCCTGCAGCTCCGCGCCAATGCCAATCCGGAAATTAACGAGCTGGCGGAATACATCTACGAACATGTCTTCAAATACTACACGATGAAACAATGGGGACAGACGCCGGAAGAAATCGATCCGGCGGTCACCGGCCGCGTGCCCGTTCATATCTCCTATGACGACCGCTATTTCCAGGATACCTATCAGATGATGCCGGCGCATGGATTTACCGAAATCTTTGAAAATATGCTGAAAAATGAAAAGATCGAAGTCCGCCTGAAGACCGACGCGAAGTCATGTCTGAAGGTCGATTTGGAAAACAAGCAAATTCTGTTTGAAGGCGAAGTCTTCCAGGGGCCGGTGATCTTCACCGGTGCGATCGATGATCTGCTTGACTATCCGTTAGGCGAGCTGCCGTACCGTTCGCTGGAATTTGATATTCAGAGCCATCCGCATACCTACCAGGAAGCGGCGACCGTCAACTATCCGACCCCGGCCCAGCAGAACGCGTTTACCCGCATCACGGAATACAAACTCCTGATGCAGGCGGAGCAGCAGCCGGAAGCGACGACCATCGCTGTCGAATACCCGCTGACTTACCATCACGATGGGGAAACCGGGAACATCCCGTACTACCCGATCGCCAAAGAAGAATGCCGCCGTCAGTATCAGGCGTATTGCGAGCTGATCCGCGGGATCGACAATCTTCATCTCTTAGGCCGTCTGGCAGAATATCAATACTACAACATGGACGCGATCGTTGCGAAAGCCTTGCAAATGTTCAACAAATTAAACGAAACCTCGCACTCTTAGCAAAGGAAGAACGGATGACGGAAATTCGCTGAACGAAAGCGTTGAGCACGAATCTTCTCGGGGATAGGCGATGAAACAGATTCGCTGAACGAGATCTCAGGCAGCATTGGTTCTGTCCTGATGCAGGATCGATCCCCATCCAAAGGCTCGGAAAAAAGCAAGAAACAGGGAAACTGCGTTTACAATTCGCAGTTTTCTTCTATTCATGCTATACTAAATAAAGGTGATTTTATGGATAAAAAGATACTGCAAAACTATTTCTATAATATTTTATATCAACTGTTAGTCGTTTTGGCGCCGATGATTACGGTGCCGTATGTGACCCGGACGCTGGGCGCGACGATGCTGGGTATCAGCGACTGGACCGGCAGCAATGTCCAGTGGTTCGTGCTGTTTGGAATCATGGGCGTTTCGATCTACGGCAACCGGGAGATCGCGCGCGTCCGCGATGACCAGACCAAGATGTCAAAGACGTTCTTTGAGATTTTCACAATGCAGTTTTTAAGCATGTGCGCCTCCACGCTCGTTTATTTCCTCTACTTGTTTACCGTGCAGGACAGCGTGCGTCTGTACGCGACGATCCAGACGATTTCGCTGTTGTCAGTCGCCCTGGATATCACCTGGTTTTTCTATGGTGTCGAGGATTTCAAAACGGCTTCGATCCGCAACATGATCATCAAGATCCTGGGGATTATCCTGATCTTTGCGTTCGTAAAGAAACCTTCTGATCTGGCGCTGTTCATCGTGATCAACGCCGGCTCCGGCGTGCTGGGCCAGCTGATCATGTGGACCCAGCTGAAGCAATATGTCAAGTGGACGCCGATCCATTTCAAAGATGTGCTCAAGCATTTCAAACCCAATCTCATGCTTTTCATCCCGCAGATCGCGACCAGCGTTTATACGATGCTGGATGTTTCGATGTTAGGCTACTTATACGCCGACGTCAGTCACGTCAGCTTCTATAACCAGGCTCAGCGGTTCATTAAGATGTTCCTGTTTTTCATCACGTCGATCGGCAGCGTCATGCTGCCGCGGATTGCCAACATCCATGCCAAGGGTCAGGATGAGGAAGTGCTGCGATTTTTGCGCACGACGTTAAGGATGGCGCTGTATCTGGCCATTCCGATGATCGCCGGAATCATCTCGCTGATTCCTTATTTTATCGGCTGGTTCCTCGACGACACTTATCAGATCGTGACGCCGCTGATCATCTTTACGACGCCGATCATCCTGTTTATTTCTCTCAGCAACGTCTTCGGTACGCAATACCTTCTGCCGATCGGCCGGACGAAGGAATATACCCGCTCGGTGATCCTCGGGGCTCTGACGAATTTCTGCCTGAATGCCTTACTGATGCCGAAGTTCGGCGCTTTCGGTGCGATCACCGGCTCAGTCATCGCCGAGTTGATGGTGACGTTGACGCAATGGCTGTCGATCCGGGGGCAATTGGATCTGGGCTTTCGCATAAGAGAAGTGACGAAGTATGTCATCGCTTCGCTCGTCATGATGCTTCCCGTTCATTTTATCGGGGAAGCGATGGGTCCGCGGTTTACGACCAATCTCATTCAGATCGCCGCCGGCGTCATCGTGTATTTTGGTCTGCTGACGCTGATGAAGGATGATTTCCACATGAATCTGATCCGCAAAGTGTTAAACCATCGCAAAGGAGAAGCCGCCCATGAGTAAAGTCAGCGTTGTCGTTCCGGTTTATAACGTCGAAGATTATCTGGAAAAATGTCTGGATTCCTTAATTCATCAGACGCTTGAGGAGATTGAGATTCTGTGCGTCGACGATGGATCGACCGATCATTCCAATGAACTGCTCTACATCTATAAGAACCGTGATCCGCGGATTCAGGTGCTGGAAAAACCTAACGGCGGCTTGTCCGATGCACGCAACTATGGCATGAAATTTGCCACATCACCGTATATCCTGTTCGTAGATTCCGATGATTTCCTTGAACCGCAGGCGCTTGAAAAAGCGGCCGCGAAGCTGGATGAAACCGGCGCGGATCTCGTGATATTCGATGTTTATCAATATTTTATGAAAACGCAGACCAAGGAAGTGATTGCCAACCGTTATTCCGGCGATCGCGTTTATACGCTGAAAGAAAATCCGGAAATGATCACGCGCATCCTTAACGCCGCCTGGAACAAGATGTACCGGCGCTCGCTGTTTGAGGACAACGGCATCACCTACCCGTTTGGTTATCTGTACGAGGATCTGGGGACAACCTATAAGCTTCTGTTGAAAGCCAGGTCGATCGCGTTTGTCAATGAGCCGCTGTACGACTACCTCGCCGACCGGCCGGGCAATATCACCCAATCCTTTAATCAGAAGGCTTATCACATTCTGACAATGGCTGAGGAAACGATGAATTACTACCGGCAGGAAGGCGTCTACGACCAATACTATGAAGAACTGAAGTATCTGGCCTGCGTTAACATCATCGAAAACCTGAAGAAGACCCGCACGGTCAAAGACCGGAAGCTGGTCAACGAATACATCGACGCGTGTTTCGCGTTCATTCATAAGAATTTTCCGGACTATCCGGAATGCAAATACCCGATCAACCGCCAGAAAAACGACTGGATCTACATGCGTCCGCAAGTGCTGAAGGGCTATCTGCGCACCCGCAATTGGATCCGCCGGTAAAGCTGGATCGTGAAGTAAAGGAGAAACTGACCATGAGTAAAGTTACGATTATCGTGCCGATTTACAATGTTGAGGAATACGTCGCCAAGTGTCTGGATTCCTTGCTGCGGCAAACCTATTCCGACTATGTGATCTATGCCGTCAACGACGGATCGCCGAAAAATGAACAGCCGATCATCGACCGCTACGCGGCGGCGTATCCGGAGAAAGTCGTCGCCATCCGCAAGGAAAACGGCGGCTATGGTTCCGTTTTGGAAATGGCGATCGCACGGCTGGATTCGGAATATTTCCTCGTCTGCGATCCGGACGATTACTTAGCGGACGACGCGCTGGAAACCCTGGTCGGCTTGGCGGATGCCAACCAGGCGGATCTGGTGATCGGCGCGAAGAATTTCATTTATTCCGACAGCGACGAACAGAAGTACGATCCAGCCTACAACACAAAATTTACGGCGCTGCGGCCAGGCCAGGGGTATGTAAAGGGCACACCGGAATTTGAGAATCTGTTGTTTGTGGATCCCTCGCCGCACGCCAAGCTGTACCGGCGTTCCCTGGCGGCGAACATTCAGTTTCCGCATAAAATCGGCTATACCGATAACCTGTTGTTTTACATCAGTCTGTTAAACGCTGAGAAAGTCGTCTACACCGATAAAGCGCTGGCGTATTATCTGATCGACCGGGCCGGCAACACGATGACCGATCTGAAGCCGCAGGTAATCGACGCGCACGCCCAGGTGTTCTCCACGATTCTGGATCAGGCGGAGCGCTGTTCTGCGGTTCCGGCATTGTTTTACTACCGGATTTTTGAAGCCTATAAATTCTCATTTTATCAGCTGCGGCGGATCAAGGGCACGCCGGCGGAAAAACTGGAACATGCTGAAGTTCTGTACCGGCTGGTTGAAAAGCTGATGCCTCACCGGGCTGCGATCCTGGAAGGGATGACGCGCTTCGGCTACACCGGCAGCCGCGAGCGGATGAAGGATAAGCTGGTTCTGACGGCGGGGGTTTCGCATCCGGTTTACCGCCGCTGGGTGAAATCCTTCGTTAAGGAGTAACGGAATGCGCCGACTGAGATCCGCCCGCCGGCCGTTTTTCGCGTTTCTGGGCGCAGCCGTCCTGCTTTGCGGAATTTTCGCGGCGCTGGGCTTCGTTCCGTTTGGCGGCCGTTCGCTTTTGATCAACGACCTGAACATTCAATATGTCGAATATTTGAAATATCTGCATACGGTCGTCACCGGGCAGAACAGCCTGACTTATGCGCAGGCGGCGGGCATGGGCGGCAGCTTCATCCCGATTTTTTCCTATTACTGCTCCAGTCCGCTGCAGCTGCTTCTGGCCTTGCTGCCTAACGATGCCATTTTGCTTTCCGTCAGTCTGGCGACCCTTCTGAAGCTGAGCCTGAGCTGCGGGACAATGATGTTCTATCTGGAGGATCGTTTTGGTCCGCGCCGGGTTCATGGCTTGTTCGCGCTGGGTTACGCACTGAGCGGTGCAGCGCTGGCGTATTCTCAATGTTTAATGTGGCTGGACGGTTTAATCTGGCTGCCGATGGTGCTGAGCGGCGTCGAACAGATCCTGCGGGGGAAATCGGCCAAGGGATTTACGCTGGCGGTAGCGGCCAGCGTGTTTTCCAATTACTACACGGCGATCATGGGCCTGATGTTTGCCTGTCTGATGGCGTTGACGCGCTATTTCAGTGAGGACCAACACGCGGTTTCATTTGGGACAGTCTTGAAGAAGGGCATACTCGGTATGGCGATCGGCCTGGCTTGCAACGGCTGGCTGCTGATGCCCAGCTTCTTATCCGTGATCAACAACCGGCTTGCCCAGCCCGCGGAGGTGCTGCCGCTTTTCAGCTTCGCCCGGCTGGCAGGATTGAACAATGCGTTTCCAGGTGTGCCGGCTGTGACGCTGGGGCAGGAGATCACGTTTGATTACGCCGGATTGTTGTGTCTGATCCTCGTCTTTTCTTCATTTTTCCAGCGGTTGCGATCAAACCGGAAGAAGCTCGTCGATGGTCTGACGCTGCTTTTCTTTGCGGCGTCGGTGTTCTTCACGCCGTTGTATAAGCTCTGGCATTTTCTGTCGATGCCCTATGGTTTCCCAACTCGGTTCAGCTTTGTGATCGTGTTCTGGCTGATCGCCGCGGCGGCGGACGCGTGGGACACGCGCGACAAGAAGTCGCTGGCCTGCGGGGCGCTTGTAGTCTTGCTTCTGTTGGTCGCGAACGGAACGATGACGCTGCCGGCCAAGCTGATCGCCGGCGGGTTCATCGCAGGGATCACGGCGCTGCTGAGTCTGGGCTTTCAGAAAGCGCTGGCCGTCACCGTCGCCGCCGAGCTGACTTTCGCGGGCGCTGCCACATTCATTTCGCTGGATCGGGATAACGTCTATGACGGCTATGCCTCGGCCCAGACGGTGCTGGACTACCAAAATGAAGTGCGGACCGCCCTGGCAAGCTTTGCGTCTGAGCCGGGCTACCGGATTGAAAATTGGTCGGCGCGCAATCAAAACGAAGGGCTGGGCTATAACTACCCAGGCATCTCGCATTACTCGTCGACCTACGATAAGAAGGTCAGCGATTTCCTGGAACATTACGGCGTCAGCCACCGGATGTTCGGCAGCACCTATCACGGCACGACGCTGGCGCTCGACGCATTTCTGGGCATTCGCTATGTGCTGCGGGAAAAAGGCGCGGTTCACGTCCAGGTCCAGACCGATCATTACCGGAAAATTGCGGAGACTGAAACCTTCGAGGTGCTGGAAAATCCCTACGCGCTGCCGCTGGGATTTGTCATTGACGATCATGATGAGACGCCGGTGCCCCAGACCTATTCGATTGCCGCGCAAAACGAACTGGTCCGGCTGTGCGGCGGCGAACCGCTGATCACGCGGCTGGATGATCCCGATCTGTTTGTGTGGGATGGCGATGAATTGAGCCGCTCGCCGCTGATTGTGGCGAAGCGGCCGGAGGCAGAAACCTCGGTCGCAATCTACACCCAATCCTTGAATAAGGAAGATCCGCTCTATCTTCAGCTGCCTTTTGAAACGGATGAAACATGGTTTCAGCTGTGGATCAATCAGAACTATGCCCAAGACGAGCATACCGGAATCAACGCCGGCGCACTGTATCTGGGCGCCTATCCGCCGGGACAGGATATCCTGATTCAGCTGGTCGTGCGCGATCAGCTGCTGCGCTTAACCCGGGCCGAGGTTTATTCCCTGGACATCTCGGCGTTAGCGCAATGGACACAGAAGCTGCAGAAGCAGGCGGCGCAGGATATTCAGATCCACGGCGCGACGATTACGATGCACGTTCAGGCGGAAGCGGGGCAGCGGCTGCTGACAACGATTCCCTATGATAAAGGCTGGCATGCGGAAATCGACGGGCAGCCGGCGGCGGTCACGCCGTTTCAGAACACGTTCATCGAACTGCCGCTGAGTGAGGGCACCCATGAAATCAAGCTTGTTTTCCGTCCCCGCGGATTGACGCTGGGTCTGGTGATCACCGCCGGCGGTATCCTGACAGCGCTGGCCTGCGCGGGGGCAGAACGAAAAAAACGAACTGTGAAGTCACGATTATGATATACTTATTTCATCAGACAGGAGGAGCGCTGTGGAACCCAAAATTACTGTGATTGTGCCCGTTTACAACGTGGAAAAATACTTGCCGGAATGTCTCGATTCGTTAGCCGGCCAGACCTATAAAAACTTGCAGGTGCTGGTGGTCAACGATGGTTCGACCGATTCCTCCCCGCAGATTATTGAGGACTATGTGCGCCGGTTTCCGGATCGTTTTGCGCAGCTGAATAAACCCAACGGCGGGTTGTCGGACGCCCGCAATTTCGCGATTGGCAAGGCTGAAGGCGAATGGATTGCCTTCCTTGACAGCGACGACTGGGCTGATCCCGAGTATTACGCGAAAATGGCAGACGTCATGGCGCGGGGCGCAGACGTCGTGGTCAGCGATATCGAATATTTTTATGAAAACGGCCAGCCGTCCTGGATCATGCCGGGGCTGAATCCGCATGCCTTCGACAGTCCGGTAAAGCAGGCGTTTCTATCGCCGATGTTCGCCTGGAACAAGCTCTACCGTGCGGATTTTTTCACCCGGAAGCATTACCGCTATCCGCTGGGTACCTGGTATGAGGATATTCCGGTCACGATGCCGATCTTCGCACAATCCCAAACGATCGGAATTCAGCACGAGGCGCGGATTCATTACCGCCAGCGGGAAGGTTCGATCATGTCCGTCACCAAGAGCGAGCGGCTGAAAGAAATCTTTCCGGTCATGAAGCAGGTCCGCGATCAGTTTGCGGAAATGGGCCTCAGCGAACGGTATCATGACGAGCTGGAATATTTACATATTGAGCATCTGCGTCTGTACGGCATGTTCCGCTTTCTGCGCTCGCCGCTGACCAGCGAGCTGAAAGCGATGAGCGACGCCGTGATGGCGGAGTTTTACCCAAACTGGAAAAAGAATCCCTACATCCGCAATTTAGGCTGGAAGGATCAGCTGTTTTTGAAAACCTTCGGCAGTCTGACGCTGCCGCTCTACAAACACGTGATTCATTAAGAGGAGGAGGAGCTTATGCGCACAAAATATTCATTTTACAATTTTTTGGTGAGCCTGATCACCAGCGTCGCTCTTCCGATTTTCGGATTTATCAAGGTGCGGATGTTCATCGACCTGTACGGCAGCGACCTCAACGGTCTGCAGCTGACGATCATGAACGTCATCACCTTTCTGAATGTCTTTGAGCTGAGCTATTCGCTGGCCTTCCGCCAGCTGTTGTTTAAGCCGCTGGCCGAGAACGACCGGGATCGGGTGCTGTCGATCTATAACGGCGCCGTCAAGGTGTTCCGGTTTACCGGCATGGCGGTCTTGGTTGTCGGCGCGCTGACCGCGCTGTTGTTCCCGATGTTCGCTGAATCACCGCTGGGCTATGGCGAAACGGTGACGATGTTTTTAATCCTTTGTGTTCCTTTTGGTTTGTCTTATTTCCTGATGGGACCGAATTTTGTCATCATCGCCGATCAAAAGGAGTACAAAATCAACATCTGGATCCAGACGATCGCCATTTTGCGGATGGTGCTGATGGTCGGCGTCATCCTGCTGAAGCTGCCGTATATTTATATCTTCTTGATCGAGGGCTTGCAGGTGTTCATCGCCAACTTCATCGCCCGCCGGATCGCTTTGAAAAACTATCCGTGGCTGAAGGAAAACAAACAGCTGCCCTATGACGACGCGTTCCAGAAAAACGCCAAGTATACGATTATCCAGCGCCTCTCGACGCTGGCCACAAACAATACGGACAACCTGGTGATTACCTTTTTCATGGGCTACACGATGACCAGCGTCTATGGCTCTTACAGCTATCTGACTGAGTCGGTATCCAAGATCATCAATTCCGCGATCACCTCGCCGATCAACAGCTTCGGCAACCTGTTCAACGATTCCGGCGCGGATTCCTACAGCGTCTTTACGGAGTTCTTTAACTTCGCCGTGTACATCGCGTCGATCATCGGCGTGTGCATCTTCGTTGTGATCGGACGGTTCGTTTTAATCTGGATGAAGATGCGGCCGGAGTATTCGGTAACGATTCTGATTGCCTTCCTGTTTGCGATCAATATTTTCTACATGACGATGCGCGAGCCGATCATCATCTGCCGCGACGCCAACGGTTTGTTCAAAGACGCGAAAAACAATGCTTATTTACTGGCGATCTCCAAGGTCGTCCTGTCGATTGCGCTGATCCAGCCGTTAGGGATCGCAGGCGTGCTGGCAGCGACGATGCTGACGAACTGGACCGTTGATTTCTTATATAATCCGGTTCTGGTCTATAAAAAAGTGTTCCATCTGAATCCGCTGCGCTATTACAAGATGGTGTTTACCCGGTTGGGTGTAGCGATCCTGATCGGCGCTGCGGCGTATGCCGGCTGGCAGACCCAGCAGGCGTTCGTGACGTCCTCGACCTTGCATTTTTTGATGGGGTGTGTTGTCCTGGGATTGATCGTGTTTGTTGTCTTTACGATTGTTTACTGGTTCTCCTACGCCTCCTTCCGCAAACTGATCCAGCGCGGCTGGCGTTTAATCCGGCATAAGATGAACAAGAACAAAGAGGTGCAGGCATGAAGAAAATTATTCAATGGCTGTGCGGCTTTTGTCTGTTAGCGGGATTGCTGAGCGGCTGTCATACCAAGTTTATTCAGGATCAGGTAGAGATCTACGCGCCGGAGGATCCGGAGCTGTTCAGTACCGCGGGAATCGACGCGCAGGGCTATCGCCTGGATGCTCAGACCGAACACCGGGTTTATTCGCAGATTCTGCGCAGTTCCAAGAGCTTTACGATTTCGTTCTGGTTTAAACCGGAAGCGAACTTTGAGTGGACGACCTTGCTTTCGATGGGCCGCGACGACCGGCATGTGATGCAGCTGGCGACTTCCGGCAATCCCACCGGCGAGCGCTGCGGACTGAATTATTCGATTCAGTCGGGAAACAAAGCGTACCGGGTTATCTCTGAGAAGGAAGCAACGGTTGAAACCGGCATCTATAACCATATCGTGCTGACCCAGGAGGGCAACACGGTCACGCTGTATCTCAACGGCGAGGAAACCGCGTCGGGCAATGTGGCCAAGCAGGTGAAACAGCTGCGGACAGACGAGCTGATCCTTGGCAAAAGTTTGATCTACAACGATCCGCAGGCGGAAGGCACGTTTCAGGATTTCCAGATTATCAACCAGGCCTGGACCGCCGAGGAGGTCCAGGCGGAGTTTGACCGTTTCTATCCGAAAGCTGTGCTGGATACGTTCCATTTCAGCAATCAGGACGATCTGACCGGCAATCTCTGGTTTGCCGAGAATCCGGTGCGTGATCTGTATTTCAGCTGGTCCAGCGATAAGCCGGAGATCATTACGGATCAAGGCAAGCTGACAAAACCGACGGCGGTGCAGGGCGATCAGGAAGTGACGATCACCGCGAAGGTGGAACATAAAGGGCAGACCTTTACCAAGGATTTCAAATTTGCGGTGCTGGCCGATTCGCCGAAGACGCGTTTAAAGCGTGATCAGATCGCCGTGAATAACGACTTCCAGCCGCTGATGAATGAAAACGACGTGCTGCCGGTTGCGGCAGAAAATGGCTCACAGCTCGAATGGACGGTGCTGTCGGGCGGGATTGAACTGCAGGAAAACCGGATTGTTAAAACCACGGCTTCGGAAAAGGTTAACGCCCGGCTGCAGGTCACAATCCGGCAGGGAGAGTTGAGCGAAACAATCGAACGCGACGTTGTCGTACTCGATGCGTTTACTGGGTATGTGCTTTCCTATTTTAACGGCGAGCTGGGCGAGGAGCGCGGCAAGCTGGCTTACAGCCGTGACGGGCTGCATTGGACTGATTTGAATCTGGGGGAAGCCGTGCTGACGTCCGAGCTGGGCAACGGCCGGATCCGCGATCCATTTATCGGCCGGGATCGAGATGGAAATTTTGTGCTGCTGGCGACGGAGGGATTTGACAATCCGGATATTTATCTCTGGCGCAGTTCGGATTTAGTGACGTTTACCGATCATCAGCTGGTGCCGGTTTCACTGTGGGATCCGTTCTTAAAGATGAGCGGAACCCGTGCCTGGGCTCCGGAAATGAGCTATGACCCGGAACAGGATCTGTATTACATTTATTTCTCCGATCCGACGGAGAAGGATGAAAGCGCGCTGTATTATGTGACGACGCGGGATTTCGAACATTACAGCTATCCGGGCAATTTCTTTAAACCGGGCTATACTGTGATCGATGGAACGGTACTGCAGGCGCAGGGAAAATACTGGTTGTTCTATAAGGATGAACGGAAAGCGGCGCAGACGATTTATTACGCGTCGACGGACGCGCTGTCCAAGCTGTTCGGCGAAGCTTACGATCAGGAATTCCTGTTTCCGCTGCGGTTTATGGAAGGCCCGTTCGTCTTCCCTGTCAATGGCGAAGATCAATATTATCTGTACGAGGACTATTACCCGTACGGAACCTTCCACGTCGCACAGTTCTCAACGCTGGGCGAAGACAGTGATCTGCGCTGGCTGGAAGAATCGGAATATACGCTGCCGAATGAGGATGTCCGGCATGGTTCGGCCACGCCGGTGACAGAGCAGGAATTACAGCGGCTACTTCAAGCCTATCCGCCAGCCTTAATCGATTAAAGGGACAAAAAGTCAGGAAGAGAAGGAGTCCACTTCTTTACCTGGCTTTTTAATATGAAAAAACTGGAAGCATTGACGAAAGGTTCTTACTCGGATTTGGGCAAAAATAAAAAGGGCAGGCAAGATATAACGCTTTATCTTACCTGCTTCTTTGTATGGAAATTCTATTCCTACCCTAAACCGAGTAAGAACCTGACGAAACTCCCAGTCCTTTACTTTGGATATCGCCGCAAACCGCTACTTGAACTTCACAACCCGGTAGCTGTATTGTCCATACGCCGGGATCATTTCCGCGATGACTTCCCGGTTCTCAAAATCGATCTCGCTCATTAAGGAATGGACGCTGCCCGTGCCCCAGCCGATCACATAGGTGTCCGCTTCGGTCTTCATCACCGAGCCGGTCGCAAACGAATATTTCCCCGCAACGATCATTTCCTGAAACGATGTCACGGATCGATTCTTTTCATTCAGCTTGAATTCCAGAATCCGCGTCTGTTCGTTGGCGTTGCCGTTGTCAAACAGAAGCAGTGTTCCCGCATCCGTCAGCTTGGCATAATGCTGGCGGGAGAAAAGCTGTTCCTCAGTTAATTCGAAATCATCGCCCAGACCGCCTAAAGTCCACAGAATCTCGCCGGTCTTCCGATCAATCTTTAAAACCTCGTCCAGATTGCGGAACGAAGCGATCACATTGCCGTCGCTCGGATCGACGCACAGACTGTTGATATGCGCGTAATCCGCGGCATAATAGAGATCATTCGTGTTGGTATAGTCGTTGTTTTCCACAGATTGTTTTAACAAGGCCGGATAATCGCAGCTGCACCACTCAAAGATGACCTCGTCATCCTGGATTTCCTGAATCAGCGCCGCCTTGATCCGGACATACCGTCCTTCGCTGGACATCCATATATTCTGATCCACAGAACCGGTGATCAGATAATGATTCTCACCCAGCATCAGGAATTCATGATTTTCACACATCCCGCCCGTAGGCAGCGCATCTGAAGGCAGGAGTTCAACCTGTTTAATCCGCTGATATTGATCATCCAGGATGTTGACATGACCATATTGCACGCCCATATATAACAGATGATCGGAAACGTTCGCCGTCGGTTCAAAGAAGGAATAATAGGTGACGCCGTCAAGTTCATGCTTTTGAAAGTTCATGACTGAACCGCTCTTATTATAAAATCCGCGGTAGTAGTACAACAGCTGCCCGTCGTTATCCATTTTAAAGATGTAGGAATCGCCGTCGTCATTCATCAGATCGCCGTAGTAATCTCCTTCGCTGAGGCTGTGACCTGTGAACTGCACTGCCGGAAAGCTGTCCGGCAGCGTTTGAACGGTGACGTTGCGTCGGCAGTCTCCTTTACGGATCGTCAGCGTGGCGGTTGTCTGCGGACTGAGCTGATCCACTTCGATCGCGGCCGGGGACGTCAGCTTCTGACCATTCCAGCTGAGCTGAAGATCCCGGTCGCTTGTCGTCCAGGTCAGGATGTTCGCCGTTTCACGGCTTAACGACAGTGGCGCGGCAATCGGGGCAGTTTGGGAGAGATCCAGTGAGAGCGGCAGACCGTTGATCTGAATTTCCAGGTCGCTGGTCGTCAACAGATCGCCGAGATGACTGCCGTCGGCGCTGATGCTGACAGCGCAGCCCGCGGCTTCCTCGGAAGAAAAGCCCAGGACGGCGAAGAAAATCAAAGCAATCCCCAGCAATCCCCAGGGTAAAAGACGAAGCAAGTCAGAACGATTCCATTTCATGCACATTCACCTCATGGGATTATTATAAAAGAGAATCATGGAATTTGTGTGAAGAATGTCATAAAAATGTAATAATTTTGAAATAATTAATAAAAAGAAGCCGGATTTTCTCAGTCAGCCCGAAGGACAGACTTTGAGAAAACCCGGCTTTATTCCCTGCTCAGCAGGATGAAGCTTCCGTGCTTTCCGGCATCGGCGTCTCGCTGCGGAGGACGATCTGATCCTCCAGATACAGCCGGATCAAAGCAAGCACTTCCGGGCACACGCCTTCATCCTCAAATAAGACATGATGGCCATTCTCAATGATGAACATCTGCTTCTGAGCCGAGGGCATTTTGGCAAAGGCGATCCGGGAGCTTTGCGGGGAGACGATGCCGTCCTGGGATCCGTGGATTAACAGCACCGGACAGGAAATCCGCGAAGCGTAAGGCCGGAACTGAACGACAACGTCGATCAGCGTCTGAAAGAAATTTGCGGGCAGACCGTTGAAGTTGGCGATCTCCTGCGGCGATTCCAGGTGCGTGAAATGCGTGATCAACGACGCCAGGATATTCCCGGTGTTTTTCAGATTGATCAAGTCGAAGGCCGGCGCGGTTAAGATCAGCTTTTCCACCGGCAGCAGCGTGGCGATCCAGCTGGCAATGACGCCGCCCATAGAAAATCCGCCGAGAATTACCTTTCTTTGTTTGAGCAGTTCCTTCTCCACGACATGCAGCGCCCGGTTCGCCCATAGAATTCCGTTGGAATCCTTGGGATCCTCAGGATCGAAAAGCTCGGGCATTAAAATATCATAATCATTTTCAAACGCCTTTTGGAAAGCCTCCAGCTCGCCTGTCCGTTTTCTTCCAAAGCCATGCAGGAAGATGATGACCGGCCGCTTGGCGCGCGTTCCTTTCAGCGGGTTTTCAAGAATCATTTTGTTTCCTCCAATTTTGTCCTATTATATCATACAAACATTGGGAATCCTTCTTTTTTGTGATAAAATGAAGGACGGGAAAAGGTCTTTAACAGAAAGGCAGGAATAAGGGTTGAACTGTAACAACAAGTATGATGTCGTCATCATCGGCGGCGGCATCGGCGGACTGATGTGCGCTTATCGTATTGCCGAGCGGGATCCGGAAGCGTCGGTTCTGCTTCTGGAACGGGGATTGGATTTAGAGCATCGGCAGTGCCCGATCATTTCCGGAAAGGCGGATAAATGCCTGAAATGTGAACCGTGCGCAGTGATGGAAGGCATCGCCGGAGCGGGCGCATTCTCCGATGGCAAGTATATCATTTCAACGGAATACGGCGGATGGCTGCCGGATTTCATGGAACCGGCCAAGGTCATGGATTATATTGAACAGGCGGATCAGGTGCTGATGCGCTTCGGGGCGCAGAAGGAACGGTTTGTGCCGAATGATGAATTAAAGCAGCTTTGTCTGCGCTACGATCTGCATATGCAGCAGGCGCAGCTGAAGCATCTGGGGACGGATGCCAACCTGAAGACGATGCAGCGCTTAGTCGACGATCTGAAGCAGCGCGTTCAGATTGAAACGCTGTGCACCGTCACGGATGTCAACAAGGAAACCCATGAGGTCTTCTTCACTCACCGCGGCAAGCAATACAGCGTTATCGGCGATAAGGTGGTCTTTGCGGTTGGCCGGGCTGGCAGCCGGGTTTTCCTGGATTGGTGCAAGCGCAACGGCGTGGCCTGCGCGAACAATCAGGTCGATATCGGCGTGCGCGTTGAATTGCCTGCGATGGTATGGGAACATTTCTCTAAGAAAATTTACGAACCGAAGATCCTGTATCGCTCGAAGGCGTATGGCGATACGACGCGGATGTTCTGCTTCAATGAGCGCGGCTTGGTCGTCACGGAGAATACCGACGGGGTACTGACGGTCAACGGTCATGCGTACAAGGAACTGGACCGCAAGACAGACAACTCCAACTTCGCTTTGCTTTGCACGATCCGGTTTACCGAACCGTTTAACGATCCGATCGATTACGCCCGCTACGTCGCGTCGCTGGCGAATAAGATTTCCGGCGGCAGCGTGCTCGTCCAGCGCTTAGGCGATCTGGAAAGCGGCCGGCGTACCGATGAGAAACGCTTGAAGCAGTCGACGGTCAGACCGACGCTGAACGCTGTGCCGGGCGATCTGAGCCTGTGTATGCCGAAGCGCCAGCTCGACAACATCATTGAAACGCTGCACGCGCTCGATAAAGTCGCGCCGGGCACCGCTAACTATGATACGCTGCTGTACGGCGTGGAATGCAAGTATTACTCCGCCCGTCCGGACTGCGTTGACTTTGAGATCAAAGACTGCCCGGGAATTTACGCTTTGGGCGACGGCGCAGGCTTTACCCGCTCATTGTCCCAGGCGGCGGCCAACGGACTGATCATCGGCGAAATTTTGACTAAAAAATAAATCAATTCCATTGCCGAAGGCCCATAAATTGACTATAATGAACATGAAAGAAAGAGGGAGTAAAATTATGTCAGAAGAAAAAGTATTAGTTGAAGTTTCCGCACGGCACATCCATCTGACCGATGCCGACGTCGAAGCTTTGTTCGGCCCAGGATACAAATTAACGGTTAAGAAGGAGCTGTCCCAGCCAGGCCAGTTCGCTTCCAACGAAAAGGTAACGATCAAAGGCGAACGCGGCGAAATGAAGCTGTCCGTTCTGGGACCAACCCGTCCTGAAACGCAGGTTGAGCTGTCGCTGACTGAAGCACGCACCGTCGGCGTCAAAGCGATGATCCGCGAATCCGGTGACATCGAAGGCACGCAGGGCATTACGATTATCGGCCCGGCCGGCTCGATTGAAATCACCAAGGGTGTGATCGCAGCGAAGCGGCATATTCACATGACCCCGGCTGATGCTGAAAAGTACGGCGTCACCAACGGTCAGATCGTTTCCGTGAAGATCGATACCGACGGCCGCAGCCTGACGTTCGGCGATACGGTTGTCCGCGTTTCTGAAAAGTACGCGCTGGCGATGCATATTGATACTGACGAAGCCAATGCGGCGGCGATTTCCGGTTCCGCCCTGGGCGAAATCATTAAATAAGGAACGAGCGTTTCCCGATATCAACTTAAAAAGCGGCGAGGTCCGCTTTTTTTGCGCTTTGTGCAGGGTTCATTGTTAAGCGTGAATCTGAGCTTTCGTCTTTCATCTCTAAACGCAAGGCCGTATGCTCCGCGGAATCAATTTTTGAGTTTACAAGCAGGTTAACGATCATCGTTACAGAAAAAGAAAACCGGGGTTTCCGGTTTTCCGTTGGGATGTGATTTTTTTTGTTGTTACGAGCTTTGTTTATTCCGTCTCCGTTTTCGCCTCCGGCTGAGTTTGATTGGCAATCACCAGATTGCTGCAAAGCCATTTGCCGTCGACGTTTAAGAATGTCATCTGATAGGTGTTGGAATAAGTCTGCGACTTCTCGCCTTCGATCGTAACGACATAATCGAACGAGATTGTGCCGGTGAAGCCGACGTCTTCGCCATAGCTGATCAAATCGCTGATATGCATGTTATCGAAACGATAGGAATCATGGGTGGAGAAGTAACGATTGACAAAGCTGGAAATCGCTTTGTAGTAATCCGTGCGGCGGTATAAATACTGCTGCAGATCGGAGAAGCGGGTGTCCTCGGAAATGTATTTCGCATAGGTCATCGCGGTGTCGCGGATTCGTGTCCGCATGATTTCCTCCATCGCTCCGTTTGGCTGATCCCCGAGGTAGAAGCGGTCGGCCAGCGCATCCTTGACGATGCTGTACTTCGTATCGTCCTGGGTTGTAACCGTCGGAACGCCGACGAGATTATCAATATGATAACGGGTGACTAACGGCGCCTGGTTCAGGTCAAACAAGTTGGAATAGGCGTCGGAGCTGACATTGCGCTCCGTGATGTAATTCTCGTTCAGCCGGATGCCGTTGACATAGACCTGCGCGTCGCCGAAGACTTCGATATAGAAGTTGCGCGCGTCGATGACGGTCCGCACGTTCCACTGCTTGGCCTCTTCATTGTAGATCAGCTCCAACGTCGAGATTCTCTGCTTGTCGACGATCATATCATAATAGAGGAACGTATCATTGGAATACGCTTTTTTGGAGAACACCGCTTTTTTCAGATCGACGCCCTCATAAATCGACTTCAGATACTCAACGTAAGGTTCTTTCTCATTGAATTGAGTGAAAATCACCGTGGAGTTTTCGTAAATCTTATCGTAGTTGTCCGCCTGAAGCAGATGAACGTAAGCGCTCATCGCCCCGTTCGGCGTACTTTTTTCATAGTTTTCCAAGACCTTCCAGGTCAAAAACATGATCGCGCTGCCCAAGATCATTAACACCAGGAACAGCTTCAACAGAAAATAGAGGAATTGCTGATTGGAAGAGTTGATCTTTCTGCGCTCCCGTTCGGAAGCTTCGCGGATCCGCTCGACCGATAAATGCCACAGATCGGTAGTTTCCTGTTTCCCTCCGGTATGACCTTCGGGGCTGTGATGCAGGACGGCTTCCGTTTTCTTCTTTTTTTTCTTCGGCGGATTGTCGGCCTTGGCTGGCTTTGCCGGACGTTTAGACGCCGGACTGCCCGCCGGTTTTTTCTTCTTCGGCGCGGCCGCCGGCTTTTTTTGTTCGTCGTTGTTGCTCATGAGGCCCTCCTGTTATTTCACGATAAAGGCGGTCGGTACCTTGCGGTCTCCGTTCATGGAAACCACGTTGTTGATAATCTGACCGTCGTAGACCATGACGGAGGAAGAACCGCCGTCCAGATTCGCCGCGTTCATCGCGCCGTATTGGGTCATGATGTCGATGCAGTCGGAATAGGAAGCGCCCAGACTGGTCGTCTGCCGGCCGTCGATGACTAACAACAGCACAGCGCCGTCTTCCCGCTGGCCGATGACGGTGCGCGGATTCACGCCGCCGCCGGTGCCGGTGACTTCAACCGGAACGTAATTGACAATGAAGATCGGTTTAAATGTAACGGCATCGCGCAGTCCGTATTCCAGTGCCTGTCGGCCGGTCATGTTGCCGACGATCAGCTTGTTCTGCTCGTTGAAGCCGATCACGGAATTGTAATCGTCTAAACCGCCGCTGACCAGCTCGCCGTCCTGAATGACGATGCCGTAGGGAATTCCGCCGGTTCCCTGACCGTTGGGATCGTCGAAGCCCCCGGCGTTGATGCCGGCGATCGCGTCGTTCGCTTTGACGTATTCCTCTACGAAGTAACCCTCGTTGCTGTTGTCCAGGTCGGAATTGACCGCCAGATGGATTCGCGAAGGATCGTAGACAATCATCAGCTTGCCCTCGTAGGTCGGACCTTTGATATCAATAATTTCAATTTTATCTTTCTTGCTTTCGTCGATGACGAAATCGGTTTCTGAATCCGTGATTTCATCCGTATCGCTGACGGAGTTGCGGTTCATGATCGTTTCCATTTCCTCTTCCGAGAAAAACAGCCGGGCGATACTCTTTAACGTCCGGGTTTCCATCATTGTGCTTGTCAGCAGGTTGCTGACGGTGACCGACGGACCTTTCAGCACGATCATCGCCGAGCCGTAGACTGTAATCATGCCTGCCAGGATCAGAACGCCGGCGATCATATACGTTTTCTGTAAAATCGTAAAGGGTTTGATTTTCCGCGTGCGGTTTCGCTTTCGCTTTGCCACCCAATCCCACCTTTCTATCTCTTGGAACTTTACATTAATTGATCTGCCGAAAGATTACATTTCAGCTCAGATCAGGCTTTTTAACAGGTTCGTGTATCATTATAGTATAAAAGCGAGAAATTGTCATAGAAAAAATCTTTCATTCGGCGAACACTTTTGTAAGGATCGGTCTATTTCAGAAACGGCAGCCACTTGCGGATGATCGCCGTCATGATCATCGTCAGCGGGAAGACAAAGCAAAACCGTACCGCGCCGTTGGTTAAATACAGCGAACCCAACAAGATTTCGCCCAGCTCCAGAAACATCGCGTGACAGAAATAGATGACGGTGCTCGACTCGCGCAGGGCTTTGAAATTCAGTTTCCAATCCAGCCTTGTCCGCAACAGCCCCGCGAACCAGTACAAGGTAAACGGCACGGTCATTAAATACATGTTGTAATCCAGCGCCCAGTGGAAGTGCCGCACGGTAAACGCTTCGACGACCAGCAGCCCAAACGCCGCGGCCGCCTTGGCAAACGGATGGCGGATCGCCTCCACCCGGTTCTGATCCGCCAGCGCCATCCCCAGCGCGACGAACAGCACGCCGAAGAACAGGCCGTTGCGGGTCGTGAACATTAACAGGAAGTACGTGTTGACCGATTGCAGCAGGATTTCATTGGTGATCAGTCCGTGGTACGTTTCGATCAAGCCGAATAAAAACAACACGCCGCCCAAGATCAATAAGGCCTTCATTGAAAATTTCTTTAAAAACAAATGACAGAACACCATCGCGAAGATCAGAGCCGACATATACCACAGATGAAAGTAGGTGCCGATGTTGAATAGCGCGATCGGCAAGGCTGCCAGCCACAGCGCTCCGCTGATCTCCATCATGCTGCCCAGCTTGTGCATGCCGAAGGGAATATAGATCACGCTCCAGATCAGATACAGCTTGATCAACCGCTTGATGTAGCTGCGGAAGTAATTCTCATCTTTGTGGCAGCGGCCGATCTGCATGAAATAACCGGCGGAAATAAAGAAAAACGGAATGACGATTCTTCCTAATATATTACTTGTGACAAAGCCCAGATCAGGCCAGACTTCATAAAAGGGATAAGTGTGGACGACGATGACGAGAAACGCGCAGACAAATTTCATCACATCGACGGCAGGGTACTGATGGGTTTTGGCAGAGGTCATGGTATCGCTCCTTTAATCTACTCTGTTTTTAATAGGATACCACATTTAAGAAACAGGTGGGTATAAAACTGTTCGCTCTGAAAGAAAGATGAAAGAATTGAAAGCTCGAAAGCGTTGGAATTGACTTTCTTTGCGGCTTTCTCTACAATGAACTTATAAAGTTAAATATATCTAACATAACGAAGGAGGAGTGAAGATGAATGCAATTGCTTATGCGGCCCTGGGCACCGGATTTACGTTTCTTTTGACTTCGGCCGGCGCGGCGGTCGTCTTCTTTTTTAAAAATCAAATCGGCGGGAATATCCAGAAGGGATTTCTCGGCTTTGCGGCCGGGGTGATGGTTGCGGCTTCGGTGTGGTCATTGTTAATCCCGGCGATCAGCGAGGCAGAGGCGATGGGCTTGGTCGGTTGGGTGCCGGCGGCGCTCGGCTTTGCGGCGGGCGGCGTGTTCCTGTATGGTTTGGACCATCTGCTTCCGCATCTGCATTTGGAAGAGAAACAGCCTGAGGGACTCAGCACAAACTGGAAAAAGACGACACTGTTGGTTTCCGCGGTGACGCTGCACAATATTCCTGAAGGGATGGCCGTGGGTCTGGCATTCGCGATGGCGGCGCAGCATCAGGATCCGGCGATGATGTCGGCGGCGATGGCGCTGGCAATCGGCATCGGAATTCAGAATTTCCCGGAAGGCGCGGCGATTTCACTGCCGCTGCGGCAGGAAGGCTTCAGCCGATTCAAAGCGTTTCTTTACGGCAGCCTGTCGGGGATCGTTGAACCGATCTTTGGGATCCTGACCGTTCTGGCTGCTTCGCAGATCGCGGGTCTGATGCCGTGGCTGCTTTCATTCGCGGCCGGGGCGATGATCTTTGTCGTCGTCGAGGAACTGGTTCCTGAAGCCCATTTGGGTGAACATACCCACATCGGTACGCTCGGCTTCATGCTGGGCTTTCTGATCATGATGATTCTCGACGTTGCGCTTGGTTGAGCGAAAAAAGAAAAAACGCATGATGGAACAAGCTTGGCCGATTCTTTATTGAAAATTGAAGGCAGGACGGACATTCGCGGCTGACCGCGCGAACCGTCCTGTCTTTTCTTTTTAATATGCGGTATAATGAACAAAAATAAGGAGTGGAAAGTTATGGATTGTGAATGGAGTAAAAGAACCTCGGACTTTTTAAGCATGACGCTGGCCAAGGATTATACCTCAGTTTCCTATGCCCTGCAAATCAACGGCGAGCTGGCGGCGGCCGATGCTTTGGGCTGGCAGGATCAGCCGGGAAAAATCGCGGCAACCCCGCAATGCACCTATAACGTGGCTTCGGTATCGAAAATTTACTGCACCGCGGCGGTGATGATCTTAGTCCAGCGTGGTTTGGTGGAGCTGGATGCGCCGGTCGTTCAGTATGTGCCGGATTTTAAAATGCTCGATGAAGATTATAAAAAAATCACGGTACGGCATTTGTTAAACCACGCCAGCGGGCTGCCGGGAACGCAGTGGAAAGGCTTTTCCGTCACGGCGTTAACGGAGCGGGATTATTATCAGGAAGTGCTCGACTACCTGGCGATCAGTCATCTGAAAGCGAAGCCGGGCGAATATTCAGTTTACTGCAACGACGGCTTCACCCTGGCGGAAATCGTTGTCGCGCGCGTCAGCGGTCAGCGGTACAGCGAGTTTCTGCGCGAGAACATCACGGATCCGATCGGAGCCGGTTCGACCCGAACGATTGAAAACCGCAATCCGGAGAATCCGTTAGTCCATGAAAAAAAGAAGCCGGCAGAGCTGTTGTTAGTCGAGGGCGCAGGCGGTCTGACGACGTCGATGATCGACCTGTGCAAATTCGGCCAGCTGTTCTTAACGGAAAATCCGGTGCTGAGCGAAGCGAGCAAGCGGGAAATGGCGAAGAAACAGGGCGTTTCCTTTTTGCCGCAGGATCAGAAAAGTCCAGCCTACGGCTTGGGCTGGGATACCGTCGATTTCCGCGATCCGGATTTTGATCTGGGCGAAGGGGTACTGCGCAAGGGCGGCAACAGCTTTCAGTTCACCTCTCAGCTGCTTGTTATTCCGAAGTACAATGCGGTGCTGGCGATCAGCGAAACCCATGACTGCAAGATCGACGTGACTCAGGCGGCGCTGCATATTTTAGCGCAGTGGCTGCTGGACAAGCAGGGAATTTCGATCTACCGCCGGTCGCAGGCTATTCCGCAGGCGGTTTCCGAGACCTGCTGCGGCACCTATCTGATGCCCAGCGCGATCGTTAAGATTGCGATGCAGGGCGCGACCGCGCATTTTCAGGAAACGCCGCTGAAAGCGCAGGCTTATCCATGGGAAACCTACCTGCGCTATGACGGAAGCCGCTGGATCGCGAATGAAAAAGTCAATTATTTCTTTGCTGAAGCTCAAGGCGATCAGTATCTGATGAGTGAGATGAACGGCCAGACCTATCCGGTCGCGATGAAGGCAAAATCTTTTAAACCGTTAAGCGATGTCTGGAACCAGCGTCTGAATCAGCGGTATGTCGTCGTCAACCCGAGTCCGGAGGATCTGGTCATCGGAGAGATCATGACGGGCTTCAGCCTGCAGGCACTGCCGGGCTTTGAGGGCATCATGGTCGCGTCATTCAGCGGCCGGCAGGGCAGCGACGTGTACAGCGGCGGCTTTGACGGCAGCTTTATCCCGGCTGATGAGAATCATGGCCGGGGTTTCCTGCGCACGCCGTGCAACGGCAGCCGCGATCTGATCGATCCTTATTTCTTCACCCAGGGTGAGGCAGAACTGTGCGAGGTGGCTTCCTACCGATATCAGCGGACGGATACGCTGCCGGTCTACGAAGGCCAGGGCTTCGCTGAGCAGCCGCAGACGTTCCGGCTGGAGCAGCGCTTCGACGGGACCTTGAGCGTTCCGGAAGGCCGCCGCTTGATGGTGCTGGACGAGGATCTCAACGTCGTTGGGGACACTTTGAGCGAAGATCAGATTCAGTCCGCAACGAGCGGTTATCTGCTTTTGATCTGACCTGAGCTTTTCCCTATTTCCAAAATAATCAGGCTGGAATCCGGATGGATCCGGATAAGCAGAGAAAAAAGATAAGACGCCGAATGCGCAGGGAGTGATCCTGCGGTCAGCGTCTTTTTATATTCCATAGGATGAACGCTTCAGGAGGAAGCGGATGACAGGAACGCTAATTCATGGTGGAGCTTCAAAGGTAACCCTAAGCGTGCGCGAAGCCGCCGTCATGCGACGATTTGGCTTCGTACAGAGCGGCGTCGGCAACTTTAGCCAGCTGCGCATAATTGCTTCCGCGGCGTACGATCACCGCCCCAGCGGATAACGTGATATTCGGCATGTGCCGGCGCGCAGATTCGCTGACTAACGAAGTATTGATGTCGCCGACGATCTTTTGGGCCACGGTGTAGTCCTGCGTATTGGCGATAAAGATCGCGAATTCATCGCCGTGCAGCCGGGAAGCCAAGTCCACGGTGCGGATACGGCCGATGATCATCTGGGCCGCCAACTTGATCACTTCGTCGCCAACCTGATGACCATAATTGTCGTTGATCGTTTTAAAATGATCGCCATCCAGCATGATCAATATGCCGGCGTCAGTTTCCTGCATGTTCTGGATTTGTTCCGTTACATTCTGACGGAAGGATTTAAAATTCATCGTGCCGGTTAAATCGTCGATCGCCGCCGCTTTCTGCGCCGCTTTCAAGGCGATTTCCAGCCGCTTCTGGGTCTGACCCAATTCGACGTAGGCCTGCTGCAGCTCGCGCGTGTTCCATTCCTTGCGTATACGGCTCAAACCGTAGACCAAGATCAGTTCCAAAACCAAAAATGGAAGCAGCCAGACCTGCGCGGTGGCGCCGAGCAGAGACCCCAGCGGCACCAGAATCAAAATTTGATAATCTTCTCCGGGGCTGAGATAGCCGTAGACCTGCCGCGAACCCAGCTTGATCAGCGAAGCCTTCCGCGGCTGATCGAGTAAGGTCTGAAGGCCATGCTCGCTCTGCTTGCGAAACTGAGCGAAGGCTTCGGCCGCTTCGGCCTGTTCTTTCGCCTTCTGCCATGCCTCGGTTCCTTCTTCCAAGGCCTCCATGGCGGCCCGAGCCTGCTGCAGCGCGGTTTGGGCTGCCGCGGCGTCGGCGGTCAGGGTGCTGCCCAGATAGGCTTCCTCGGTGCTGCCGATGATCGTGCCGTTGGCGTCATAGACCAACAACTGTTCCTGGTCATAACTGCCCAGTTCGCGGACTAACTGCTGGATATTGCCCATCTTGATATCGTAGGCGAATACCGTTTCCTGATCCGGCTGCAGCTGGGAGATCGTGGAAAGAATGTAATGATTGGCGTAGCTCATATACGGCGGCGTGAAGACGATCGCGCCCTGTCCTTGAACGGCGTCTTGATACCAGGGTCTGTCCTGCGGCCGGTAACCGGTGCTTTCATATTGCGAATACGGCGTATCCCAGCTGTACAGATAACGATCCTGATACACCATATAAACGCCGTCGAAAGTATCGCCTTCTATGGCCGCCAGCTTGCGGTCCAGCGTTTTCAGATCATCCCAGATGACGTCAGGGTCCGGATGCGCGTCCAGGGTCTGCTGAAGCAGCTGCGCGAACAGCTGGAAAGAATGCGTGTAGTCCGCCATAACGCCGCCGAGCTTTTCCTGCGCCTGCTCGCCGCGCTGGGCTAACACTTGCTGGATGTGCCGCGTTTCCTGAACGGCGATCAGACTGCCGGCCATCAGATTGACGATGAGAAAAAATAAGCCGAGAACGAGCTGGCGGTGCGGAACTTTTCTGCTTGACGCTTTCAATGGAACTCCCCCTTACTGAAAAAAAGCGGAAACCGCCGTTTTTACGGGATAACGCTGAAAAACGGCGGGAAACGGAAACTTGAAAAATAATGAAAACTGAAGATGAATGGATAATAGACTTGGTACTTATAATTCAATGATAAATCATTGTTAGGAAAAAAGCCAATTTATTCGTGCAGGGCTGAATCATTCGTTCGATTTCTAGCATAATTTAGATTGAGTTTAGAATTGTGGAGCACGGATAAACGTCGGAATGGCCGCGGTCAGGAAAACTTCCCGTTCTCCATTCCTTATCCGATGTCCATTCCTTAACTGTGTTTATCCATAATAGTTCTATGATAATCCATACTGTCTGAAGCAAACGACTGTCCTGGTTTATCAGGTCATGCTATGCTGAAATCACCACAGGGAGGAAAAAGTTATGAAAAAATGGATTCGGCTTCTGGCCGCGGCCGCGCTGTTGATTTCCGCAGCGGCCTGCAGTGCTCCGGAAGCCAAAACTGAAACCTTGGAAGGCAAGGGCAATGGTTTCGGCGGTTTGATCACCGTTACCGTCACACGCAAGGACGGGAAGATTACAGACGTCAAAGCGATCGGCGATCAGGAAACGCAGGGCATTGGTTCGCAGGCGATCGAACAGCTGCCGCAGGCGATCGTGAAAGCCAACTCCACTGACGTCGATAATGTCAGCGGAGCGACGTTCTCCAGCCAGGGAATCAAGGACGCGGTCAACAATGCGCTGGATCCGCAAGCCTATCCGTATGTCGAAAAGGCGGAGAAGGAAGAAAAGCCGAAGGAAGTCGCGGCATCCGATCTTTATCAGGGGTTGGCCGTCGTATCCAACGGCCGCTTAGGTCCGGGCAAGGATGACAAGGAAGTCTCCGTTTACAGCTTCAACGAAGTGGTGCTGAGCGCTTTGTTTGATAAAGAGGGTAAAATTCTGGATCTGAACATCGACGAACTGGAAGTCGCGACGCCGAATTACGACGGCGCGGATATGCCGCAGTTCTCCGGATTCCCGGAACAAGGCGGATACAACAACGATGAAAATCATGACGGCAAGGTTGAAGGCAAGACGGCTGACAGCGAAGAACAATTCTTAGCTGAATTCGATACCTGGAAGACCAAGCGCGAACGTGGCGACAGCTACAAGCTGAACAGCGGCACCTGGGCGAGTGAGATGGATGTTTTCGAACAGCTGTTTGTCGGCAAGACGGTCGCTGAAGTCGAAGACTGGTTTGCCAAGTACACCGACGCCAACGGCCGGCCATTGCACGCGGAAGCCAAGAGCGACGAAGACAAGGCGAAGTTCAGCGCCCTGACCGATGATGAAAAGAAGATGCTGGAAGACGTCCGCACCGGCGCGACGATTTCCCTGAAAGATCCGCACGGCGATTTCATTACGGCTTTGAAAAAAGCTTATGAGCTGCGTCAGCCGTTAGACGTCAAGGAAGCAGCGGCGGAAGGACTCGGCCTTGCTTCCAACGGTCGTGTCGGACCGGGCAAGGATGATCAGGAGGTTCAGGTTTACAGCTTTAATACGCTGGTGGCCAGCGCTCTGTTTGACGCTGAAGGCCGGATCGTTTCACTGAAGCTGGATGAAATGGAAGTTGCGACGCCGAACTATGATGGCGCGGATATGCCGCAGTTCTCCGGATTCCCGGGGCAGGGCGGATACAACAATGATGAAAATCATGACGGCAAGATTGAAGGCAAGACGGCCGATACTGAAGATCAATATCTGGCTGAATTCGATACCTGGAAGACCAAGCGCGAACGCGGCGACAGCTACAAGCTGAACAGCGGCACCTGGGCGAGCGAAGCCGATGTGTTTGAGAAGCTGTTTGTCGGCAAGACGATCGCTGAAGTTGAAGACTGGTTTGCCAAGTACACCGACGCCAACGGCCGGCCATTGCAGGCGGAAGCCAAGAGCGACGAGGACAAGGCGAAGTTCAGCGCCCTGACCGACGATGAAAAGAAGATGCTGGAAGACGTCCGCACCGGCGCGACGATTTCTCTGAAAGACGGACATGGCGATTTCATCCAGGCGATTAAAAACGCCTATGAAAATCGTCGTCCGATTGCATTGAAAGGTGAATAAAAACGGCGATCCTCTGCCGGATACTTTATACCCTTTCAAATTCGATAGATCTCAATTTAAAAAGACGAACGCTGTCATGGACGTTCGTCTTTTTTCACTTCTGCTTACCTTTGTGTCTGATCTGAATCAACCCAAAGAGGAAATCCGCGGACAAGGGAAGACGAAGAATTTAAGAAAGATTTCATTTCTGGCGTAAAGAATGTGATGTAAAATAAGACAAGCAGAAAGGCAGGGGAATCGATGAAGGATACTTGGAAGCGGCAGCTGTTAGACAGCGGCGAACGCTTAATTCATATCGAATGTGACGATCAGGGAAGCCGAAGGCTGCGCGAAAGTCTGCGTCAGGAGGTTTCGCTGGGCATCGTCCAAAGGCAGGAAGCCTTTTATGAGGAAATGAAAACGGCGGAATACCTGCGCTTTTTCGCCCGCCTGTTCCGTTCGGTCTGTTCGGTCGAAACGGCGATGGAAACGATGCGGTTATCCGCACAAGCGCAGACGCCGGTCGGAAAACTCGATTTTTCCCAGCGCCGCCGGCTGGCGATCGCCCGGGAAATGCTGCGGCAGCCGCAGATTCTGTGGATTGAGGAGCCGCTATTAAATTTAGATGAAACCAGCCGGGCTCTGATTCTGGACTGGTTAGAACAGCGTTCATCGCTGCGCGTCATAACGACGACGATGTCGCTAAAGCTGTTGTATCTGCTTCCCGGGGCTGCTTTTACGCTGGATGCGGACGAGCTGGTGGAACTGAACAACGAGGCGGAGGTTCTGCCGCCTCATCCTGGCGATAAAATTCCGGTCAAGCTGGAAGATAAAATTCTCGTCTTTGATCCCCAGGAAATTGACTATGCGGAAAGCGTCCGGGGCAAATGCCGGATCGTTGTGCGCGGCAACGAGTTTATCACGTCCTCGACAATTCAGGAACTGGAAGACCGGTTAGTCCGCTATGGCTTTTTCCGCTGTCATCGTTCCTACTTAGTCAATATGGAAAAGGTCAAGGAGCTGATCCGCTGGACGCGGAATTCCTATGGGCTGAAATTAAAAACGCAGCCTGATGTTGATATCCCGTTAAGCAAGGGCCGTGTCGATGAGCTGAAACGGCTGTGGAATCTTTAACCGGCCGGCAGCTCCGTTGAACGGCGGATCTGCTCCGCTGGTTCATCCGCGGTTGTCCCGGACCGGCGTTTCCGATATAATCAAGCCGGCATCGAAAGGAGGATTCCATGATGGAAGAATGTATCCGGATCACCAACCTGACGAAGACCTTTCAGGGGAAGACGGCGCTGAACCAATTGAACTGCGTTGTCAGGCAAGGGGAGATTTACGGTTTTCTCGGCCCCTCCGGGGCTGGAAAGACCACGACGATCAAGCTGCTGACAGGCCAGCTGAGTCCGCAGTCCGGCGAGCTGACGGTATTGGGGCAGCCGGTGGTGTGCGGCCGCGGTTCTCTGTATTCGCAAATCGGCGTTTTGACCGATACCAGCGGGTTTTATGAAAAAATGACGGTCAGGGAAAATCTCAGACTGTTCGCCCGGATTTCCCAAACATCCCAGACCCGTGTTCAGCAGGTGCTGACGCAGCTGGGACTGGCCGACCATCAGAACAAGAAGGCTGAAAAGCTGTCCCGCGGCATGAAGCAGCGGCTGATGTTTGCGCGGGCGATTCTGCACCAGCCAAAGCTGTTGTTTCTGGACGAACCGACGGCGAATCTCGATCCTGCGACTAGCGCGGACGTGCATGCTCTGATCCGTGAGATGAACCGCCAGGGAACGACGATTTTTCTGACGACGCACAATATGGAAGAAGCCCAGGAACTCTGCGATCGCGTCGCTTTTTTAAATGAGGGACATCTTGTTGAGGAAGGCACCCCTCAGGCGCTGCGGCTGAAATATGCCGAAGATAGCGTGGAGCTGCGCTACCAGGACGGCACGACCCTGCGGGTGCGCAAGGAGCCGGAAGCGATCCGGGAAGCGTTAAAACACGAAGGCAGGCTGCTGACGATTCATTCGCAGGAACCTGATCTTAAAACGATCTTTTTACAACTGACAGGGAGGGATTTACGATGAAGCTGAGAAGTCATGTTATGGCCGCCTTGCTGCAGAAGGATCTGAAAATGACGCTGATCAATAAGAATACGCTGGTCATGTTGATCCTGCCGGTTGTGTTCGCCGTCTTGTATGGCTATGTCATCCCGATGACTCAGACCCGCGAATCAACGAATTATATCATCGCGCTTTGTCAGATCATGAATCTGGCGATGACGCCGATCAGCTTATTGAGCATGATGGTCGCGGAGGAAAAAGAAAAGAACACGCTGCGCACACTGATGCTTTCCGATGTGTCCGCAGAAGAATTTCTGCTGAGCAAATCGCTGGTCGCCCTCTTTTTAATGACGATCATCGCGATTGCCGACTTTCTGATTTTAAAAGGAGCGCCGGAACTTTTTGCGGTTTATCTGATCAGCGGCACCCTGGCGGCGATCAGCCTGTTGTTTCTGGGGGCGATGATCGGGTTGTTATGCAAGGACCAGATGGCAACCGGCACGCTGTCGGCGCCGTTTATGATTTTTATTATGCTGCCGGCGGTCTTCTCGACGATGAATCCAACGATTCACCTCATCGCGCAGTTTCTGCCGACTACGGCGTTTATCGATCTGATGATGCGTCAGGCCGCAGGGTTGCCGCTGATCAGCGGCGAAGGCTTGATGAGTCTGACGGTCATGCTTGTCTGGGCAGCCTTAGGCGCGCTGGCATTTAACCAGGTCTATCGCCGCAAGGGAATCGACGGATAAAACAAGAAAAAAACATAGAAAAAGGAAAATCCGAAACACGATTTTCCTTTTTTTCTTTATTTAGAACGAAGGAGATCGGCCACGAGCATACCGCTTTCCAGCTGCACGCCAATCAGGCTGCGAATCGGAACGACGGAATAATCGATATCGTTTTCCAACTCTGCCGCTAACTTGTCGAAACCGCTCTGCGCCTGTTCCAGCGCGGTCTTGGCCAGCTGCGGATCAATATCGGTGTGCTCAATTGCGTAATTGATCGCGCGCACGCTCAAGCCCCAGCTCAGCAGTGTGTAGAAACGCGTGATATCGAGGCAGTCGAAGGCTTCCGATTCCTTGCACGGCTGCTGGTAAGCTTCCGTCTTTTTATAATAATCAATCTGTGCCTGCGTGGACGCGTCGTTTTTATCCACGGAAAGCAAAACAATCTTCGGGAACGGATTATCCTCTGTCAGCCACGGCTTAACCGGATCCAGGATCTTGCCGATCTGTTCAATCTGATCATGATTGACCTGTTCGCCCTTGATCGCTGCTTCCGCGCGGGTGAACGGCATGATCGTGTCCGAAACAATTTTGCGGGAGAAGAAATAAGGTAGCTCGGCGACCAGCGTGTAGGTGCCGTATTGAGAAGCGTAATCGTCGGAGCTGGTGCCGCAGCTCATCATCGCTTCCGGATGTTCCATACTTTGCTCATAGTAATCGTAAGAATCTTTGGAACCCGTCATTTTGTAGCAGGCCGGGGCGTATTGCGTGACGTAAACCATTTCCGGTTCGCCCAGATTCAGCGGGACATTCTGCTTTTCCGCCGCTTTGTAGAAACCGTCCCATAAACTTGGCTCATCGCCGGATACATACCAATATGCGCCGCCGAAGCCGGCATTGTGCAGCGAATACATGAATTCCGGTTTCACGCGGTCGATGATGTTCATCAGCACCTGAGTTTCCGGAATCGGCGTTGTCCAGCTGTAATTTTTGTAAGTGAACGGGAACGTCCATTCCGCTTGTTCCGAGCCGACCGGACGGAAGAAATTCCGGGCGTAATTGGTAATCGTAAACGGTCCCTTGAACCAACCTTCGTTCAGCTTTGTGCCGTCGACGTCGATGCTTTTGATCAGATACCAGGTATAACCCAGTTCGCGGCGCAGTGCTTCATCTTCGCATAAACGGCGTGAGAAATATTCCAGCATCATCGCGCCCATCGGTTCGTTTGGATGCGGACAGCCGAACATAAAGGCGTTCTTCGGGCCGTCGCCGATCTTCAGGCAGTAGATCGGATGACCGCCGCGGGAGGTTCCCTCTTGCGTGACCGTGACCAGATCCGGATAGTCTTCGGCCAGCTTCAGAGTGCTGGCGTCCATTTCATCCACGGTCAAAAAATGGTCGTAGGCCGGGATTTCGTCGATTAATTTTTTAAAGTCCATGCTTTGTATCTCCTTTCAGCAAGTAGATTCATTTTATCATGGGCAGTTCCTTTTGGGCGGTGCTTTCTGAAAAAAGAATGCTGAAAATGCGAAAAAGATCTTTTCCCGCTTGTAACAATTTTCAATCCGTGGATTTACAGAATTGTCAATACTGCGCCCAGCGATGCAGCGTAAGGCGCGTGATCGGGGATCAGAAAGTTCACGTTATAGATCCGGCTCATCCTATCATAAAGCGGTTTGGCCTGCGGCAAGACAGCCAGCGCGCCGGTCAGCACAATCGTTCGGGTTGTGTCCTGACGTACTGCCAGGATTGCCATAACGCCGATCGTTTCCAGAATCATATTGATGAGTCCGGCGGCCTGGTCTGCGGCGCTGCCCCGAGCGTCCAGCTTTCCGAAATTCGCGGCGGTCAGATCGGAATTCAGCGTCTGCATCGTATCGCGGGTCAGATCGCCGACCTTCAGATCGACATTCGCGGAATGACCGGAGAGCGACAGCTGGATAAAATCCGCGGTTTCCATTCCGGTTAGCCGCAGCGCCAGTCCCGCCAGCGTGCCGCCTCCGACACCGGTGCCGCCGATATGTCGGATCCGGGCATGATCAGCCCGGATTAGCGCTGTTCCGGTGCCCATACTGACAGCCAGAATATCCTGCTGCCGCTAAAGCTTGCGCACCCTGGCCCACGGCTTGCATTTCGTCGATTTTTAATGGTTCTTTTCCGATCACCGGACCTTCGATAAAAGAACTCCCGACGCCGGTCATCGCCATGCTTTCCACTTCTTCCTCATCCCTTCCCTGTGTTTTTAAAAAGGCATGAACCGCGGCGGTCAGCGCTGCGGATGTGCGGATCGATGGACATTGGGTTTCAGCGAGAAGCTTGCCGTGAGGATCGCAGAGCAGCAATTTTGTAGCGGACCCTCCCAGATCTGCGCCTAAATATAGTTTCATAAAGATCTTCATCCTTTCTGCGGGCGTATGAATAAGTTAGTTATACCGTGATCGGAATGATTCCGCAATCATTTTATCTCTCTATAAATAAGGAAAGAGATCATTCGTGAATTCCGTTCAAAGTTAGAATGAATTAAAAACTTTCCCCATTGAAAATGGGATATCTAACCGTTTTATAACCACCCCTTGATAGAATGAGGGTGTCTTGGAGGTGAACAGTATGCGGAAAGGGTTAATTCTTAGTTTGATGGCAATGTTGTTGGTGATGAGTCCAATACGAATATTAGCGGATTCAGCGACACCGGAGCCGGAAACTGAACAAATCGAAGATGAAGAAACACCGCAGGCTGCCCGCAGAAATCAGGACTCTGCGCTCCTCTTTGCTTTCCTTGCTGCCGGCATCCTGGTGATTGCGGCCGCATTCAAAACAAAGAATCAGAATCTCAGCTTGTTTGTTAACCAAGTGGATTCCAACGGAGACGGCAGTTATACAGTCACCTGGGGTTATAAGAATCCCAAGCGTTCCAAGATCCAATACGACAAGGAGGAAGCTGGTTTAAAAGTAAAACGGGGTACTGCAATCGTCCTGAAGAAAGCAGAGCCGACAGTGTTTGAACCGGGAATCCACAAAGACGCTATCATTACGGTCATTAACGACGAAACTGAAATCGAATGGATTGCAGGAAATCAGAAGATCGGCGTTAATGGAAAAATGATCAAAGATAGAAAGGAGGAACGAGAATGAAGATTAAGAACAGGTTTGACAGAGTATTAAAGATGCTGACCGTCTTCGCGATGACGTTGTCCTGCTTTACGGATATGCCGATCCGGGTTGTGGCGGAAAGCTTTGATGTCGATTCTGTAATCAGCATTGAATCACACAACAACGGGACCGATGCGAATGATAGCGAAGCGAGCTTAGCTGTAAGCGTTACTGTCAATGGTCAGACAGTAACAGCGCCGAAATCAGTCGCACCGGGCACCCTGACCGTAAGAGCCAACGAAGGTTACGAAATTGATTCAATGATTTTGGACGGTACGGAATTCAATGAATCCACAGACGTCCAGGCAGGGGAACATTCTCTTAACATCACGGCTCATTCAACAGCTTCTCAGAGTAATGAATCTGAAGAAATCCAACAGCCGGATCCAACGGTGGAACCTACACCAACGATTACTCCTGATCCAACACCGGAGGTGAGTGAGGATCCGAAGGAAACGAACACTCCAGAGGTGACAGAAACTCCAGATGCAGATCCGACGGAAACCCCGGCTGTAACGGAAGAACCAACGGATTCAACTGCTAATAAATATCAATTGGCAATTTCTCATATATTAAAAGAGGCTGTGACAGATAAGGGATAGGAAAAAATAAAAAAATGCGTAACTT
>NZ_QRUP01000002.1:0-276669 GCF_003459085.1 Holdemania filiformis | reverse complement strand
GTTACGCATTTTTTTATTTTTTCCTATCCCTTATCTGTCACAGCCTCTTTTTAAATCAGAAAGCGAAGATAGTCCAAATCGACCTGCATGTAGCCGACTACGCCTTGTCCCAGATCAACTTTAATCCACTTGTAGCCATCTTCCAGAACCGTAGCGCTGATTAAATCCACAGGCAAGCTTTCGCCCGGGCTCAGCTCCGCGATCACGGTTCCTGAAATCACGGCATTGCGCACATAATAGATGTTGCGGCGGCCGACACCGCGCACGACCTGCACCGTAACATACGGATTAATCCACTGAATATCCTGTCCCCCCTCTTCATTCTCGCCGATAATCACCGGATAGTTTTTATACGCAGTATTCAGATCACAGCGCCCCGGTACGCCGGGCACAGATCCGCTGCTCGTATATTGCCACATCCCGCAGGGTAGCGACGGCCCGTTGACATTCCATTGGGCCAGCCACAGATCGTAGCGGTCCAGCTCACTCAAGATCAGCTTGTTGCGAAACCAGTCCAGATTCGCGTAGACCATCGGATAGAAACCCGCTTCTTCAATTTTCTGGCAGGTGTAGCGGCAGATTTCAGTGTTCAGAGCTTTGTTATACAGCGTTCCGTTGCGTTCTTTGTAGCCGTCTGCGTCCTCCATGTCGATTGCAACCGGCATGCGCGGGGAAAATTGCCGGGCCAGCGCGATCAAACCGTCTGCTTCGCGCATCATCTCGGATTCGTTTAAAGCATAGCTGTAATGATAGAGTCCATACGGCAGCCCCGCGTCGTTGCATTTACGGACATTCTCACGAAACCGCAAATCTTCAACGAAGTGACCCCAGCTTGACCGCAGCATCACCGCTTCTACGCCGGAAGCCCGGACCTGCCGAAAGTCCACGTTTCCATTGTGCCGGCTGATGTCGATAACTTTCATGTTGCGTCCTCCTTTCTTCCCGGATTGTCCGGTAATCTATTTTATTCACGGAGAAGAAGGCGCTCTGGCGCATGTTCCTAGTTCAGTCTAAAACAAAAAAGGTGCGGTGAATATCTTTACGATACCCGCCACACCATTTTATTGATCACGCCCACATAGCTCTGAATAATCTTCACTACTTTGGTGCTTACATTTTCTTCAACATAATCCGGAACCGGAATTCCGTAATCCCCGGACAGATTCATTTCCACTGCGGTTTCGACTGCCTGCAGCAGCGACTTTTCATCAATTCCCGCCAAAACAAAGCAGGCTTTATCCAAGGCTTCCGGTCTTTCCGTGGATGTCCGGATGCAGACGGCCGGGAATGGATGGCCTACGCTGGTAAAGAAGCTGCTTTCCTCCGGTAATGTACCTGAATCCGAGACTACCGCAAAGGCATTCATCTGCAGGTGATTGTAATCATGAAAGCCTAACGGCTCATGTTGAATGACCCGCGGATCGAGCTGAAAGCCTGACGCTTTCAAGCGATTGCGGGAACGCGGATGGCAGGAGTACAGAATCGGCATATCATATTTTTCCGCCATTTTATTAATCGCGTTAAATAACGAAAGGAAATTCTTTTCCGTATCCAGATTTTCTTCCCGGTGAGCGGAAAGCAGAATATAACGATGCGGCTGCAAGCTCAGCTTTTCTAAAATTGTCGAGCTTTCAATTTCACTCAGGTTCTGATGCAGCACTTCCGCCATCGGCGATCCGGTTACGTAGACACGCTCTTTCGGCAGACCGCATTCATGCAGATACTTTCGCGCATGCTCGGAATACGCCAGGTTGACATCGGAGATGATATCGACAATCCGGCGGTTTGTTTCTTCCGGCAGACATTCGTCTTTGCAGCGATTCCCGGCTTCCATATGGAAAATCGGAATATGCAGACGCTTGGCGGCGATCGCAGATAAACAGGAATTGGTATCTCCCAGAATCAATAACGCTTCCGGATGAATTTGATTCATCAGCTTATAGGAACAGTTGATGATGTTGCCGACGGTTGCCCCTAAGTCGTCCCCTACCGCATCCATATACACTTCCGGATCCGCGATCTTCAGGTTTTCAAAGAAGATCCCATTTAATGTGTAGTCATAGTTCTGTCCCGTATGGGCTAGAACCACATCAAAATATTTCCGGCATTTGTTGATCACCGCTGCCAGCCGGATAATTTCCGGCCGCGTGCCCACGATGATTAAAAGCTTAAGTTTTCCGTTATCCTGAAAATGGATAGAAGAATAATCGGTTCTGATTTCACTCATTCTGCTGCCTTCCTCACTACTTCTTCAAAAAAGGTATCGGATTGCTCCGGGTTAAAGATTTCATTGCACGTCATCACAGTGACCAGGTTTTCAGTTTCTGACAGATTGATGATGTTGTGCGTCCACCCGGGAATCATATAAACGGCTTCTATCTTCTCGCCTGAAACTTCAAATTCAACGAATTCCCCAGTATGAATATTCCGTTCCTGAATCAGGCCGTGACCGGCCACGACAATGAATTGTTCCCATTTGCTGTTATGCCAATGCTGCCCTTTTGTAATGCCCGGTTTACTGATATTAATACTGACCTGACCGCAATCCAGCGTATGCAGGAGTTCCGTAAAGCTCCCGCGTGCATCACAGTTCATCTTCAGTTCATACTTAAATTTCTCCGCCGGAAGATAAGTTAAATATAAACTATACAATTTCTTCGCAAAGGAGCCTTCCGGCATTTTAGGCATCATTAACGTCTCAGGCTGTGCTTTGAATTGTTCCAATAAATCGACAATCTCGCCCAGGCTAACCTTATGCGTCACAGGCACGCAACAATAACGTCCATCTTCTTTCAAAACCGTTTCTACTCCATCAAATTCGCAGTGCTGTTCTTTTCCTTCCAGAAGATCAAACATGCCTTCAATCAGATCGTCGATGTAAAGCAATTCTAATTCCGTACTTCTGTCATTCACAGTGAACTCTTCATCATTCGCCACAGCCCAGCAGAACGTCGACACCGCTGAGTTGTATTTGGGACGGCTATGGCCCATTAAGTTCGGAAACCGGTACACGGCAACCTTGGCCCCCGTTTCTTCGGCATACTGGAAAAACAGTTCTTCACCTGCTTTCTTACTTTTGCCATACTCCGATTCCCCAAACCTTCCAGCCAATGTCGCCTGAATCGAAGAACTCAGCATAATCGTCGCTTTGTTCTGATGTTTTTTCAACAATTCCAACAATGTCGATGTAAACCCGAAGTTTCCCAACATGAATTCAACCGGATCCTGAGGTCGGTTGACACCTGCCAGATGGAATACAAAATCAGCTTTCTCACAGTACAGTTCTAATTCTTCTACCGTAGATTCCCGATCATATTCATAGATTTCATCGACTTTCAAGCCTGGTCGAGTTCTATTCTTATTTTCTTTGATATTTTTCAAATTGGCTACCAAAGCTGTTCCTACCATACCCTTAGCGCCTGTAACTAATATGTTCATTCCACACCGCCTATCACGTTGATATTGTACTATTAGTTAAACAAGGATTCAAGAAAGTATTTTCGCACTATCCTCTATATAAGTTTAAAAGACTTTTTATACTTTATTATTTAATATGTTCCTAAATGATACTAACTTGCATCCATATTACCTATTCAGTAGGAAAAGCTATTTAATCTCGTCCAAATAAATCTCTGGTATACACCTTTTCTTTAACCGTCTCGAGCTCCTGACTATAACGATTCGCGATGATTGCTTGGCTCTGGTTTTTAAATTCTTCCAGATCATTAACAATTTCTGAACCAAAGAACCGATCTCCATTTTCCAATGTCGGCTCATAAATAATGACCTTAGCCCCTTTTGCTTTAATCCGCTTCATAACACCCTGAATTGAACTCTGTCGGAAATTATCACTGTTGGATTTCATTGTTAATCGATAAACGCCAATAACGATTTCTTTTTCCTTTTCTTTATCCCATTGAGCACTGCCTGCATAATACCCAGCCAGTTGCAGAACCCGATCCGCAATAAAGTCTTTTCTTGTCCGATTACTTTCCACTATTGCCTCAATCAGATTTTCTGGTACGTCCTGATAGTTCGCTAGCAATTGTTTTGTATCCTTTGGCAAGCAATACCCACCATAACCGAATGATGGATTGTTATAATGAGTCCCTATCCGCGGATCCAGGCATACCCCATCAATAATTTGCTTTGTATTCAGTTCTTTCATCTCGGCATAAGTATCCAGCTCATTAAAAAATGACACCCGAAGTGCCAAATAGGTGTTCGCAAATAATTTTACAGCCTCTGCCTCTGTGAAGCCCATAAATAAGGTATCGATATTCTCCTTAAGTGCTCCTTCCTGGAGTAAGGATGCGAATACCTTTGCCGCTGTATTCAATCTCTCAGAATCATCCGTGGAAACGATAATCCGCGATGGATACAGGTTGTCATACAGCGCTTTGGATTCCCGCAAGAACTCTGGGCTGAAAATGATATTGTTCGTGTGGTACTTCTCTCGAACGGAAACTGTGTATCCTACTGGGATGGTCGATTTGATGACCATAATTGCGTCCGGATTCACAGACAGAACCAGCTCAATCACGGACTCCACGGCAGATGTATCAAAGAAATTTTTCCTGCTGTCATAGTTCGTTGGTGCCGCTATAATCACAAACTCAGCATCACGATAGGCTGATTCACCATCTAATGTAGCGGTCAGGTTAAGTTCCTTTTCAGCTAGATACTTCTCAATGTACTTATCTTGGATCGGTGAAATATGTTTGTTTATAAGATCAACTTTCTCCTGGATGATATCCACAGCTGTCACATGATTATATTGTGCCAAAAGAACAGCCAAAGATAGACCAACATATCCGGTTCCTGCTACTGCAATATTTTTCATTTCAAACTCACTCCCTATTTCTTTTTTACAGTATATTATTCAGTCTGGTATATCCATCATCATCTTGACCTTTAGTACCGAAAATGATTTCATATTTCTATTTTGATTCTTGGTACGGCCATAGCATCTCTGCTCAATTTTCATCTTCTAAGAAAATGTCGTATCATGTCCTTATGCCGCGATAACAATATATGCATACACAGGCCAATATATGTTACAATCCCGACTATTACTTCAATTACAACTGATAAAAGGCTAACACCAAAATGTATGCCTACCATCCTTACGGCCGCAAACATTATAATTCCAGGAATCAAATATGCAGCACCATCTTTCAGATATTCCGCTATTGGTAATTTTTTTCTCACAAACCACGTCTGGTAAATCATAACAGCACCCTCTGCGCAAATCGTACCCACTACAGCACCAGCAGCGCCATATCGTCCAATAAGAGCATAGTTTATAATTAAATTGATAACAGCGCCAATCCAAACAGATATCACGTAGGGCTTGTCGTACTTCAACGGAATCAAGTACTGTGTACGGATCACATTCGCCCAGCATTTGAAAAAAATTGTTGGCGAAATTAACATAATCAGTGATCCCACAGAGGTAAACTCTGTTCCAAAGAAAACCGGTGAAAATTCCTTGGCTACACCAGCGATGCCAAACATCAATGCAAAGCCCATGAAACACACAAACTCCATTGATAATCTTATGTATCCCCTCGCTTTTCCCTTATCTCCACTAGCAAATAGACTAGACATCCGCGGAAGCATTACAGTCCCCAGAGCAGTTATCAGCCCCATTGGAACTGTGATTATTCTCTCTGTACTTTCATAGAATCCATTTTGCGTCACATTGCTAAGTAAACCTATCATTATCTTATCCATTTTGTTGTACAAGGTAACTGCAATAACAGGAATAAAAAGCACAATCATTTGCTTGAAGTGTTGCTTCATCCCACAAAAACTGGGTTTAACAATATCTATTTCTTTTTTTAAAAATGGCCAAATTATCAAGTTGCTGATAAAATGCCCGCCAACCATCAATAATGTATATAGCCATACCTGCGAGGAATTTTTGACAAACATAAAGATAGCAACAACCGTAAGCAGACGGACAACAGCATTTCTCATAACAGTCAGCTTAAACTTCTCCATTCCGAAGAAAAACCAATTAACGTCAACAAAAGATGCCATCACCGTCAACAATTGTATACACGAAACCAACCGGTACTCTGTAGGGCAAAACCATACCAGATAAACACAGTACACAACTACCATAATGGCTGTCGTGAGCATCTGCAGTGTTACTATATTCCAAAATGCGGTACTTCTCTTCTGTCTGTCATTCTGTAATGCTGCTACCGTCCTATTGCCATAGTTATTCACTCCGAGCATCCCCACAAGGGCAAGGCAATATGCGATTGAGTAGGTATAGGAATAAGTTCCTACTCCATCGGCTTCCAAAACGCGGGATATGTACGGGGTAGTAATCAATGGCAAAATTATAAGCAGTATCTGGTATACTGAATTATACAGAAAATTAGAAATCACATTCGTTTTTTTCAAGTTATATCCTCTCATATAATAATATTGCTTCATTAGTTATCTACTATGTTTCTTTGAATATATGCTTATGAATGTAAGCATAAAAAACACAAATCGTATAGAAGATGCCTCAAATTGGGACATTAACATGAATACCCCAACACAAACGGAAAGAAAGTCTGTAAGATTCTTATCGTCAATTTTTCTTATCCATGAACAGGCATAAAGGAACAGTCCGATAATCCAGCCAAATCCTACTAAACCAGTCTGATAAATTATGTCTAAATATATGTTATGTGAGCTCAGGCCTCCAACTTCCTGCAGCATTTCCTGGTCGCTTTTATATCCAAGCCCCAATAACCGATGATTCACGAGATTATTCCGGGTATTCTGCCAAATCATAGTCCTTCCACTGAAAGTCAGGTTTTTCCCTACAAGTGCAAGAAAAGCCATAATAACTGCTGGCCTATCACCATTCCACACAATAAGGAAGAAGAACAATATGTTAATCAAAACATAGATTTTCAAATTTAATATGTGTTTAGGCCATCCAAATCTGGAAACAACCAGGTACGCCATTATAAGGCATATTCCCACAGTTGAAGTAACAGAATGCACTTGCAAATAAGTAGCTATAACAAGAAGACAAAATACAATATATTTCCAAGTCAATTTCTGTTTGAATTTCATCTCATAGATATATCCTGGAATCAGCGCAAACAGAATATAAATTATAAATCCGTTGTAATTTCCGAGCAGAAAACAAATTCCATCAAGCTCATGTCTATCATAATAAAGTCCTTTTGGAAATATGATAATAGACAGATAATTGATAAGTACTAATATATAGAATAGCCCATATACAGTCTTTAAAAACAATCTCTCGTTTCTTTCATATGCAATCTGAACTGCTATGCATAATCCCAACAACAGTATTCCTTGGCCGTAGATTGCTGACGAAATAGAGCCTCCATTAATAAATGTTGATATTATTTCCGTTAGGATATATCCTATAATAAAAATGAGGGATGAATTATATCTTTTAAAAATTATTGCATATAAAGTAACTCCCGCGGAAAATATAATATTTAATATGGCCCGCAAATAGTTCAGAACACTGATCTGCAAAAAATAATTTGGGAAGAACGCTGTAAAAAGAACCATCCCCAATACAAAAATGTAAAAAAATTCTTTCTTATCTATTTTGATTGACAACTCGAATCCCTCCGCATTATCAGGAAAATCGGATTTTTTTTAATCTTTACAAAATAATCCATAAACCTCCTCCTCAGACTAATATTCATCATAAGGTATATATCAAATATAACAACGACATCAATAATAAAAGATCTGGCTCCTGTTACAAATAAATGAAGAACCAGAAAAACAATCAGTTCCAATGCTAATATTTTCTTTTCTCTTTTCCTCCGATCTGTCAGAACAACAGGGAGAAGAGCCACTGCAGCAAATTCTGCGGCCTGTATGACATACATTTCTATACGGTACATGAAACCGGATTTTATCACTGTCCCCATTTCTATATTATCATAGGTAAAGCGGATCTACTCCAGCGTATATCCATTCAACATGAGCATAATGGATGATGATGCCTAAACAGCTGTAAACACAGCTAAAAACCCATAAAACGGTATTAACAATTTATATCTAAGTTCACAGCTTTCTGCTTTCTCTGGTCCCGAAAAAAATAAACTGAAAAAGGAAACCTCAATTTTGGAATCCGGATTTTAAACTTATTCCTAACCTAGCAAGCCAGCAAAAAAGAAAAGGACACCAAAAAAAATCACTGTATACGCCCAATCAGACGTTTCATTTAATTCATATAATTGTAATGTAGTCAAAAAGACATTCAGCACCCATATTCCTGTAAAAATGAATGCCGGATGATATACATTTTTTTCCTAAAAAATGTCAGGAACAATATAAAAACCATTATAATCAAATAACAATATACCATATCAATTCCTTTCCACAGACTTAGGCAGTCTGTCTTACTGGCCTCTGCCATAAGTAAAATACTCAGGATAACAGATGTCGCCATACAGCAGCAATAAAAGAAAATGTTATATATAGGAAATTCAAGCAATCTTGCAATGGCACAGATCGCAATGTGTGAAATATACAGTTCCAATGAATCCCAGCATAAGAGAAAAATCGATTTAGCTTATCGCACTTCATTTTTTCTAACAGCATAACAACAACACAAATCAATGCTACAGCAAATACCAAAACAGCCAATCTGCTCCTCAAAATATTCGGCAACGTATACTTTCCTACCAGCATTCCAAAAATGCAAACGCAAGCCATAAATTTATGGGCTATCCCTATAACATAGACGATTCCATCACCTCTGTTAGACTCATCCCCGGCATAGAGAGGCTCTCCCATATATGCGCCTGCCAGAAAAATTGGGATCCTCCACAAACAATTTCAATGTTTTCGTATGTATCTTTTCCGAAAAACCATACAATGGTTATAAGCAGAACACTTCCAGAAATAATAATCATTAATCGACGAAACGCCATCTTCTTTTCAGTATCAAAGCACTTATACACAAGCAGATATAAAATGTATAATGGAAGCAGCAGTTCTATGTACCAAAAACGTGTAACACTATCGCACCAAAAGGAAGCAAACGAAAAATCATATACTACATTTATGAAACTCCCTTTCAATATGATGATATCTTCCACAATCCAATAAATCCCCACCAATAGCATAAGCGGGTAAAATTCTTAGTAAATGGCGCTTATAAAAACTTTTTACAGTATTATCCATTTTTAGTGAATAACACAAACTATTCCGCTTAGAAAAAGGAATATCTCAACATCAATGCTGCCTATCAACAGTACATATACTTCTGCCATCATCCATAGCAGTCCGGAATCATAGACAGCAACATAGTTTTCACATTAGTGAAAGATCATAATGCTGATAATAGCTCCCGAATAACACATTTCGGTACTTGCTTATGTTATTTAAATACGCTTTCTTCATTCGGATTCCTTCCTTTTGTAATGCTAAACCCTTGTTAATCCCATTCAGGAAAATCCTGTCAGCAGTTTTTCCCAGCGTTCTTATCCATTATGGAACCATATACTGCCGCCACTTTTTCCGCAGTCCTTTTGATTGTGAAATTCTCCCTGACATAGACATATGCCCGCTTCTGGATCTCCTCCACTTCTTTTGGATGTTTCACCGCAAACTCAATCCTGTCCGCTAATACTTCTACGTCTCCGACCGGATACAGGAAGCCTGTAAAACCATCTTCCACAAGCTCTGATGTACCGCCGCTATCTGATCCGATGAACAGGAGTCCTGCTTCCATAGTTTCTACCGTCACTCGGCCAAATCCCTCTTTTTCAGAGCATAAAACTCCGATGGAATAACCGTTCCGTATACTTCTTAAGTCAGGCGCAAAAACCTGAAATTCAACTTTTGCTTCCAGGCAATTCCCAGCAATATATTTACGGATTTCGTCCTGATATTCCTGTGACAGGCATTCCCCAATCAAAAGGAGATGGACATTATATCCCCTTTCAGTTAATATATGTACAGCTTTTACAGCATCCATTTGCCTTTTACCTTCCATAATTGTCCCGGCAAACAAAATCCTTATTTCCGTGGGATCAATGCAATGCGGTCTCCAATCGGCATCAGCTAATTCTATCCCATTGTAAATACATACAATATCCCTTTGGATCCTTTTTTCCCAAGTATCCTGAACTCCTTTTGAAATTGCTATGACCTTCTGTGATTGATTAATTAATTTGTATGCATATTTCTCAAGTGAGAACTTTCTATGATAATCTTCCATTAAAAATTCCCGTATGTGCCATACATATGGGACTTTCAGCCATTTTGCAAGTACAGCGCCGCCAATCCCGACCACTTTGTTGATATGGACAACGTCAATGTTCTCTTTTCTGAGCTTAAGCGACAGAATAAATGTCGTTGCATAATTATATATGATCTTTAAATGCTGTGCAGCTTTTCTGCTTAAGGATACATTCTCACCCACTCCATCTGTCAAAGAAACGGTATCACAAATATAATAGCGAATATTATTCTTTTGTAACTCTTCCTCTAAGGTGCCTCTGAACCGCACAATGGCAATTGGATCAACCCCATGCTTCCTGATCTCGCACATTAAATTTACCATTGACCTGCTGGCACCTGTGCTAATTGAACTGTCTTGGGCAAAAAAACACACCTTCATGCCGCCACCCCCATCCGGATTGTTTTTGGGGAAATAGCGCACGCAAAGTTCCCGGCATCCGCATTTGGAAAATCAAAAACAATTCTGCTCTTCTGCCTTATTTTTCGAATGAAGATTTTTTTGGTAATATGGTATCCAGTCCAGCATTCAGACAATCCACTATGCTGCTGATGCCCCCCCACATAATTTTTGAGAACTCCGTCATTTAAACATACCACCTTATACTTCTGATTTTTTACAGCCTCTGCCACCTTTTCAGCACCTTCCATGCTGTGTATTTGAAAGCATTTTCCAAACCGTGTACTCCTTGGATGGAAATTTCCAAAAGCATACTGCCAATATGAAAATATCCAATGATTCACATCCATGGGTTCCCTGAATCGATGCGCCGAGGATTGTGACAAAAGGGCACCTTCCTCTTCCCATACCGTCCTATAAGTAGATTTCAGATAGCTATATGGCAAATGCAAATTCAGAAAACTTATAAAGTGTGGATAGGTGAGCAAAGATAATGTTCTTAACAGGCCGCTTCCATACTTCACATTAAGCCACTGTCTCGGATTTTTCCGCAGGACTTTCTTTTTTTGAAAATGTTTATTTATCACAGCCGTACCCGCAATGGGTGCAATATGCAAAGCAAGCCCCTCTGTCATTTCATATGCTCTGGGAGACAGGATTACTGAATCGCACGATTTCCCGTCATTAAAAAAATCCGTTTGCTTTACCGGCGCAGTCAGGATCATATCATCATTTAAATAAACAAACTGATCCGCCAGATCCCCAATCCTGTGCAAGTTCATATCAATACAGCAGCTACTGAATGTCGGAAGCCATTTCTTTGGGATATAGTCGCCGTGTTTAACCACATTAATTTGGGGATGTCCTGCGTTTAACCATGACGAAACATGTCCACAAGTAACAATGTGAATTTTCCTGACCCTTGGGACATATTTTTCTATTCCACGGAAGAAAAATCGTAAGTCGGTCCAATCCCGATATCTGTTCGGATTAACATCCACTGTTTCTCCGTATTTATATTTATTTTTCTTACACTGCCACTCTATATCATAACTATCAAGGTAAGTAAGTACAAAACCTATCTCATTCATAACTTTCCTCATCCCAGCTCGTTATCATGCGGTGATACATTTCTTCCAGTCCTACAGATGCTTTCCAGCCAAGTCTCTCCATTTTCTCCCCAGACAGCCTCATACACGATGCCGGAGCATATCCATGCATATTCCCTTCCGGGATATCAAAGACAACATGACCTCCCCAGTTAGCTGACACCAAAGCGGCCATATCTTTTATCTTCATAGAGTTGCTACTATTAACAATTGTATACGCTTCTCCGATCTCGCCCCTTGTCAGCATGCAAAGCAATGCACCGACACAATCCGCCGTATAACAGTAATTTCCCATAGACTCCCCAGCCGTATGAAGTATAATATCCTCATTTCGAAGTGCGCTTTTAATGAATGAAGCATATACTTTATTTTCCGTTTTCTTTACCCCTGCACCAAATGTCTGCGCCAATCGTGCAATCTTAATAGGTACCCCGTACTCCTGTGCATAAGACGCACACAGCAACTCACAGGCCCGCTTTCCTTCTGAATAGGAGCTGCGGACGTTTAAGATATCAATTTTCCCCAGTTTATCCTCCGTGATTGGATTCATATCCTCAGTTGTGACACCATATACCTCCATAGAAGAAAGATATATAAAACCTTTGACAGATTTCTCTCTGGCAAGTTGAAGCAAATTGTATGTTCCCTGTACAGATGTCATGAAAGTTTCTACGGGGTTTGTAACCATATACTTCGATGTGGTCATGCTAGCCGCATGGATAATATAATCCACACTGTCTTTTAACTGAATCGGCTCTCTCACATCTCCAATGATGACATTTATCTGTTCATCTTTTCCATAAACTTTCTGAGCTTTGTCCAGGCTCCTCGCAAGAATGTATACTTTTATATCCGCTCCAGTCTGCTGGCGGAAATGGCAAAGAGTCTTTACAAAAAGGGAACCAATCAGACCTGTAGCACCGGTCACAAGAAAGGACCCGTCCTTTAATTTATCCCAATCAATATATGTAGCCGAAAGAAGCCTGTCCATATCTTCCCGGAGAACGTTCTGTATACAGTCCTTCTGTTCAATCAATCCCAAGCCCCCCAATCTGTTCATTCTCCCTCGCCATGATGATTGCCCGGAAAATATGGTAATCCATTGGATTTGTAATCTTTATATTTTCCATAGGTCCTGTCACAGTATGCAGAGTTACCCCATAGTGCTGCATCAGCATAGCCGAATCAATCATCTCAGCCTCTCCGTCGGTCAAAGCGCGTTCATGGGCTGAAATAATATCTGACAGGTAAAAACTCTGCGGTGCTCTTGCCAATCTGCACCGTCCACGATCTGCAACTTTTTCAATATCACCGTCTTTATTTGTTTCAATGATCGTTTCTGTGGCCGGAACCACCGTTATTGCGTTCCCGTATTTTTTTACAGAATTTATGTTATCGCTGATAAGCTTCGCATCAATCAGCGGACGAACTCCATCGTGAATAAGAACAATAACATCCTCCAGCCTGGCATCAACATAATCACGGACAGCATACAAGCCTTTTCGCGTAGATTCCTGGCTGGAACTTCCTCCAGGAATGATATCCAGAACTTTTTTAATATTAAATTTCTCTAACTTTCCACGCAGAAATGGGATCCAGGCCTCCACACACACTACAATAATCCCATCTATTTCAGGATGTTCGTCAAAATGTTCCAATGTATGTATAATGATGGGTTTTCCATTCATCTCCAAAAACTGTTTCGGTTTATCATTTGTATGCATTCTACAGCCAACGCCACCGGCAAAAATAATAGCAATGTTCATACTGTATCCTCCCTGTTTACCGGCACTAATTACTTTCGGCCGTGTTCAAAATCAAGCCTTAGGCACAGATGCTTTTCCCTGTTCTCTTTTTCAGGAATCTTCATATAATTTCCATAAAGTCTGGTCATATAGACATCTTCTTTGTTTACGATAAAAATCTTCCTATCCTCAAACGGAACAAGTTTCGGAGGATAAAACACATCCTTTGGATAATAAGCTCCCCTATACTTCTCGCGACCTGCCGCAATGGTTATATGATTTGTTTGCTTTCCTTGGATAAACCTGTCAAAGGAAGCAAACCACTTTTCGGCTGACCTAAACGAAAAAATAGTTCCTATTGCTATCCGGATCTTATAGTATGTCTTTCCTTCGGAATTCAGCATAAATTCTCTTAAACTATCGCTCTTATACTGTTTCCAATAAACGCTATATGAAATCAACCGAAGCAAATCAGCAGTAATGCCTTTGAGCTGAAGTGCAATCTTATTATCCGGAGCATAATCAATTGGTGTGATGTCAATGTATATTCCCGTTGGATATGGTGATTTTTCATCAATCATGTTGAGTAGTGTCGTACCCTTCTTCATGATACGCATTAAGAAGCAGTTTGCACCCGACTTATATCCAGGTGCCAACAAGTCATAGCGATCAGACAACTCCTTATCAAACACCTCAACCAATTTTTCATAGTCATTCCGCGGCATATTAATATCCATGTCATCATCCCATGGAATGAAGCCTTTATGACGCACAGCGCCTAAAGATGTCCCTCCCCCCGCAATCATTTTGATGCCATATTTTTCACATACCACGTATAAATCATCGTACATACCAAGCAGAGTTTCATGCATACGGACAATATCTTCATCGGTCATTTCATATAAATTGCTTGCACTGCTCTCAAGTGAAGCATAGTTCTTCTTTAATGTGATCATTGTTAAATCTCCATTTCTAATGGTATGTTAGCTTTCCACAATCTCCATCAATCCCATTCCCAGGTTCATCATAAATACTACACGTTTTCCTCCGAAAGCTACTGCCGGCTGCGGTTCAATAATCACTTTAAATCCCTGTTTTTTCAGGCTTTCAATCTCACTGTCAAAATTATTGCTTTGATAGCAAATATGGTAAGGAGTCCCAACCACATTGCTCAAATATTGATCTACAGGCGATTCTTGTTTTTTGTCCAGCGGGCAGACCAATTCAAGCCTATAACCATCTTTCTCCCCAAACGCGATTTTTACATTTCGATCTGCATCGTCAATCACCGGACCGAAAACAAAACCTAATGACTCAAAATCCTTCTGTGCCCTGTCTATTCTTTTTACTGCATAGCCTATGTGATCAATCCTCATCTTTTATTCCTCTGGTTCGTTATTCTTCAAATCTAATTTCTTTGTAAAATGCAAAATCTTTTTTCTGGTAGCCCTGAGTATCCAGCTCATACGTTTTATGACCTTCAATGTCTGTTATTAATCCAAACCCAAGCTTGTCGAAAAGATCTTTCACTGGCGTATTCTTTGCGGTAGGGATAAACTCACCCGTGATCTTCTTTCCGTTGCACATGCCAGCAATCTCATTCAGGATTACATCCTCAAGTTTCCGCCCCATTACCCGGCATGACATGAGAAAGCTGTCAATAATTACCTGTAAATCCTGTCCTTTCAGGATTATCACGCTAATGAGACCACTGTCCCCATACTTGTCGGAGCAATGAACAACATAGACAACATTGTGTGAGTCTGCCGCGATTTCCTGGAGCTCATCCTGCGTATACCGTTTTGTCGTTACATTAAACTGGTTCGTTTTATTGATAAGCTGAACTACCCGCTCCATCTCTGAGTCCCTCATCCTGTGGATATCGACAGCCATCTCAAGTTTTGCTATGTAATCATCCAGGTTGAGACTTTCACTCATCTCCTGTTTCCGTTTCGACTCATCTTGGTACATCTGTGTCTTTTTTAAATCATTACTCAAAACACGAAGCGGACGGCAATAGTCAAACCAAATTTTTTCCGCAAATTCCAACAGTTCCGTTGTATCAGCCGGAAAATCAGGAACCAATATTTCCGGGCATTCCCCTTTGACAGTCTCTCGTTCCACCGGATTGTCATCAATGAAGATAAAACCACCCTCCGTCAGGTTCAGCTCACGTTCCATTGCTTTCAGATTAACTGCCTTGTTTTCCCAGTTGATTTTTCTGCTCACGAAGTCTTCTTCTCTGAGAAGCATAGCAGGATGTTGTCCTATCACCATCTCAGCATCTTCCGGATTATTTTTGCTGTTCAAAGCAAGCACAATCCCTCTGTTCTTCATCTCAAGGATCTGGCGCTGAAAATCGTAATACCTCTGCCCTTCTTTGTGGTTGGATAGCTCTATGCCATCGATTCCATCCTCGCCAACAACCCCGCCCCATAGCGTGTTATCGAGGTCAAGCGCAATGATTTTCTTTCTGCTGCCAAATGCAGACCTAAGAATTCTGCCTATTTCGGATGCGACAGCATTAAGCCCATCCCTCGAATAGGGCATGCTGCTTATATACCACATTTTGTTGGAATAAAACTGTTTTCGGCCAATCTCGGCTATCATATCAGCCAGGTCAAACAGGTAGATATTACTTTTGCTCTCTATCAATCCTTGCACATACTGATACCAGTTGTTTTCAAGCTCATATTTGCCCCTTCGCTCCGAAAGAGATTTAATTCTATTTTCGCGGACATCAATGGTTGACACAAAGATTGGAATGCTCTTTATTTTTGTCACAAGTGCCGTCAACGCCTGTTTCCATAACGAAATCCGTGCATCACCTTCCCCATCTTTCCACGAACGTGCCTCTGTCCCATCCAACAGAACAATTACTGCATCCGGCTCTGCTGAATAAATCCCGGCGGAAGGGTTAATTGCCTCCTGTACCCAAGTATCAAATCCCTCTGGTAGATAAAAATCGTACTCTCTGCGAAGTTTCCCTATAATCAAATCAACCGTAACATTTGATAGCAGTGCTACCTTTTTCTTTGAGTCAGCCATATTTAAATAAATCTCCTTTAGATACAAACCAGCATCTAACAATGGAACACAAATTCATTTTATAATCTCATACAAATCTGCCAGCGTCTTTACGTCGCCAAGGCTCTCCATAGGAATGGAAACACTATATTCGGCCTCCAACTCCATCACCAATGTGAGCATCATAAGGGAATCCCATTTACCTTCTTTATAGGGTGTATCCATAGTAACCTGATCTTCCTCCATGATCTCGGCCACAAATTCCAAAAATCTTTTCATAAAAGTTCCTCCTCAAATTTTTTTAGATAATATACGCTTAGAAGCTAACCATTTTTGCGGGATTTCCAAGTACTTTTTTCCCTGCTCTGACTCTTGTCATGACTGTGCTGCCGGCACAAATATACACATCATCCCCGATTTTTAAACCTGGAACCACATGGGAGGTTGTTCCCATAAATACGCGCTCTCCAAGCGTACACATTCCTGTAATGTCACAATGCGCACTGATTGTGCAGTATTCACCCAATACAGAATCATGCGCAACCGAGGAATACATATTGATAATGCATCCATCACCGATTACGGCATTGTCGGAAATCAAGGCATAAGGATAAATAATAACTCCCTCACCTAAGGTACAGCTATCAGCGATAACAGCGTTCGGGTGGATCAGATTGATAAACACCGCTCCCTTGGCTTTTAGTTTCCCCATGATCATCTTACGGATATTGCTGTTCCCAATGCAGCAGACAAATTCGTCATCCGCTTCAATCAGATACTCATCTATCGAGCTGAGAACAGCTATGCTACATTTCTTCCCCTCCAAAACATCAAGGTCATCATCAAGAAAACCTTTGATGTTCCACCGGTTCTCTTTTTCGTTTATATCCTTTGCCCACTGGTGAACTTCACGTCCACACCCACCGGCACCTATAATTATCAGATTCTTCATATGACTCAATCCTTCTTGCTATCATTAAAACAATTCAACAGTCTTTTACTATTTGCTCAGACAGTCCTGTTTTCTCACGAGTGATTTTTACCTCGGGGTATTACGCTCTTTTTTCTACAAACTCATCAAGGAATCAGATATAGTTAGCAGGGACACCAGCGCATCCCCCGAAATACTTTTGTTCACTAAAGTGCCTGCTGCCACTATTGTATCGGATCCAATCGTTGCATTCAGAAGTATTGTGCTATTGGCTCCAACAAATACATTATCCTTAATATCAATACAACCCAGATATTCTTGAAAGCCGCTCAGTTTATTGTTCAGCATTCGATGAATGACATCATGTGACACAAATGAAACATCTGAAGCAATCCACGCATTGTCACCAAAGGAGATAAGCTTGGGATATAGCGGAATCTTCCGGAACATGGACATGCAGTTATTCCCAATGTGATAAAGAATATCATGCTTTTTCAGATACTTTGCTCTTTTTATCACTATTAAGCATAAGCACATACCAATCGTATGGCGAATTCGATACCAGGTCCATCTTTACTCCTCCCCGGCTACCTTTTCATTACCCATAAACTCAGGCATCGTTGCATCATCAGCAGCGCAGATGCCCTCTCTCTTTAATACTGTATTTACAGTCTGTAATATGATCTTCCAGTCACCAAAAAAAGTAATGTGATTCACATACTTTACATCCCAATCGAACTTTTCGACCCAAGAGATAGCATTCCGTCCGTGAACCTGTGCCAGTCCTGTGAAACCCGGCCGAACTTCATGCCTCCTGGCCTGATATTCATCATAACGAGAAAGATAACGCACAAGCAATGGTCTTGGCCCAACTACTGCCATGTCTCCTTTGAGCATATTTATTAGTTCCGGCAGCTCATCGAGAGATGTACTTCGCAGTGTCTTGCCAAATTTCGTGAGTCTCACCTCATCCGGAAGTAACTCTCCATTCTCATCCCGTTCATCCGTCATTGTTCTAAATTTATATAGTTTGAATATCTTCCCATTGAGTCCCGGACGATCCTGTGTAAATAACACAGGAGAGCCGAGTTTGATTCGCACAAGCAAACCAGTGATAAACATCACAGGCGATAGGCCAATAGACGCAAGCAATGCGCAACAGAAATCCTGCGGACGTTTTATGTATTTCTCATAGAAACCTTGTTTGTGTGGAATCCTCTGCTCAGCCTTATTTTCAGATTCCCTGACTGCTTTTTTCTTTTTCACAAATTTTCCTATCTGGTATCCAATCATCCCGGCAACAGCTCCTACAGCAGCATCTATTGCTAATTTCTTCTTATCCATCTATTACTCCATCAAACACATATCTACCCAAAACATCCTCTGACGATCTCAATCACTATATCCTGCTGCTCCGGCGTCATCTTATTGTCAGACGGTAAGCACAGCCCTCTGTTAAAAATATCAGCCCCAACGTCAACACATCCACCAGCTATGTACGCATTCGTCCGACACCTGCCGCTGCCATCCACTGTAATAAACGCATGATTCCTATACATCGGCTGCATATGCATTGGTTTCCATATCGGTCTTCCTTCTGCATTATATTTAGCCAGTGTTTCAAGAATTTCTGTTGGACAACTCTTTCCTGATTCACTAATAAATAATGCCTCTTGTTCTCCTCTGATCTGTCTACACATTGCCTCGGGGTTAATTATCAAACAACTCAACCAAAAGTTCGGTTCACTGTTCGCGACATCAAAGGGATTCATTTGCACAGGTAAATCCTTGAAACCTTCTTTATACCTTTCATAAATAGCTTTCTTTTGGGCAATATGTTCTTCTAAATAAGGAAACTGACCTCGGACAACACCCGCGATAACATTACTCATTCGGTAGTTATAGCCTAACTCTTCATGCTGATACCAAGGGGCGTTTTCTCTTGCCTGAGTAGACCATTTTCTTACCTTATTTGCGGCCGCTATATCATCAGTCAATAACATTCCACCAGATGAACCTGTTATAATTTTATTTCCATTAAAGGAAATGCAATTATATGTTCCAAAAGTTCCTGTCTGTTTTCCTTTATAAGTCGCGCCTAATGATTCCGCAGCATCTTCAATAATAATTGCCATATGCCTTTCACAAATTGTTCTAATTTCATCCACTTTTCCCGGCGTACCGTACAAGTGAGCGACAACGACAACCCGGACTTCTGGATACAATTCAAACGCCTTTTCCAAAGCTATTGGATCCATGTTCCAGGTATCATATTCCGTATCAATAAAAACAGGAACTCCACCTTCATAAACAACGGGATTCACTGTCGCGTCAAAGGTCAAATCACTGCAGAACACTTTTTCTCCTGGCTGTACTCCCGCTAATTTCACCGCCATATGCAAAGCCGCTGTTCCCGCTGAAAGGGCCACTGCATAGCGACAGCCTACCTTCTCACAGGCTAATCGTTCGACTTCATTAATATTTTCCCCTACGGTTGACATCCAGTTTTTTTCATAGGCTTCCTGCATATATATCAATTCTTCGCCATGCATGGTTGGTGAAGACAGCCATATTTTTTCTTTAAATGGTTCCATTCTAATCTACTCCCCCTATCGTTAAAACCGGTTCAGGATTTTCCTGTTCTTTTTGACTGAGTTTCTGAATCTTCTTTTTCTCGCTCTCATCTAGCTTTTTATTTCCAGGATGATATGTTGGAACGATTTCAGAAACAAGCTGCTTGATGTTTTGACTATTGGTATAGCTTGCTTCTGCTAAGATTTCTACTTGCCTCATAAACGCTTCCACATCAAATGGAATGGGTTTCGCAATGTGGATCAGTCTATTCGGTGTCGTTTGTAATCCTTCTTCTGCCATCAACTTCTCTTCATACAGCTTCTCTCCTGGTCTTAATCCGGTATACTCAATTTTGATATCTACATCAGGTTTATATCCAGATAGCTTAATTAGATTTCTCGCTAACGTATCAATTTTCACAGGATCTCCCATATCCAAAACAAAGATCTCTCCGCCTCTTGCATACGTTCCTGCCTGAAGTACTAAGCTCACCGCTTCCGGAATCGTCATAAAGTAGCGAATGATATCCGGATGCGTTACCGTCACTGGTCCACCTTCCGCTATCTGCTTTTTAAATAACGGAATGACGGATCCATTACTGCCTAAGACATTCCCAAACCGGACCGCTACAAATTCTGTCTTGACCGGATTCGTTCTCACTTCGTCAATCGGATTCCAGCTGTGTGACCAAAGCTGGGGTAATAGATTAACTTGTCCTGTCTGGCTGATTTGATTCATACTCTGAATCACCATTTCACACAATCGCTTGCTTGCGCCCATAATATTGGTGGGATTCACTGCTTTATCTGTACTGATTAATACAAAGCGTTGGCATCCACTCTTTAATGCAGCGTAAGCTGTTTTATACGTTCCGATAACATTATTCTTAATTGCTTCATTGGGACTGCCTTCCATTAACGGGACATGCTTATGCGCCGCCGCATGATAGACGATGTCGGGTTTATACGTTTCAAACACCCAATCAATTCTCCGGCTGTCTCTTACTGATCCAATAAGTACAACTAAATTCAACTCCGGATATTTCCGTTTCAATTCCTGTTCAATGTCATAAGCGTTATTTTCATAGATTTCAAAAAGGATTAATTGTTTCGGATGATGCCCTGCGATCTGTCGGCACAACTCACTACCGATTGATCCTCCGCCTCCAGTGACTAAAATCGTTTTTCCTTTAAGATGCTCAAAGATTTCATCCAGATTAACCTGAATGGGTTCTCGCCCTAAAAGATCCTCAACCGCGACTTCCTTCATCTTCGATAACATCACGTCACCATTCACTAATTGATAGATCCCAGGAAGGATCTTCAGCTCACAGCCTGTTTCTTTACAGATATTTAAGATGTCCCGCTTTTCTTCGGCTCTCGCACTTGGAATGGCGATTAAAATCTGTTGAATCTGATATTTCTCAACGCTAGATAAAATATCATCCCGTCCGCCAACGATTGGGATATTTTCAATGTACCTTCCCCACTTATTCGGGTTATCATCAATGATGCATTGCACCTTACCGACATCAAACTCTGTTCTCTGAACATCTCTGAGAATCAATCGCCCGGCATCCCCTGCACCAATTAACAGAATATTCTTACCTTGGCTCTTCTTCTCTGCCTTTTCCCTGCGGCTGCGTTCCAATAAAACGAAACGATAAGAAAAACGAATTCCGATAATCAAACAAAACTGGATGATCATACCAAACAGAATATAGGAAATCGGCATTGCTTTAAATAATGTCGTTATTCCGACAAAATGAAGAAATCCAGTAACTATTGTTGCGGCTGTTACACGCAACAATTCACTGTATCCCGCAAACCGCCATAAGCTCCTGTATAATTTCAACACTGTAAAAACTGCTACACAAAGTACAGTATAAAAAGGCGCAAATTGAATCCAGGCTTTCAGATAAACCTCTGGAATCAATGAGAACCGACAATCAAAACGAAACCATAAAGCCAGTAAATAAGATAAATTGACCGCTATAATGTCATAGATAAGTAAGTAGAGAGAAATCACTTGCCAATGTTCAATTCTCTTTTTTTCGAGCTGCTTCATTTTCTTTTCCCCTTCTTCCCCCAATGAAAAAAGGCTCTTTTCAAAGCCATAAAAAGTGTTTCTTTTTCTTCTTGATTTCCCTGTATTCTTGAACATTCGGTTCATTCTTTAAAATCTTTTCAGGATTTTTCTCTATCAATTGAACAGCGAACTGTTCTCCAAATTCTTCCGCAAGGAACTCTCTTGCCTCAGATAATACACAAGGCCGATGTTCGTTATGAGCGTCACTGGCCACAAAACTAACAAAGCCATGTTCAATCATTGGAATGAGTACTTTCTTTGTTTGTTTCTTAAATAAGCTGTTTTGATTTGCTTGTAAATAATATCCTTCATCCAACCATCGCAAACAAAAATTCGGATCTTCCTGAACATAACTGTACCGTTCAGGATGCGCGATAATGATCCGATATTTTAACGATAGTTCATAAAGAATTTCATCATATTCATCCTTATAATTTTGGAATGGAAATTCGACTAGGATGTAATCTGATTCAGCTAAAGTTAAGATTTCATCTTTTTCTAACAGCTCTGGTAAGTCCGGATGAATATAAAGCTCATTTCCTAAATGAAGTTTTATCGATCCTGTATAGGCTTGTTTCAGTTCACTGAATCGTTGTACAAGCTCTGGCGCCTTTGTCCTGAACTCTCCATTTTTCATGAAATGCGGTGTTGTAATCAGTTCTGTGATTCCGTCCTGTTCAGCTTGTTTTAATAAAGAAAGTGATTCTTCTAAGCTCTGACTTCCATCATCCACGCCTGGAATCAAATGACTATGAATATCAATCATTTCTTTTTATCACTCTTTTTCGTAATGGATGAAATGATTGAATTCTTCTTTTTTTTCTGTGTTGTCTTTTTCTGCGAATCACTATATCGATAGCCATAGCTGTTATAGTATTTTCGCTGAACTGGCATCATCGTCATCACAATCCCAATGACATTGACTTGTGTCTGTTCTAACTGATCCTTGACTCGAAGTAATTCTTTTCGGTCATTCCGATTCGAGGCACAGATTAGAATCGTTCCATCACAGTAAGAAGCTGCCACAATGCCATCGGTCACCAATCCAACCGGTGGACAGTCTAAGAGAATTAGATCGTATTCTTTCTTTCTCTCCTCAATGAATTCTTTTAGCGCATTCGATTGGATAAACTCAGAAGCAAATGGAATCTTCGTTCCTGCGGTAATGACATCCACATTTTCATAAGGTTGTAAAACCACTTCCTCAAATTCAGCTTGATGACCGATGATATCCGAGATGCCTTTTTTATTCTTTAACTTCAGTTTCTTATGAATCGTTGGCATACGTAAATCTAAATCAATGACTAATACTTTTTTCTGTAATTGGGCATATACCATAGCCAGATTGAGGACACAGGTACTCTTCCCTTCCTGGGCTGTCGTTGAAATAATGTTGATGACCTTCATATCCCGATCGAAGTTTCGCATCAGAATATTAGTTCTTAAAGTCCGGTAAGCTTCGGATGCAGGCGCATCTGGGTCGATTAAGGTAATCAGTTCGTCGCCAACTCTTAACATTATTCTGCACCTCCTGTTCCATGCGTCATATCAGGTATTAAACCGATTATCGGATAATCAAAGATCTGTTTCATTTCTTCTTCAGTCCGGATATTTCTGTCATTCAGCAAAATATATAAAACAATACAGCCGTCAATAATACATCCCAATAAGAATCCAATCAAAGTATTTTTAATGTTCGACGGACTGGATTTTTTCTCTGGAATCTTTGCGGAATTTAAAACGGTCACATTTTCAATATTCATAATAGAATAGATCTTATCTCGAAATACATCCACGATCTCATTCGCAATCACTGCGGCTTCTTTTGGATCTTTTGATGTTACTGCAATCGTAATGACTTCCGTATCTTTCACTGAACTGATCTTAACGATCTTCTGATAACCTTCCGTATCCAAGTCTTCCAATCTCAGATTCTGAATCACTTCATCGCTGATTGCTTCACTCTTCAAGATCTCACTGTAGGTGTTCACCAGTTTCTGAGATGTTTGAAGATCATTGTAGCTAATCTGTTGACTATCTGGATTAGACTTTTGGACAATGATCAGCTTTGCTTCCGCTGTGTATTTCTTCGGTATCAGAAACAGCGTGATCAAAGCGGCTATAATCGAAGCGGCCAGAATGATCAGTGCGAAAGGTTTGAAATGTTTTTTAATAATTTCAAACACCCGTGACAGATCAATTTCAATTTCGTCGTTTTCGTACATTCTCTTCTCTCCCCTTATTTCTAATTAAAAAGATCCTATTCAGGATCCGAATTCTCTTTGTATATTTTGTTCAAGTTGAACAATCGTTGAACTTGGCTGATAATCTTCATCCTCATAGATATTCCAATGAAGTTCTTTCGCCAGTTCTTCATAATTCTCCATCATGTAGATTGGGCTGAATCCGTTGTATTCGATTACCTTCTCGATTGAATCCATTCCTTTTGATGGAATCTGAAACTGATCCAGATGCTTCAAATCAAAACTCAATAAAGAACTGACATAATTCTTAATTTCATTGTTCGTTAGATTCGTTTCTACATAAGGAAGCATTTCATTGACGACATCCATCAATTCAATCAGGTTCTTTTTACTGAGTTTCTCTACAATCTTTAATATAACTTCATTTTGACGATCCATTCGATGAAAGTCATCGTCAAGTTTTCTTAATCGGCAATAGCCAAGTGCTTGCTTTCCATTGAAATGAAAAACATTGCCATCTCTTGTTGCCCCCAACTCTACTACTTGTGTAGCTAATAGTCCGTCAGGTAGTGAGATATCAATCCCATCCACTAAGTCAACTAACGTTTCTAACGCTTCGAAACTAAATCCAACATACTGAGTGATATCTAAATCAAAGTTATAATTCAACATCTTGACAGCCAACTCAGGCCCACCTCGCCAATGGGCGTGGTTAAGTTTGTCATAATCGTTATAGGGTTCCGGTATCCAGATTAACGTATCGCGTTGTAATGAAGTAATCTTGATCTTTTTAGCATCAAAATCCAATGAAATAATCTTTGTGGCATCGGATCGTTCCATCTCATAATCATTCCATTGTGCCTTTTTTGCATTATCGGAACCAAACAAAGCAATATTTACGATGTGATGATTCTTCACTTGGTCTAAGACTTCCTGATTGATCATCGCGTCTTCATCTGTCAGTTTTCGAGATCGGATTGTTTTATTCAATAATGAATCAATATAGAGATTTCCGCTCAGAACTAATCCTAAAATTAATGTGATGAGAACCCCTGCAATTAATAATAATGACTTTGTTTTATTCCTTTGTTTCTTTCGTTTCAATTTGTCACATCCTTTGAAGTAAAATAAAAAGGTAGGCTTCGCCACCTCAAGCTTTCGATGAGTTTGTAATCTATAATCGCGAATGAGATCAAAAGTGCCTGAACAACTATTTGATTTCTATCCGTTTTTTTCAATGACTTCTAATCCCAGAATCAAAGGAATCGCTTGACCGCATAACTTAACGGGCAATGTTGCTAAGCGTTGATGGCGTTTAATTTTTTGAATCTCTTTCTCGTGGCCTTGCAAAGGGCCTTTTAAAACATGAAGTTCTTTATTTTGAATGATTCCTGTTGAAAACCTAAGGATCTTTTTCTCATCCAACAGTTGTTCCAAAGTTTCTTTTTCATCAGAAGCTAAAGAGAAATAAGCGTCGGCTTCCCGGTGAATTCCCTCTGAGCCCGGCTGATTTCGATCAAGCCATTCATTCAGCTTCTTCGCAAACTGCGGCGGTGATGCCGGATCATGAATCAGAACGGTTTCCGGAAACAGAAATCTTAATGTCAGCATTGTTAGATCCCCTTTTTTGAAATACATTTCCTTTTTTGGTACAAAGGCATCAAATTGAGAATTCAACAACACTTCTTTAACTTGTTCTTCTTGGAAGCGTTCCGTTTCAATAAAATACCAACTCATTCTCCCACCCCTCTCTAATAAAAAAAGACCTCTCTCTTGCCCGCTGCAAAGTGGTTACAGTCGTTGTCCGTCAGATAACGTACACGTTTATTGACAAGCGAGGAATAGGTCTATATAATGGGTTACAGGCTAGAAAAAGAAGGAATTTCCTTTATTTTCCAATGTTTTTTTCGAGTCACAAAAGGTGTAAATTATTTTACATAATTAATCCGGAAAATGTCATCAATGACATATTTCCTGTCACGAACAGTTATTTAAAAAAGGATTTTCTAACACCGTGAAGTAACAAAAAAGGCCGGATTTCTCCGACCTCTTTGCTTTAGATCACTTCAGGATTTTCAATCACGTGCAGAACATATTGCCCATTCTCCACGTCCACCTTCATCGTGCAGTTACCCTCGTTACCCCGTTCAATCATCTTACGGGCAATCAAGGTTTCAATCGTTCTCTGGATATGCCGCTTCATCGGCCGCGCTCCGAAGACCGGATCTACGCCCAGCTCGACGATCTTCGCCTTTGCCGCCTCGGTGACTTCGAGCGCAATATCCTTCTTCGCTAACCGCACAGCCAGTTCATGCAGGAACTTATCGGCGATCTTGATCAACACTTCATTGTTCAAGGCATTGAAGACGATGATCTCATCGATCCGATTGACGAATTCCGGTTTGAAATACTTATGAACTTCATCCATATACCGGCGGTTGCGTTCTTCCTTATCGCTGTCGAAAGCATATTGTGAGCCGAGGTTGCTGGTCATGATGATCAGCGTATTCTTGAAGTCGACGGTGACCCCCTTGTTATCGGTGATCCGGCCGTCGTCCAGAATCTGAAGCAGGATGTTGAAGACGTCCGGATGAGCCTTCTCCACTTCGTCCAGCAGCACGATGGAATACGGCTTTCTGCGTACCGCTTCCGTCAGCTGACCGCCCTCATCGTAACCGACATATCCCGGAGGCGCGCCGATTAATCGCGACACGCTGTGCTTCTCCATGTATTCGCTCATATCAATCCGGATGATCTTCGATTCATCGTCAAACAGCTGCTCCGCCAGCGCCTTGGCCACTTCGGTCTTACCGACGCCAGTCGGACCTAAGAACAAGAACGAACCAATCGGCCGGTTTTCATCCTGGATCTGCGCCTTGGACCGCAGAATCGCTTCCGTGACCAGCTCCAGCGCTCCATCCTGACCGATGACCCGCTGCGCCAGCGCATCCTGCAGATGCAATAATTTCTGCCGTTCCGTTTCAATCAGCTTGCTGACCTCGATATGCGTCCAACGGGAAACGACCTTGGCAATCTGTTCCTCGTCGACGATCTCCTGGATCATGTGTTCCTCTTTTTTATTCTGCGCCGACTCGCGGATTTTCCGCTCCAGCGTCGGAATCGTGTCATACTGCAGCTTCGCCGCTTCCTCATAACGCGCTTCGTTTTGTGCCTGCGTGAAGTCCAGGCGGGCTTTTTCCAGCTGCTCCTTGTAAACCTTGGCTTCGTCCAGCTTATGCTTTTCCTGCTGCCATTGGTTGTATTTGATTTCTTTTTCTTCTTTCAGATCCACCAGTTCCCTGCGCAGCTCCTCCAGCCGCTGCAGCGTCTTGGCGTCAGTTTCCTTTTTCAGCGCCGTTTCTTCAATTTCCAGCTGCATGATCCGCCGCATCAGCTCGTCCAGCTCCGTCGGCATCGAATCCATCTCCACCCGCAGTGAAGCGCAGGCTTCATCGACCAAATCGATCGCCTTATCCGGCAAAAACCGGTCGGTGATATAGCGGTTGGACAGCGTCGCCGCGGCGATGATCGCTTCATCGAGAATCTGTACGCCGTGATAGCTTTCAAACCGATCCTTCAAGCCTCGCAGGATGGAAATTGTATCTTCCACGGACGGTTCGTCGACCTGAACTTTCTGGAACCGGCGTTCCAGCGCCGCATCCTTTTCAATATACTTGCGGTATTCGTCAAACGTCGTCGCGCCGATACACTTCAGCTCGCCCCGCGCCAACATCGGCTTCAACAGATTGGCCGCGTCCATGGAGCCTTCCGTCTTGCCCGCACCGACCAGATTATGAATCTCGTCAATAAACAGGATGATGTTGCCGTCCGCCTGCTTCACTTCGTTCAGCACTGCTTTCAGCCGTTCCTCAAACTCGCCGCGGTATTTCGCACCGGCGATCAGGGCCCCCATATCCAGCTCGATCAGTTTCTTTTCCTTCAAGCCGAACGGGACGTCGCCGTTCATGATCCGCCACGCGATACCTTCGACAATCGCCGTCTTCCCGACGCCCGGTTCGCCGATCAGCACCGGGTTATTCTTTGTTTTCCGTGACAGGATCTGGATAACCCGCCGGATTTCCTCATCCCGGCCGATAACCGGATCGATCTTGCCGCTCTTGACGTCCTCGACCAGATCGTGCCCGTATTTCTGCAGCGCGTCCAGTTGATTTTCCGCGTTCTGTTCATTCATCTTCATTCCACCTCGTCTTTCTTCCTCTGCTTTTTCAAGCGCTTTTCTCGTAATTCCGGTCGCTTCCAGAATCGCCTTGGCGACGGCGCTGCCGCCGAACAACAAGCCGATCAGAAACGCTACCGAACTCATATAGGTTTCTTCGTGTGCCTGACTCCACTTCAGCGCTTCCTGATACGCCTGATTCACCTCACGGGAGAGGTTCGGCTGAGCGCCGGAAGTACTGGAAGGCAGCCGCTTCATATAACTGTCGACGATCTGCAGCGTTCGTTGCTTGTCCTGTCCCAGCCGCTGCCACAAGCCGTCGATGCCGTCGTCTTCAAAAATCGCTTTCAGGCAATGCTCGACGTTCAGTTCGCTCTGGCCCTGTGCCTGCGCCAGCTGGATCGCTTCCATTAAGATCCGCTGCAATCGTTCTGTCATCTGATCAATATTCATAGGATGTCCCTCCTTACACTCGTTAGTATATCACTTTTAGCACTCTAGTCAATAGAGTGCTAAACAAAATTTTTAAGAAAAGGGTTCGTTGTCCCGAAACCCTTTCTGTCGTTATTTAAAAGCTTTCTTGAACTTGTCGAAGACGGATTCCTTCCCGCCTTTCGCCTGCAGCTTGCGCAGCTTTTCATACATTTCTTTTTCTTCGCCGCTCAGCTTCTTCGGGATTTCGATCTTCACCTCAACGAGCTGATCGCCTTGACCAGACCCGCGCAGATCTTTCACGCCCTTGCCTTTCAGCCGGAACTGCTGGCCGTTCTGCGTTCCTGAAGGAATCGTCAGCTCGACGTCGCCATAAACCGTCGGCACGTCGACCGAACAGCCCAGCGTCGCATCCACTGAAGAAATCGGAATCGTAATGTAGATATTCCGGCCGTCGCGCACGAAGTAATCGTGCTTCATGACCATGATCTCGATATACAGATCGCCGTTTGGCCCGCCGTTGGCGCCGCGTTCACCCTTGCCGGATACCCGCAGCTGCTGACCGGACTGGATGCCAGCCGGGATCTTGACGTCGACGCTCACGCGTTTATGTTCATAACCCTTGCCGCCGCACTTGGAGCATTTCTTACGGATTTTCTTACCCGTGCCGCCGCAGTCCGGGCAGACACTCTGGGACTGGAATACCCCGAACGGCGTCCGCTGCTGCGTAACGACCGTTCCGGAACCGTGACACGTCGGACAGACGGTAACGTCATCCTTGGAATGCGCGCCGGTTCCCATACATTGAGAACACTGCTCATCCACGTCGATCGTGATCGTCTCCGTCTTGCCGAAGATCGCATCCATAAAGCTGATCTTCATCTGCATGTAGCGGTCCTGACCCTTGCGCGGACTATTGGACCGGGCCCGGGATCCGCCGCCGCCAAAGCCGCCGCCGAAGAACGATCCGAAGATATCGTTCAGATCGTCAAATCCGCCGCCGCTGAAACCGCCGCCGAAGCCGCCGGCACCCATGCCGTCCATTCCCGCATGACCGAACTGATCATAGGTCGCCCGTTTCTGCGGGTCGCTGAGCACCTCGTAGGCCTCGTTGACTTCTTTAAATTTTTCTTCTGCACCCGGTTCCTTGTTCACATCCGGATGGTATTGCTTCGCCAGTTTTCGATAGGCTTTTTTTATTTCATCATCGGAAGCGCCTTTGCTGATGCCCAGGACTTCATAATAGTCGCGCTTTTCGCTCATAAAACATCACCCTCCTGCTACTCTATACTTTTGATGAACCGGTCCAGGCCCGCGCCGCCGGTAACCCGGATCCGCGGCAGCCTGTACAAATCCATTCCGGGTTTTATTTTACCATATTCTGTCGTAAAAGCCAGCTGAACCCCAGCTTCCTGTAAAATTTCTACGGCGTGATCGTTCACGTCGCCAAACGGATAACAGTAGACGAAGCCGCCGTCGACATATTCCAGCGACTGACGGGTATCCGCTACGCCCTCATCGTGATCAACGCACAGGATCCGTCCGCCATGGCCGGCCTTGCACCCGCCCTGATGCATCAGGAAGGAATGCGACTGCAGCTCTAAGCCATCCTCGCGCATCTGGAAAAACTCATACGGCAGCTGCGGATTCATCCAGCCCGTAATCAGAAACAGCGTCGCGTTATAGCCGAAATCCTTTAATACCGGATAAGCGTATTGATAGACTGTCGGATCACCGTCGTCGATTGTAATCGCGACCGATTTCTCCGGCACATCCGCCCAGCCTTTCATCATCATTTCCACTTCGCGCATCGTCAGCGCGACGTAGCCACGATCCTGCAGAGCCTGCAGCTGCCCGCGGAATTCCTCCACCTCGACGAAATTCACGTTTTCGCGGCTCTGACCATCGGCTTCACTGTAAAAGAAGTGATACATCAGCACCGGCAGCGACGTAGCCGCTGGTCCGGCGCTGCCTGGCCGGGCGATCGTTTCTTCAACCTGAGCGGAATCCACCCAGACGATTCGTCCCTGCAGCTCAACGCCGTAAGCGCCGTCCTTCTGAGCATACACCAGCCATTGCTGATCCGTGCTGGTCGTCAGGATCGTTTCGCCGTTGTCATCCAGCATCCGGGTACCGGCCTTCAGCTTCACCGCAAGATCCTTTTCCAATAAATGATTGGTCGGATTCAGCCAGCGGCCGGAAGGCGTTACCTCCAGCGCGTTGACCAGCACCTGCGCGCCGCCCTCCTGATCCATTCCATCCAAGGGCAGATATTGTGAAGTGATCAGATTCGGATCGTTGATTTCTTTTAACTGAACCAGCTGCCCCGGCTGCAGCACGGCAAACGCTTCCGGTTCACCGCCGTTCATCACGACGAGCTCCACCGGCTGATCGCTGCTGACGCGGCGGCCGTTGCATTCTTTGATATGCGCCAGCTGTTCTTCGCTCAGCGAGCTTGTCAGCACAGCGTTGCCCGTGCTGTCCGACTGACCGGCGTTGTTCTTGGGGGTGCGGGAACAACCGCTGATCAGCACGCTCAAACACAGAAATCCCAGTATGGAAACCAGGATTTTTGTGCGGCGTGAATTGTTATTTCTTTTCCTTGAAATCGGCGTCGACGACATTGTCATCCTGAGCGCCTGCGCCCGCATCAGCACCCGGAGCACCCGCCTGCTGCTGATACATCGCCTGAGCCATATCGTTGGCTGCCTTTTCAAGCTGTTCCATCTTGGTCTTCAGCGTGTCGATATCGTTGTTGTCAATCGCCGTGCGCAGCTCATCGCGCAGCTTCTTGACTTCTTCCTTCTGCTGATCGGTGACGTTCGCGTTTTCCGTATTCAGCGTTTCGTCGATCTGGTTGATGAACGCTTCCGCGCGGTTCTTCAATTCGATTTCTTCTTTGCGCTTATCGTCTTCTGCCTTGTGATCTTCGGCTTCCCGAACCATCCGGTCGATTTCTTCATCGCTTAATCCGGAAGAGTTGGAGATGGTGATCGACTGGGACTTGCCTGTGCCCTTGTCCTTCGCTGAAACGTGGACGATACCGTTGACGTCGATGTCAAAGGTGACTTCGATCTGCGGTACGCCGCGGCGGGCCGGTGCGATGCCGCCTAACTGGAAGTTGCCCAGCGTCTTGTTATCGTTGGCCATCGGACGTTCGCCCTGCAGGACATGGATATCAACCGCCGGCTGGTTGTCCGCCGCCGTCGAGAAGACCTGGCTCTTGGAAGTCGGGATTGTTGTATTTCTTGGGATCAGCACGGTCATAACGCCGCCCAGTGTTTCGATACCTAAGCTTAACGGTGTAACGTCCAGCAGTAAGACGTCCTTGACGTCGCCGCTGATGACGCCGCCCTGGATCGCCGCGCCTAAGGCTACGACTTCATCCGGGTTGACGGAACGGTTCGGTTCCTTGCCCAATTCCAGACGGACTGCTTCCTGAACCGCCGGGATTCGGGTTGACCCGCCGACTAACAGGACCTGATCAATATCGTTCTTCGTTAAGCCGGCATCCTTTAACGCCTGGCGAACCGGGATCACTGTGCGGTCGACCAGGGATTTAGTCATCGCGTCAAACTGCGCGCGGGTCAGCGTCGCTTCGAAGTGCAGCGGTCCGGCTGCGCCGGCGCTGATGAACGGCAGGGAAATCTGTGTCTGAACCATACCGGACAGATCTTTTTTGGCTTTTTCTGCCGCTTCCTTCATTCTCTGCAGCGCCATCCGATCCTGCTTCAGATCGATGCCGTTTTCTTTTCTGAACTGATCCGCCATCCAGTCGACGACTACGTTATCGAAATCATCGCCGCCTAAATGGTTGTCGCCTGCGGTTGCCAGGACTTCAAAAGTGCCGTCAGCCAGATCCAGGATCGAAACGTCGAACGTGCCGCCGCCCAGGTCAAAGACGAGGACTTTCTGTTCCTTGTCAGTCTTGTCGATACCGAACGCCAGCGCTGCCGCCGTCGGTTCGTTGATGATTCGTTCTACTTCCAGACCCGCAATCTTGCCGGCGTCTTTCGTTGCCTGACGCTGCGCGTCGTTGAAGTAAGCCGGAACGGTGATGACGGCCTTGTCGACCTTCTCGCCTAAATAGCTTTCCGCATAGTCCTTCATGTAGCCTAAGATCATCGCGGAAATTTCCTGCGGCGTGTATTCCTTGCCGTTGAGCTGAACTTTCTCATTCGTGCCCATTTTCCGCTTGATCGAAATAATCGAATCCTTGTTGGTGACGACCTGACGCTTCGCCGCGTCGCCGACGATCCGTTCGTTGTTCTTAAACGCGACGACGGACGGTGTGGTGCGGTTGCCTTCCGGGTTGGTGATTACTTTTGCTTCGTTGCCTTCCATGACGGCGACGCAGCTGTTGGTTGTACCTAAGTCAATACCGATAATTTTTCCCATAATTGAAATCCTCCTTATTTATTTACACGTTTTCACTTGTTTGCTTATTCGCTGACCTTGACCATCGCGGCGCGCAGAATTCGATCTTTTAACATGTAGCCCTTCTGCAGTACCTCGGTGACGTGGTTGGGCTCAACGCCCTCGACCGCTTCCATCATCAGAGCCTGATGGAAATTCGGATCAAATTCCTTGCCCTGCGCTTCAATCTCGCTCACGCCCTCTTTGGTCAGCGCGTGAATGAGCTGCTGATAAATCATTTCGACGCCTTTGCGGTAGCTTTCGGTTTCCGGTGTCGGCTCGATCGCCAGCGCCCGTTCCAGATTGTCCAGAACCGGCAGGATGTCGAGCGCGAAACTTTGAATCCGGTATTTCCGGGTTTGCTCAGCTTCCTGCTGAAGACGCCGCCGGGTATTCTCCGTATCCGCATAGGCTTTCAGGTATTCGTTCTTCAATTTAACGTTTTCCCCTTCCAGCTCGCTGATCCGTGTCTTCAGTTCTTCAATTTCATTCTTCTTGGAGAAGAAGCCTTTCTTCTTCTCGTCTTTCTTGTCTTCCTTTTTTTCTTCCGGCTGCTCCGGCGCTTCTTCCGCGGCCGGCTCCGCCGTTTTTTCCTGCGGACTTACCGTTTTTTCTTCGGTTTCGCCCGCTGCCTCCGCCGTTTCCGGCGCGGCGTTCAGCTCGTCTTTTTTCATTTCTTCCTGGTTATTCATGGCTGCCTCCTTTTCCGTATAAACTCTCGATCGACTGACTGACCAGTTCCAGCAGTGAAACAATCCGGTCGTAATCCATCCGGGATGGTCCGAAAACCATCAGCTGACCTTCCTCGTCGGAGCCAAGCTTGAACTTGCTGGTGACGACGGCCATGTCGTTGACCCACACCAGCTGCGCGTTTTCGTTCATCTTCAACGCCAGCTCCGGGTTGGCCGTGGTGCCGATCTGACGCCACAGGCTCGGGTTCTCCATCATCGCCATCAATTCCTTCAGCTTTTCAATGTCGGCAAATTCCGGCTGGTACAGCATGTTGTTCTGGCCGCTGAAATACACGTTCTCGCTCGCGAACTTGACAAACGCGTTGACAAACGCCTGAAACAACATTTCATGCCGCTTGACATGCGCTGCCAGGATCGGTTTGATCGAATCCATTTTGTCCACGACGTCTTTGATCAAGGTGCCCTTCAATCGGTCGTTCAGAATCTGGCAGCAGGTTTGGATATCCTCTACTGACAGGTCGTCGTCGAACTGGAACGTCCGGTTTTCCGTATGCCCCAGATCGGTAATAAAGACTGCCACAGCACTTCGGTTGCTGATCGGGAACAGCTTGACATGTTCCAGCCGCTGCCGGCTCGCATCCGGTCCCAGCACGCCGGAAGTCAGGTTCGTCATCTGCGAAAGGATGTTGCAGCTCTCGCGGATGGCATCGTCCAAATTCAGCGGCTTGCTGGCCAGCTGCTGGCGGACCGCCACTTCCAGCTGGTTGTCGACCCTGTGTTCCATCAGATGTTCGCAATAGAACTTGTAGCCTTTTGTGGAAGGCACGCGGCCGCTGGAGGTATGTGTTTTTTCCAGGAGTCCCATTTCTTCCAGGACCATCATGTCGTTGCGGATCGTTGCGCTGGAGTAAGGAAGCTGATACTTTTCCATCAGAGTCTTGGAACCGACCGGCTCGGCTGTCTGAACGAACTCGTCGACAATGGCCTTGAAGATTTCAATCCGCCTTGGTGTCAGCATCATCCCGCCTCCTTTAGCACTCTTTCCCGATGTCTGCTAACAGTATAATCCAGCTTGTTAGCACTGTCAAGTTAAAAGTGCTAATTTTTTTCAAGTTTTCAAGCTTTTCGCAGTTCGTTTTACAAGCCGCGGTTCATACACTTTACCAGGAGGCTTTTTGCCTATGAAAAAAGGAATGACAATCATTTTTTTCACGCTGCTGGCCGCGCTGCTTTATTATGGATCGGTAACCTACGAGGCATCCTGCCAGGCGTTAGCGATCTGGTTTGAAAAATTAGTGCCCTCGTTATTTGCGGCGATGGTCGTAATCCGCATTCTCGACGGTCAGGGGCTGTTGGCGGTGCTCTCGCGGCGGCTGTTCGGATTTACCGAACGCCTGTTCCGCATCTCGCCGGATGCTTTTTCCTTAGTCTTCGCTTCCTTCTTTCTCGGTTCGCCTGCCGGACAGATCCTGATCGACGATTATGTGCGGGAGGGCCGGCTTTCGCAAGCGGAGGGCCGGCGGCTGGCCTGCTGCGTCACGGTCAGCACACCGTCGTTCATCTTGATCACCTGCGGTTCAGTTCTGCTGCAATCCTTTCAATATGGCTTGATGATCTGGCTGGCAGAATTCTTCGCCGTGATGCTGCTGCTGTTCTTTACACGCAGTACACCCGTTGCCCTGCAATTGGATCCGCGCGGATCTGTCCCTTCCTTATTTGAGAATTTAAAAGACGCGGTTGTCCAGGCCGGCGTCAGCTTATATTTCATCGGAGCGTATCTTTTGCTGACACTAGTGCTGCTGAATTTAGCGACGATGAAGCTGCCTGCCGCCTGGCAGCTGCCGATCCAATGTGTAACCGAGTTTTCGTTAGGCACCAACAATCTGGCGCTGCTGCCGCTGGCGACACCCCTGAAAGCGTTGTTGATGACGCTGGTGCTGGGATTTGCCAGCTTCAGTGTGCATCTGCAAGTTCTCTCGCTCACGCCGCATCTTCACCTGACTTATCTGCGTTATCTCGGATACCGGCTGATGCAGACCGGCCTGGCCGGCAGCGTCTTCCTCTTTTTGATGATGCTGCAAAGACTGCGCGGCTGACCGGTTTTTTTCATCATTCCCCTGTTGTCTTAAGCCATAAAAAAGCGCGGCGGATTCCGTTATTTTCGGAATCATCGCAGCGCTCTTTTAATTTCCGGCGTTCACTTTCAGCCTCTCGCTAGCTAAGAACGGACTGTGCTCGCTTAGCCTTTTATTCCTAACTTTTATCCTTATAAATAAGATTCCATTGAAAATTCAGCTTTCTTCCGCAGACGCTCTGCCAGCAGTCAGCGATATTTTTGGCAGCGGTTTTCTTTGCCGCTATTCCCTGCCATTTTTCTTCTTCAGCGGATTCAGTTCTTCTTCAACTTCCTCGATGATGGCTTCCGGGATAAATTTCGACAGATCTCCGTTGTTCAGTGCGATTTCCTTGGACACGGACGAGGATAAGAAGGAATACCGCGGCCGGGCGACGAAAAACACCGTTTCAATCGTCTCATCCAGAAACATATTGGCCGTCGCCTGCTGCAGTTCATATTCATAGTCCATGACGGCCCGGATCCCGCGGATCAGCACCTGCGCCCTGATCGACTTCGCAAATTCTACTGTCAGGCCATGACCGACCACGACTTTGACATTCGGCAGATCGCGTGTAATCTCCTGCAGCATCCGCACGCGCTCCTCCTCGGTAAAGGCGTTGCGTTTGTTCGGATTCTTCATGATCGCGATGATCAGCTCGTCGAAGACCGACGACGCCCGTGTGATGATGTCCAGATGTCCATAGGTCGGGGGATCGAACGATCCCGGATAACATGCTCGTTTCATAGTTCTGTTTCCTTTCGATAATAACTGATGCGGCTGATGCCGTAAGTCGCTTCCTTGACGCGGCGCAGCTGATGGTAGGCCTCGTCAAACTCGTCTTCCTTCAGACTCTCCAGAATCACCTGTCCGTGATCGCGGATCAGATTTAGCGCGTCGAGCTGCTGCATGATCTTGTGCAGCTGCTGCTTCTGATAAGGCGGATCCAGATAAACCAAATCCAGTTGGACACCCATCCCCGCTAAGCGTCTTAACGCCGCGAAGCTGTCGCATTTCCAGACGTCGCACTGCGCTTCGACCTGAAGCGAAGCAATATTGGCTTTGATCACCGCCGCCGCGGCCGGACTGCGGTCGACAAAATAAACATGCTCGATGCCCCGCGACAGTGCCTCCAGTCCCATTGAGCCGCTGCCCGCAAACAGATCCAGCATAATGCCGCCGTCAAAATACGGACCGATCCGGCTGAACACCGCTTCCTTGACCTTATCCAGCGTCGGCCGGGTCTGATCGCCTTTGGGCGCCTGAATCAGCCGGGAACGAAATTTTCCTGCAACAATTCGCATTTTTTTACTCCTTGTGTGTATAAAGGGTGGAAAACCCGGGCAAGATACTAGTGCATCGAAAGATGCTATCCCCCAATCTTTGTTTCTCCTCTCCCTTTCTTTGGAATTCCCGAGTCGCTTCGGGAATTCTTTTCTTTCTTCTTTCAAAGCAACCACGGCATTTGCTTTTAAACAGCCGCCGCTTTTCCTTCCTGCGTTTCCCTTCGCCGTTTATGCCGGTCCAAGTTGAATACCTTATTCAATCTTCCCCTGACGGTATTGCGAGATCACCGCCTGGCCCATGCCGACCGCCACCATGACGGACAGCGTACTGGAACCTCCCGCGGAAATCATTAACAGCGGCACACCTGTCAGCGGAATCAAGCCGGTTACGCCGCCGACATTGAACAAAAAGTGAATGAAGAAATACATCGAAACGCCGATCAAAACAATCCGCCCGCGCTGGCTTTTCATCCGGATCGCATAGATAAACATCCGCCCGACGATCAGCGCGTAACAGATAAAAATTAATAAAAACCCGAAGATGCCCAGTTCCTCAACGACAATCGCCAGAATAAAATCGGTATTCGCCGCCGGGAAGTTCGTATATTTCTGAATCGACTTGCCATACCCCACGCCCTGCCATCCGCCGCTGGCAAACGACACCAGTCCGTTGATCAGCTGGAAGCCCGTGCCGTATTTATCCGCGAACGGATTCATCGCCGAGGTAAACCGGTTGATCTGATAGTTCTTAAACGGCAGCGCCTCGATCAGATGCTCACCCATCGGCGACAGGATCCACACGATCAGTACGACGCCGATGATCAACAACATCACCAGCATCTTCTGCAGCCGCACTAACGAAGGATGATAGGGAATCAGAAAGCAAATGCACGCAATGCCCGCCATGACGATCGCCGAACCGAAGTCCGACTGCAGGATCGCAACGATAAAGCAGAAGCCCCCGACGATCAAGAGCGGATTGCGCATTAAATCTTTGGTCGTCAGCTTCAGGTTGCGGATATCGCCCAGATACGTCGCCATGACCATGATGATGACGACCTTGGAAAACTCCGAAGGCTGGATTGTGATCTCCTGGCCCGGAAACGGAATTTTAATCCAGGCCCGGGCACCGCCGACTTCCCAGCACAGGGCTAACAAAAGCAGCACCAGCGTCAGGCTGACGATCGGCGTAATATTTTTTTTCATGCGGTCAAACGTAAACCAGCGCGCCATCGTCACCATGCCCAGATAGCCTAAGACTGTAAACGCCAGCTGCTTGATAATGGTTTTCATCAGCGACATCACGTTGCCCGAAGCCAGTCCCATCGTCGCCGAAGCGACCATGAACAAGCCGAACACCGCTAAGATCAGCGTACAGAGATGGATGATCAAATCATACCGGTACGGCATCCGGAAAGAAGTCTTTTTTTTCTGCGTCAAATTCATCCGCCTCCTGGTGACATTTTACCATAAAACAGGGCCCGGCACAAAAGAATTGAAGTTGTGTTTTTGACAATCAAAGGACATGACGGTCCGCGTTGTTTTTATTATAATAAAGGAAAGAATCGTCGGAATTTGTCAGTTTGAGCCGGCGGACGGAAAAGAAAGCGCTTAAAAAACAAATTCCAGGACGCTTTCGTCAAATTTTCCTTTCCTTCTTTGCATTTCTTGAGTATTATATAAAGTGAGGTAGATTTTATGAACATAAACATGGATACCATTGTTAAGGACAGTGACGCCCATCTGCGCGATAAATCAGCGCCGGTGTCTTTACCGTTGTCCGAAGCGGATAAAAATACGTTAATGGAGCTTTTAACCTACGTCAGAGAGTCGACGGATCCGGAACTGGCCGAAGCTAAAAACCTGCGGCCGGCTGTCGGGATCGCGGCGATTCAGATCGGCATTCCCAAGCAGCTTTTAGCTGTGGTCGTGGACGAAGAAGATAAAAACGGCAATCCCATTCATTACGAATACGCGCTGGCCAACGCGAAAATCGTTTCCCAGTCTGTTCAAAATTCGTATTTAAAGACTGGTGAGGGCTGTCTGTCCGTTCTTGACGATCATCCGGGCTACGTCATCCGCAGCGCGCGGATCAAGGTCAAGGGTTACGATATGCTTCAGGACCGCGAGGTAACTTTCCGGGCTTCCGGTTATGTCGCGATCGTGCTGCAGCATGAGATCGACCATTTCAGCGGCATTCTGTTCTACGACCGGATCAATCCGAACGATCCGTATGCCCCTGTTGAAAACGCCATTGTGATCGAATAATTCCGCTTTTCCCTGCCCGCCGGATCTGTCCGGCGCGTTTCCCAAACACGAATAAAATCAGAAAACTCATTGTTCTTGGCTGCCGCGGGGAGCTGAAATTCATTTCAGACCGTCCCGCGGTTTAGCCGTGAAATCGTCTCCGTCTGCGGAGGGATTCCTCAAAGAATAAAAAAATAGAAATTAAAAGACAGGTGCCTTGTTTTTTAAGAATAATAAAAGAAAAGAGGTAAATAATGAAAGAAAATACTGCAGCCACACCTGCAAAAAAAGCACCGCGCAAATCCGCTCCCCGCAAGAAACCGGTTCCTGCAAGCGCCGTCGGCGAGGTCGCCGAAACTCCGTTTCACCGGGATACCGACACGCTCATCTATGCCCTGGGCGGCATGGGTGAAATCGGTAAAAACATGTATTGCTTTGAACATCAGGACGAAATTATCATCGTTGACGCCGGCGTCCGGTTTCCGGAGGAAAATCTGCTTGGGGTTGACTACGTCATTCCGGATTACTCCTATCTGATTAAAAATCAGGCGAAGGTCAAAGCCTTAATCATTACGCACGGCCATGAAGATCACATCGGCGGCATTCCGTTTTTACTGCAGTCGATCCGGCTTGATAAAATTTATGCACCGCGCTTTGCCTGTTCCCTGATTCAGAAAAAGCTGGAGGAACGGCGGATGAGCCGGCAGGTCAAGCTCGTGCAGATCAACGAGGATTCGCGGATCACGACGAATCATTTCCAGGTCGGCTTCTTCAACACGATTCACTCGATCCCGGATTCTCTGGGAATTTTGATCAATACGCCGAACGGCCGGATCGTGGAGACCGGCGACTTCAAGTTCGACCTGACCCCGATCGGCACCAACAGCGATTATCAGAAAATGGCGTACATCGGTCAGATCGGCGTCAGCCTGCTGATGAGCGATTCCACCAACTCCGAGGTTTCCGGCTTCTCGATCAGTGAGAAAAAAGTCGCGAAATCCTTATTGGAAATCACCCGCAAAACACCGGGCCGTTTAATCGTTTCCACCTTCGCCTCCAACGTTAACCGCGTCGGTCAGATTCTGGAAGCGGCTGTGGCCTGCGGACGCAAGGTCGCTGTCTTCGGGCGGTCGATGGAAAACGTCGTGCAGATTGCGCGCAAGCTCGGCATCATCGCGATTCCGGAAAAGCATTTTATTACACCGGATCAGCTGAATTCGCTGCCGGCCAGTAAGATCTGCATCGTCTGCACAGGTTCCCAGGGCGAACCGTTAGCGGCGTTAAGCCGGATTGCCAACGGTACGCACCGCTGGATTAAAATCATTCCGGGCGATACCGTCGTCTTCTCATCCAATCCGATCCCCGGCAACGCAGTCAGCGTTTCCCAGGTCGTCAATCAGCTGACGCGGGTCGGCGCCAACGTGCTGGTCAACAGCCCGCTGACCTCCCTGCATACGACCGGCCATGGTTCCCAAGAGGAACAGAAGCTGATGCTCCAGCTGATCAAGCCGAAATACTTCATGCCGGTGCACGGTGAATACAAGATGCTTCGGATCCATGCCGAAAGCGCGATTGAAACCGGTGTTCCGCGCGAGAATACGTTCATCTGCGCTAACGGCGATGTGCTGGTGCTGCGCGACGGCGAAGTCTTCCAGGCGGAAACCCGCATCCAGACCGATGATATCTATGTCGACGGCAACGATATATCCGGCTTGAGCACAGCGGTGCTGCGCGACCGCAAGATCCTGGCCGACAACGGCTTAGTCGCGGTTATCGTCACGATTGACTCGCGCACGAATAAGATTCTGTGCCGGCCGAACATCGTTTCCCGCGGTTTCGTCTTCATCAAGGAAAGCCAGACACTCTTGAAGGAAGCGGAAATGATCGTTTACGAAGCTTTGAAGAAAAAGATGATGCAGAAAACGACCTTCGGCGAATTGAAGAATTGTATCCGCAGTTCGCTGGAACCGTATCTGTATAAGAAAACCAACCGCAATCCGATCGTCATTCCGGTGATCCTGAACCAGAAGGCCGCAATGCTGCAGATGCAGCAGAAACGCGAAGCGGCCGCGGCGGCGCATAAGGATGAGGAAGGTGCGGTAAAGCGGACACGCAAGCCGAGAAGCACGCCGGCAAAGACGAAAAAAGTCCCGGCGGAAAACGGTGAGACCTCAAACCGGCCGCGGACCAAAACGAAACAGAATAACGCTGAATCCTAACCGATCGGCGTTTTTTCTATTCCTTAAAGAAATCAGGAGGATTGTTATGTTTTATCTCATTCGTCACGGCACAGCCGATTACACAGAAAAAGACACCAAAATCTATCAGGGATTTGGCAATCATCTCGCGCCCCTTTCCGCCAAAGGCATCCGGGAGATCGAAACGACGGCAGCCGATCCCCGGCTTGCGCAAGCCCGGCTGATCTTATCCTCGCCTTACACCCGCGCTTTACAAAGCGCCGCAATACTTTCCCGCTGCCTCCAAATTCCGCTGCAGGTAGAAACCGATCTACACGAATGGCTGGCCGATCAAACCTACGTTTATTTACCGGACGAACAGGCAGCACAGCATTACAACGAATTTCAGGCCTGCAACGGGCTTTATCCGCCGGGCGAAGAAAAGGCTTGGGAATCCCTTCCCGCGATGCGTCTGCGCATGATCCGTGTCTTCCAGCGTTATCAAGGCCAGGACGATCTTCTCGTTGTCTGCCATGGCCTGGTGATCCAGTCGCTGTGCGGCTTTCATCCTGGAAACGGGGAGATCGTGGAATTCGATCTTGATTCCTGCATGAATGATCAAAACACAAAAAGGAAGCAAAGGACGAAACAGAATGAACAAATTTAAAATCGCGCTGATTCAGCACAAAACGAAAACAACCGACGTTCAGGAAAACACGGCGCTTGCACTACGCTATATCGCAGAAGCGAAGCAGGCGAACGCGGACTTTATCCTGTTTCCGGAGTGCTTCCTGACAAGCTATACGTTTCCTGAGATCTGCGAAACCTTTCAGCCAGTGGAAAGCCTGGAAAACGACCCCGCCTTCCGCGCCTGGTGTGAGAACGCCTTACACGACGAAGGCACCGCATTGAATGCAATCTGTCAAGCTGCGAAACGTCATGCCATTGGCGTAGAAATTACGGCTTTTACTCAAGGGAAGAAATACCCTCAAAACAGTGCTTATCTCATTGACCGGAACGGTGCGGTGCTCATGAAATACAGTAAGGTTCATACCTGTGACTTTTCATTCGAACGTTATCTTGAAAGCGGCGAGGAATTCAAGGTCTGTCATTTTGAGGATCTCTGTCTGGGCACAATGATCTGTTACGACCGGGAATATCCGGAAAGCGCCCGGGAGCTTATGCTTCAAGGCGCCGAGCTGATCTTAATCCCCAACGACTGCGGCGATATCAAGCCGTTCCGCCTTCAGGAGCTTTCCGTAGCGGCAATGCAGAACCAGGTCGGCGTCGCGATGGCAAATCCGCCGGGTGAAAAAGCAGGTTGTTCGTGCGCCTTTCATCCTCAGGTCTGGGATTGTCAGGACAACTGTCTGACGGTGGCAAGCGAATCGGAAGCAGGTCTGATTTATGCGACGTTTGATATCGCCGCACTGCGCGCCTATCGAAAGCGGGAAGATCTGGGCAAATACAGAAAAGTCAACGCCTACCGTCATCTCTGTCTAAATTCAAAATGATAGAGATTTGTTTAAGAACAAAATTAAAATGCGCCTGAAAACAGGATGCTGAAAAAGGATCAATGACACAAAAAGGGAATTCTGCGAAAGCGATTCCCTGTTTTTTTGATTTTATGTCAATCGGTATGATCAATTCATTATTTGTGTGAAATAGAGTGGTTGTGAAGAAATAAGAAACTCTAAGATTATCTGGAACCATTTTCGTTTTTCGCTAGTTTTCCTTAAGCCTGACGCGGAAATAAGTTATATCTAATAATTAAAGAAAAGAAACTAATTTTTATTGTCTTTTTGCATAAATCCGTTAGTATTATAAATAACAGATTCATTTTTCAGGAGGCTTTTATGACCAAAAGGAAGAAAATCATCGTTGTATTTTTATTTGCTTTATTTTTGATTATCACCCAGAGTGTTGTTGAAAATGCCTATTTTATTCATTCTTCAGACTTAACCTTAGAACAAATCGATCAACAATATCATACCCGTTTCCAAGATTATGATTTCTCATTAAACACGGTGAAATCCTTCTCCCTTTTCAATAATCAAGAATCCCTTTTACTACGCTCAAATGATTTCAATTCCAAGATTGAGATTGAAATTGCTAATCCGTCTGATAGCGGATTTAATCTTACGCATTACAATTCAAGATCATCCAACCCGGATAGTTTCTATGAAATCATGAATTCCCCTTCGGTTTATCATATAAAACAAACCAAAAATAGCTACAAGATTTATTGCTCGACGCCTTACGCCAATCTATGGATATCTTTTACAAAAACAGAGTTAGAATTCAATGAGCTGATAGAAATACTCAATGAAATGATTACATAGATGATTCAATTCCTTCTGTTTCTCAGATAAGCGTTTATATAATTTCAGTTCAGTACGGCTTTAGTTCAAAAGCTTGTTCATCATCCGCTGAAGTTGATATTGTGTTAAATTATTCCATGAAGAACGCAGTGATTACGTCCGCCGGCCCCTGTTGATCGCACGCCTCAATCACCGCATGAGCGCGAGCGAGGATTTCCGGCTTGGCGTTGGCCACGGCATAGCTGAGGGGAAACTGTTCAAACAAGCACAAATCGTTCAGATCATCGCCGAAGACCGCGATCTCTTCTTTCCGCAGCTTGAGGATTTCCTGCAGCTGCGTTAACGCGGAGGCTTTGTTGCAGGTGATCGGGAGCACTTCCAGGTTATGCGTAAACGCTGAAGTCAGCGCAATCTGAGGAATGCCTTCGATCTGACTGCGAATCTGACGCAGAGCGTCCAAGGAAGCGCTGCGCATCTCAATCTTAAATATCGGATCAGTGAGTTCTTCCAGTCTTTCAAATTGCCGGTAATCCGCTTCAAACTGACTCAGCGGCGTGTTCTGCGGGGTTTTGCCGCAGCCGGGAACTGTAAAATAACGCCGGTAGTGTTCCTCTATGGGCAGAAATGTATATTTCAGCTCACCGCTGTACAGCGTGGTCAGCACCTCGGGATGTCTCAGCTTGGGAAGCAGACGCTGCACCAGATTTTTATCCAAGGCCTGCACTGCCCGGATCTGCCCCTGGGGATCACGCAGCTCCGCGCCGTTGAGATCGATCATCCAGCCGCCAACCTTGGAGCCTTCCAGAATCCGCCGGGCCGCCGGTGCGTTGCGGCCGGTCGCTGCGCAGAATTCAATCCCGGCGTCTTTCGCTTTGCGCAGAGCTTCAGCGACCCGCGGATAAATCAGCTGCGTGCTGCGCTCTAAAATCGTTCCGTCAAAATCACATACAATTAACTTGATCATTTTATTTCCTCATCTTACTTATTTTTTCTTTCATCCTGCTTCTCATTGTAGCGGAGAACACGAGAAAAAAACAGCCCTTGCGGACTGTTTTCAGCTTATTTTATTTCGATGATCTTCATCATGTTGGCGCTGCCTTCACCTGTTGGGTAACCGGCGGACATGATGAGCAGCTGACCTGGCTTCAAGCCGTAGCCCTTGGCGATGGTGCTCGCCAGTTCGTCATCGTTGGTCAGTTCATTCTGGATATCCGAGAAGATCGGCGTTACGCCCCAGTAGGCTTCCAGCTTGCGCTGCGTGCTCTTAGTGAACGTAACGGCCAGAATTGGAACACACGGTCTGAACTTGGAGATTCGCTTCGCTGTGGTGCCGCCCTGCGTGAAGACGACAACCGCGCCAACATTCTGCAGCGTCAGTGTCGCATCGGAAACCGCGATGCCGATCGCATCCTGAACCGTCTTGCGGCTGGACTTGATCGAATGATCCAGACGTTCACGGTACGGAATGATCTTTTCGACCGCTTCCGCAATCGTCGCCATCGTTCTTACCGCTTCGACCGGATACTCGCCGGCCGCGCTTTCACCTGAAAGCATGATCGCGTCGGAGCCATCCAGAACCGCGTTGGCAACGTCGCTCGCTTCCGCACGGGTCGGACGCGGGTTGGACATCATGGATTCCAGCATGTGGGTTGCGGTGATGACCGGCTTGCCCATTTCATTAGCCTTATGGATAATCGTCTTCTGATAAATCGGAACATACTGTGTCTGAACTTCAACGCCCAGATCGCCGCGCGCAACCATGACGCCGTCCGCAACTTCCAGGATCGATTCCAGATTGTCGAAGCCTTCCTGGTTTTCAATCTTCGCGATGATCTGGATCGTCGGCTTGCCCATTTCGATCAGGATCTTGCGGATCGCCAGGACGTCTTCCGCCCGTCTGACAAACGAAGCGGCGATGAAGTCCACGTCTTTTTCGCAGCCGAAGCGGATATCTGCATCGTCTTTTTCCGAAATAAACGGCATCGACAGCTTCACGTTCGGCACGTTGCAGCCCTTGCGGGTTTTGATCGTTCCGGAGTTTTCAACGCGGCAGGTCAGTTCCTGGCCGTCGCTTTCCAGAATCGTCAGGCGCATTTTGCCATCGTCAATCAGAATGTAATTGCCAGCCTTGACGTCCTCAAATAGTTCCGGGCAGGCAATGTGGAAACGCTCGTGCGTTCCTTCAATTTCCGCACGGCAGATCTTAACGATATCGCCCTTCAAGAAATCAGCCTTGCCATCCTTAAAGATCCCGCAGCGGATTTCCGGACCCTTGGTATCGAGCATGATGCCCAGGTTGATGCCGATCCGTTCGCTGACCTCGCGGATCATGTCGATGCGTTCGCCATGGGTCTTGTGATCCTCATGCGAAAAGTTGCACCGGACGATATTCATGCCTTCCTTCGCCAGCTTCTCCACCATTTCCGGGGTGTTGCTGGCAGGACCTAACGTACATACAATTTTAGTCTTCTTACCTAACATAATCTTCCTCCTTCAACTTATACTAATCGGTCAAACAGACGATACAAGTCCTTCCGGGAATGCCGCGGCGAAGACAGGGCTTCCTCAATCGGCATCGAAGTGACCTTGTTGTCAATCATCCCGACGCAGTGTCCGCCGACGCCGTCCATCAACAGATCGACCGCTTTCTCGCCCATCATCGAGGCTAAAACACGATCTCTCGGCGATGGCGATCCGCCGCGCTGCACATGGCCCAGTACGGTCGCCCGCCCGGCAAAGCCGGTATTCTGGGAAATCTTGCGCGCTAACTCGTCGACGTCCGCGATCTTCTCTGAAATGACGACGATCGCATGGCGTTTCTTTACGGCTTTGTCCAAATACCGCAGCCGTTCCAGAACGTCCAGCTCGTCATAGCCCGTTTCCGGTGTGATGACGATCTCGGCTCCGCAGGAAATCGCAGCCCAGACCGCCAGATCGCCGCACCGGTTGCCCATCACTTCCACGACGGAACAACGATGATGCGAGCTGGAGGTATCGCGCAGTTTATCCACCGCTTCCACGACGGTATTCAGCGCCGTGTCAAAGCCGATCGTAAAATCGGTGCCCGGAATATCGTTGTCGATCGTTCCCGGCAGACCGATACAGTTAATGCCCAGTTTCGTCAGCGCCATCGCGCCGCGATAAGAACCGTCGCCGCCGATCACGACGACCGCGTCGATCTTCGCGTTCTGCAGCGTCTGCACCGCTTTTTTCTGTATTTCCAGGTCTTTGAATTCCGTTAAACGGGCCGACCCCAGCACGGTGCCGCCCCGGTTCAGAATATCGCTGACGGTGGATTTATCCATCGGAATGTAATTGCCCTCGACTAAACCGCGGTAACCATCCTTGATGCCCATGACCTCAAAGCCGTTCGCCAGTGCCACACGCGTCACAGCCCGGATCGCCGCGTTCATGCCCGGAGCATCGCCGCCGGACGTCAAGATTCCGATTCTTCGTATCATACGTAACCCTCCTGTCATTTCCCGTATATCATAGCATTGAATTTGAAAATTGTGAAACTAAATCGACGTGTTTCGGCGATTTTTTCCAGTGATTTTCATCTCTTTCGACAAGGCTTTTATGCGTTCCATAATTCTAACCGCTTTCAATTCTTCCTTATCGGATTTTTGATTATACATGTAGTGATTTTCCAGCGAGCTGAAGTTTTCATTGCTTGTGAACCAGGTCAGTTTCTGGCGGTCCATCCGCTCGTTGAAGATCGGCAGCAGCACCTCGTCGCGCAGCCAGGAGGTCACGCTTTCCGCTCCGATATCGTCGAACACCGCAAAGTCCGCGCGCTTCATTTCGTACAGCTCGTCCTCAAAGCTGTCGCGGTCGTCAAGCAGCCCCTTGATCCGCGAAGCCATAGTCGGCACATGCACAAACACAACGCGCTTGCCCTGACGGGCAAAGCTGTTGCACGCGCAGGCCGCAAGATAAGTCTTCCCCACTCCCGGCGCGCCAAACAAATAAAGTCCTTTTTCCGCCGGCGCCAACAAATTCTGCGAGATTTTCGCTACCGCTGCCGCGTATGCCGCCTCTTCCTCGTCGATGTTGATATCAGTGATCGACACCGTCCACAAGCGCCGCGGCAAATCGTTGATGCGGTAGTTGTGAACATGCTTTTCCGCCTGCAGCTGCTGCCTGGCATAACGGCACGGACGGACCTGAAGCGTCAGAAATCCGGTATACGACAAATCGAGCACCTCGCCCTTTTGTTTCTGGCGGCATTGATTTAAGCCCGGACAGTTCTGGCACAGGCTCAGCTGGTCGATCCATTGATGAAACCGGTACGGGTAGTTCTCAACCCAGCTTTCATCCAGACCGTAGGTTTGTAAGAAGTTCTGCACCAGCGGATGAGCTTTCATTTGGGCGGCCAGCGCTTGTTTTTCCTTCAGCTGTTGTTCGTTCAGTTGGATTCCCCATTTTACGGCTTCCATCGCTTAGCCCTCCTGTTCGCGCAGCCGGCGGCGGATTTCTTCAAATTCTTCACGGTCGAAATCCGTTTCTTCTGCGGTTTCTTTTTCCGATCCGGTCTTCATCTGGACGTAGTAATCCGGCAGCACGTCTTTGCGGCTGCCGCCCCGGCCGCTGCGGCCGCGTGGTTTTTTGGCTTCCGCCATGGCTTTTTCCGCCGTATCCACGCCGGAGCGGATCCAGGCTGCGGCAAGCGAGGCGACAAAGGAAGGAACCAGCTTGTTATCGCTGATGGACAAAACGTGTTCCAACAGAATATTGACGACCTTCGGATCCATCTTCATCTCGGTGATGAGCTTCTCAATCGTGCGTTTATCGCTGTCCTGCACCGGCACACCGTTCTGCTTGGACTGCAGAAAGGCGACCGGCGGCAGATCGTATGGATCGTCCGAGACTTTTTTCGCCGGCTTTTTCGCTTTCATGACAAACGCCGTGGAGCGCAGCTTTTCCCCATCCAGCGTGTTGTTCGTATTGTCTGTGCAGCGGCCGACCAGAATCAGCATTTCATCGGCACTTAAGCCGTACATCGTCGCCAGCTCCCCGATCAGGCGCAGATTCTCGTTGGTGCGCGCTTCTATCGGAAAGACGAGGTTGCTGGCGCGGGTTAAGAAGCGCTCGTAATCGAAGTGAATAGCCGGGTGATCGCCGGCGTCGAAATTGTACCGCGGTTTGATACTGGCAAACTGTTCCTCGCTCTCGGCGTCCCAGTTCTCGATGACCGAGCTTTTGAATTGTTCGCTGACTTCCTCAAAGCCTTCCCGCGACAGCTCGATGTGCGCCAGCTTGTTGAGCGAAAGCTGGTATTGCTTCGCACCCATGATCCGCGCGTACAGCCGCCCCAGCACCTCATGCTTAAAAAACCGGTCGGCTTCCAGCGGCGGATACAGCACATAAATGTAGTTGTCCTTGCCTTCCCCGGTTTTGATATAACTGCGCATCAACATCATTTCTTCCAGCTTGCGCCGTGAGCGTTCCAGCACCGTGATGTCCATGTTCATGATCTGACATAACCGGCCGTGCGGCTCAAACGAACGCTGGTGCTTGGCTTCGCTGATCAACGTCAGATACAGCGCCGCCCCGGCGCAGCCGACCAGCGGCTGATACAGCGACATTAAGGAATTCAGCGCGTCCGCGCCCAGCGGCCGCAGCACTTCACTGCGGTATCCGTCTTTCGCTTTCAGTTCCATCTTGTTTCTCCTTGATCCATTGTTGAATCTGATCTTGCATTGCGGGAATATCCCCGTCGTTGACGATCGTCAGCGTCGAGCGGCGGCTTTTCTCTTCCTGGCTCATCTGCGCCGCCATCCTTGCCCGCGCCTGCTGAGGTGAAAGACCGCGGCCTTGCTGCAGCCGCTGCAGGATGGTTTCCAACGGCGCGGTGACGGTGATGATCTCGTCAAACTGCTTTTCCATGCCCGCCTCAAACAACAGCGGCACCTCGGCAAACCACAGCGGCGATGAGGAGGCTTTTGCCTGGCGGTTTAATTCCGCCTGGATCAGGGGATGCGTGATCGCTTCGAGCTGGCGCCGCCGCGCGTCATCCTGAAAGACGATCGCGCCTAAAGCCGCCCGGTCGATTCGCCCTTGATCCTCTAAAATAGCGGGACCGAAAGCTTCGACGCAGGCTTTATATCCCGCCTGATCCGGCTGCAGGATCGCATGGCTGATCGCGTCGCAGTCAGCGACCGGATACCCCAGATTTCGTAAGCACTGGCTCAGTGTCGACTTTCCGCTGCCGATCACGCCGGTGATCGCAATTTTGATCATATTCGATTCCCGTTCCTCTCTTTTTCTGACAATGCGGACAATAGTAGGTCCCCCGCTGGGCGACCGCAATCTTCCTGATCGGCCCGCCGCACAGCGGACAGGCTTCGCCTTCCCGGCCATGGACCTGGATCTGCAGCTGAAACCGCCCGGTCACCCCTAAGGATGAAGTATAGCTGCGGATCGAGCTGCCCCCGGCCTCAATCGCCAGGCTCAGGATCTGCCGGGTGACCTCCGGCAGCGCGGTGATCTGCGCTTTGGTCAGCTGGTCGCAGCGTTTGCGCGGATCAATCCGCAGCGCGAAGCAGATCTCATTGGCATAGATATTGCCGATGCCGGCGACAAAGCTCTGATCGAGCAGGACTTGTTTAATCGGAACCCGGCGTTTCTTTAAAAACGCGCGGCAGTAGTCCGGATTAAATTCGTCGTCGAACGGCTCCGGCCCCAGCTCATGAAAGTGGCGCAGATCGCCGTTCAGTTCCATCAGCTCCATCGTCCCGAACTTGCGCGTATCGTGATAGCGCAGCTGCGTCCCGTCGTCGAGATCGAAAATCACATGGATATGCTTGGACAACGGTTCTTCAGGATGCTGGACATAAAACTTCCCTTCCATCCGCATGTGCGCGATGAAATAGACGTCGTCCATCTGAAAGATCAGATATTTCCCGCGCCGCGAAAACTGGCGGAAGTGCTGTCCTTCTAACCGCCGGCAGAATTCGCCGGCATCCATCTGGATCATCTTCGGCACGCGCACTTCAACGTGTTCGATCCGGCGGTCAGGAATTAAAAGTTCCAGTGTGCGGACGACCGTTTCAACCTCTGGCAGCTCCGGCATCTTATTTCGCCTCGTACCAGGTATTGCCGATTTTAGTTTCCGCGACTAACGGCACCTTCAGTTCCATCGCGTGCTCCATTCCTTCCTGGATAATCGCGCATAACGCGTCCAGCTCGCTTGGCAGCGCGTCAAAAATCAATTCATCGTGAACCTGCAGGATCATTTTGGATTGCAGGCCCTTTTCGCTGATCGCCTTGTCGATGCGGATCATCGCCAGCTTGATCAGATCGGCGGCAGAGCCCTGGATCGGCGCGTTCATCGCGGCGCGCTTGCCGAATTCACGGGTCATGTAATTCTTATCGTGAATCTCCGGCACTTCCCGGCGCCGGCCCAGCATCGTCGCGGTATAGCCGTGTTCCTGGCAGAAGCTGATCACCTGGTCCATGTATTTGGAAATGTTCGGATAACTTTGCAGATAGCGCTCGATGAATTCCTTGGCCTGAGCGCGGCTGATATCCAGCTGCTGGGACAGGCCGAAATCGGAAATGCCGTAGACGATCCCGAAGTTGACGGCTTTGGCCTGGCGGCGATGCTTCGCGTCAACTTGATCAAGCGGAATCTGGAACACGTCGGACGCGGTTTTGGTATGAATATCGACGGCATGCCGGAACGCGTCCAGCAGCCCCTGCTCGTCCGCCATGTGCGCCAGCATTCTTAATTCGATCTGGGAGTAGTCGGAAGCGACCAGCACGTTGCCCTCGCTCGGCAGAAAGGCCTTGCGCACTTCGCGGGATTCCTCGTCGCGGACGCTGATATTCTGCAGATTCGGTTCAGTCGAAGACAGCCGGCCGGTCTGAGTCGCGCATTGATTGTAGATCGTATGGATTCTTCCATCCGGATGAATGTATTTTTTCAAGCCTTCGGCATAAGTGCTGTACAGCTTTTGATATTTTCTGAATTCGAGCAAATCGGCGATGATCGGATGCACACCCAGCAGCTTTTCGAGCACGTCGGCCGAGGTTGAGCGCTTCTTCCCGCTGGCCGGCAGTCCCAGCTTGTCAAACAAGACTTCGCCCAATTGTTTCGGCGAGTTGATGTTGAAGGTCTCCCCGGCGGCTGCGTAAATGGCGTCGGTCAGCGCATCCAGGCGGGCCTGGGTCTGCCGGGCGATATCGTCGAGCGTCTGGGAATCAATCCGGATGCCTTCCTTTTCCATCTTATACAGCACGACGGCTAAAGGCATTTCCACATCGTAAAACAGCGAAACGATTTCCATCTCGTTCAGCTTCGGCTCGCTGTCCTTCCACAGCGCGTCGATCAGCTGGATTTTCTGGGCGCACAGCTGACGCTGAAGCTGCGGCTCCGGCAGCTTCATCTTGCCCGGTTTGCCATACACCTCATCCATCGTCACCGTTTCCGTCAGACCGAATTTCTCACGGATCTTCTGATCACTGGTCAGCGTTGAATCACACAGGAATGCAGCGATCATCGCGTCGATTTTCATCCCGTTGATCGTCAGTCCCGCACCGTCGGCTAAATGCAGGCAGGCTTTGACGTCGTAGACGATCTTGGTCTTCTCCCCGGCCAGATACGCTAACAGCGCTTCATCCTGGTGGACATCTTCGATCGGGATGTAGACAGCCTGGTCCTGATACGCCAGCGCCAGACCATGAACATCAGCGAAGTAGACTGACGGCTGATCCTGGTCGAGCACCAGGATCGCGTTGTCCTGCAGAAGTGCTTCCGGACAGCGCCGGACTTCCGCCACGGTCAGTGTCGGCTGCGAAGACAGAGCTTCGGCTTCCGCCTGCTCGCTGATCTGGGTAGAAAGCTTGCTTGCCAGCGAGTTCATCTCATAGCGTACATAAAACTGACGCAGCGGCTCCGGCGTGATGTGGAACGTGAATTCTTCCGTTTCAAACGGAATCTCAACGTCGGTTTTGATTGTCGCCAAACGTTTGGATAACAGTGCCTGATCCTTGAAGGCTTCAACGTTTTCTTTCAGCTTGCCCTTGAGCTGGTCGGTGTTGGCGATCAGATTTTCAACCGTGCCGAACTGTTCCAGCAGCTTCAGCGCCGTCTTTTCACCGACCTTCGGAATTCCCGGGATGTTATCGGACGCATCGCCCATCAGTCCCTTGAGGTCGCGGATCTGATCCGGCGTGATCCCCATCTTTTCCTTCAGGCTTTCCACGGTCATCTCCTCGATATCGCTGATGCCTTTTTTCATCAGCCAGACCGAGGTCGTCTCGTCGATCAGCTGCAGCATATCGCGGTCGGAGCTGAGCACGTTGATATCCCAGTCCGGATATTTCTTGATCATTGAACCGATGATGTCGTCGGCTTCGATATCCGTCATTTCAAACTGTTTAATCCCCGCCGCTTCCAGATATTCGCGCACGATCGGAAATTGTTCCACTAACGCGTCCGGCGTTTCCTTGCGGCCGCCCTTGTACTCGGCGAACAGCTCGTGGCGGAAGGTGTGCTTACCCTTGTCGAAAGCGACGAGCATCGCGTCCGGCTGGATGATATGAACAGCTTTGTTGATCATCATCGCGAACCCGTAAATCGCGTTGGTCGGAATCCCGGTCGACGTCGACATCGGCCGCATAAAGGTTGCGTAAAATGCTCGGAAGAGCATGGAATTTCCATCGACTAACAACATTTTTTTCATGGCTGGATCTCCTTTTGTTTTTAAACTAGATTCAGCTCTTATTTTACCATAAGCCCTGGTGAATATCAAAAGAAGCGCAAGCTGGCGCATAAACCGCAGCTCTATCCGTCTAAATCTTAATTGATGTTTTCTGTGAATAAATTTCTGATTCTTTAATAGTGTAGGGTTTTGTTGAACCGCGGATGCCCGTCCGGACAGAATCGATTTTGGGTCTTATCAAAATGGATTCAAACCGACAGATTTTTGTCGTCATCAAAGGAGGGCAATTCTATGGAACATTCCCTGGAACTTTTTGTCACGGTGGTTTTAAAAGTTGGTTTGCCCTTGATCGAATGTTCGATCAACTTTCCTGACGGAATTTCAACTCTTTTCTCTTCTTTCTGAGTTAATTGAGCTTCTGAGTCATCAATTCCAGAATCACAGCTCCGCTTATTTTCCATTACGCCTGTCTTTAAAATCCGCTGCTTAAAATAAAAACGCGAAGAGAACTTTCCCTCCGCGCTGAAATCCAAATCCGATGCGCCGATCAGGCGTCTTCATCCTCGTTTGCGGCCTGATCGTCCGCCGCCGGCTCCTGAACCGCTGGCGTCAGATCGTCCTCCGCCATGCTTTCCAGCTGATTCAGATTTTCGACCATGATCGACAGATAATCCTTATTATCCTCGCGCTGATCCGCCGATAAGCTCGACAGATTGCTCAAATCCACCCGCTGCAGGTTCAACTCGGCCGAAAGCTGATCGAACAAAGCAAGCATATCCTCCGTCATGTTCGGTTCATACGCGATATACTTCACGTTGTCCTCCACGATCTTGGTCTTGATGATATCCAGCTGCTTTTCATTTGGCAGCACGCCGTATTTTGACAGAATTACCGGATAAACCTGAATGCCGTATGTCTTCTGCCAGTTGCCGAAGCTGGCCGTCATCGAAACGAATTTAATCGTTTTCTTCTCATTCTTCAGCGTGCTGGACAGACTTTGATACTCAGCGTCCAGGCGCACCAGCTCGCTTTCCAGCTGACTGTAATTTTCTTCAAAATAACGGCTTTCCTCGACGTAATTCTCACACAGCCAGTCGCGGATTTCCTTTGCCATGCTCGTCATCGCGATCGGATCCATCCACAACGCCAGATCCTTTTCATTCACGTCGATCGAATCAAAGGCGTCACCCTTGTAATACGCGCTTTCGACAAACTGCTCGACGTCGTTGGCGATGACGCGGGTGTAGCGCTTAAACGAGTAAATCGAATTATTGACGGACAAATCCTTAACCGCCGCCGAACTGGCCGAACGGATTTCCGGCAGCACAAGCTGGAAATACGGCTCAAGCTGGCCGATGTGCAACACTAAATCGGCGTCTTTGACGCGCTCTTTCAAATCGCCGGCCGCCGCCGCGCGCTGGACGATCGTGTCGTCCTGCAGGCTCTGGATCTCAATCCGGTCTCCGCCGATCTTTTCCAGCAGATATCCTAACGGATAAACCGTATATACTACCTTTTTCTTATCGGTTGCGCAGCCGGTTAAAGAGGTCAGCAGCAAGCCCAGAAGAACTAGAAGAGTAATTTTCTTTCGCATGGATGTTCCTCGCTTCCTTTTAGGATTATAGCATATTCCGGCCTTGAAAAAAACCCTCTTTCCGACAGCCTTTTCGCGTCTGAACTCGCTGTTTAAATCAACCAGCCGCGCGGTTGGGATGGAAGCGGACCCGTCTTGCCAAAACGCCGCGTCAGCCATTGTTTTTCATCGAGCAGTCCCCCTGGTTCCAGGATGACGTTATGCCGCTGGCGGTATAAATCCTGTTTACGATGCAGCTTTAAGGGATGGGAACAGGGATGAATCAAGCGGTACAGGTAGAAATGCTCAGCCTGATACGCCCGCTGATGCCAACTGATCAGGTTGACGGCGAACAGAAATCCGAACACCCCAAGCGTCATCGGATTGCAATTCATCAGTTTGACAAATGCCAGCGGCATCCCGAGCGCCGATAACCCAACCGTCAGCGCCTGCGCGGTTCGATACGGCAGAAAGCAATGCCACAGCGACTGCACAATCCGTCCGCCGTCCAGCGGATACAGCGGCAGCACATTAAACAGAAAAACCGACCGGTTGATATCCAGCACCCAGTCGAGCATGACCGGCGAAACCCAGCCCAGTTTTGCCAATCCCCCGTAAAGCAAGGGAATGACACCATGCATCGCCAGGCCGCCGGCCAGAATCACCAGCTCCTCCCACGCATCCCCATCGCCGAAATGCTCCAGCGTCAGCGCCAGCCCGAACGGCAGGATTGACAGCTGGCGAATCGGATAATGGAAAAACCAGGCCCAGAACGCATGACCGCTTTCATGCAGCGCCAGAATGAAGAAAATGTGGCCGAGCGGCACAGCGGCGTGAGAAAAAAAAGCCAGGGCTGCCACCAGAATGGTAAAACCGCTGACTTTGATTTTAACCGGCATTGCCTATCGCCCGCTCCAGTGTAACCGGCTGGCCTTGTTCGCTGAATTCCAGATAGACCGCATCCTGCACCGCCCCCAGAGCCGTACCCTTTAAAATCCGGTCATTGAGATGAACCTGGACCTCCTGCAGCGCGCCATAGGTCACCAGCACTCCGTTATCCTGCTTCACCATGACGATCGATCCGCTCTCCTGTTCGCCGATGTATAAGACGACGCCGTCAGCGATGCTCTGCACCTGATTGCCGGAAGCGGGTTTATAATAATGATCCTGAATCAGCTCATAGCTGACCGCCGCTGCGACCGGCTGCTCCTTACCAAACCATTTTTCAAACGGCAGCCAGGCCGATAAGGATTTTAAATGCAGCTTTTCTGAAAGCACTTCGATCTGTTGGAGGACAGGTTTGGGATCCACCCATTGCTGCTTCTCGTTGATCATCCAGCCTAAACCCAGGCTGGCCCCGACCATCGCCAGCATGGCCAGACCGTAAATAAGGGTAAATAACGGACTTCCCGGCGCTTCATAGGCGCGCGGACCCGGCGTTTTGCGGCGGGCGGATATGCGTTTTCTGATATGTTTGATCTCACTCATGGCTGATCTCCTCCCCTGATACTACTGTATGCGGACAGGCAAAAGAAAAAGAACGGCGAACCGTTCTTTATTCATCTTCTGAAGGCAGCGGATCGTAGCGCTCATTGCGGAAACGCACGAGGTTGACGATCACCCGCAGGCTCATAAATACCGGAATCGAGATCATGATCCCGATCGGTCCCAGCAGCATTCCGCCCGCAAACACGCACAACAGCGTCCACAGCGGCGGCACTTGCGAACTGCGGGAATGCACGATCGGTGCGATGATGTAGGCATCGACCATCGAAAGCACGCAGATTCCGCCGATTAAAAACAGAACCTTCGGCAGCGGCAGCGTCAACGAGGTCAGAATGCCGATAAAGTTGGCGACTGTTGCGCCGAAATACGGCACGATCAATCCGATGGAGGTCAGAAGCGCGATCGTGACCGCGCTCTTATGTCCGATCAACATGTACAGCAGCGAATATTCGAGGAATTTGATCGCCATCAGCATCAGCAGCGAATGCAGATAACCGCTGATTTCCGCGTTCACCGCACTCAGATAGATCGGCAGTTCCTTATCGATGGTGCGCGCTAAGTTGAAAATCGTCTTGCGGATCTTCTCAAAATCAAACAGCACGTAGACTGAAATGATAAACGCGAACACCGCGTTGGTCAGAAAAGAAAGCACCTTGGAAATCAGCTGCGGCAGCAGCGCCGAGAAGTTCGGCAGCCAGCTTTTCGTATCGTTGAGCAGCGTTGTGATCTGCTGGAAAATCCCGGCGACTAAAATGTTCGGCGCGTTTTCGTTCATTTCCACATATTGTTGATAAAGCCAGTTCAAGCCGGAAATCATGGAGTTGATCAACTCGGTGGTCTTGTCGTAAACCATCGGCACGACCATCATCAAAATCCCGATCAACAAAGTAAGCATTCCCAGGCAGACCAGCGGAATCGCAATCCTGCGCGACACACCCTTTTTCTGCAGAAATTCAATAAACGGATGAACGACATACGCGATCCCAAACCCGACTAAAAACGGCGTCAGAATCAGCCGCAGCGTCGTCAGCCAGCTCATCCAGACATTTGAGGTCAGGGAAAGGAAGTACAGAATCAACAGGATCAGCAGTACCTTCAACAGGTTCTTCAGTGACAGCTGTTCCTTAAAGTAGGCGTTCATTTTATGCAGCCATCCCATCCGTCATCCCTCCCCTTGCGTGTCTTTATTTTATCATTATTCAGATTAAAAGGAAACCGAAACGAACCGGGAAAGACGGCGGCTGAACGGAAGGAAGCAGAAGAAAAGGACAAAAGACGGCTTGTCCTTTGTCCTGATCAGGGAATGAACGCCATGGGCGATCAAACTTAAACTAACGAGGTTCCTCCGTCGACGACGACATGCTGGCCGGTGACGTAGCTGGACGCGTCGCTGGAGAAGAACAGGATTGGTCCGCTGACTTCCCCGCGCCGGCCCGGACGGCTCATCGGGCACTGGGCGCTGTAGCCTTGTAAGAAAGCTTCCGACTTGAACAGTGTGTTCTGCGTCATCTCCGACTCAAACAATCCCGGGCAGACGGCGTTGACCGTAATGTTGAATTGACCATAGGAACAAGCCATGCCCAGCGTCAGACCAAGCACCGCCGCTTTGGAAGTATTATACGCGTGGCGGATAAACATGTCGTTCTTATCGCCGATCAAAGCATTAACGGAGCTGATGTTGACGATCTTGCCATAGTTGCGGGCCTTCATGTGCGGGATTACATATTTGCACATCATATAGATCCCCTTGACGTTGATGTTCATCGAGCGGTCCCAGTCTTCCTGACTCAATGTATCGACCCCGCCGCGGACAGCGACGCCGGCGTTGTTGAGCAGAATGTCAATCCGTCCGAAGTGTTCGATCACGGTCTGCACGGCTTTTTCAATACTGGCTTCGTCGGTGACGTCGCAGCCGACCGGCAGCGCGTCAATGCCCTTGGCCCGCAGTTCCTCGGCTAACGCTTCCAGCTTATCCTGACGGCGCGCTAATAACGCGACGTTAGCTCCGGCCTCGGCATAGGCCCGGGCCGCATCCGCGCCCAAACCGCTGGACGCCCCGGTGACAACGGCGATTTTTCCTGTTAACTCAAACATCAGTAAATCCTCCTTCCGGACTTTGCAGTCCTCTTGTAATTTCAGTATAACAGGAATTTCCAGATTTGATTTAGGCAATTATTAAAATTTGTCGTAATTTCACAAGTTAATTGATGGACAATGTAAAAACCGGTATTTTTTGCAAATACCGGTGAATTAAATCTCTTATTTCCCGCTTTTCAGAGCCCGCATCGAGTTGAGAATCGCCAGCAGCGTCACGCCCACGTCGGCGAACACGCCCATTCCCATATTGCTTTTTCCAAACAGCGTCAGCATCAAGACACCGATTTTAATCGCCAGGGAGAACACGATGTTCTGGCGCAGAATCGCATGCGTCTTGCGGGAAATCTGAATCGCGGTCGCCAGCGCTGCCGGATCGTCCTTCATCAGCACGATATCGGCCGCTTCGATCGCTGCATCGCTGCCCACGCCGCCCATCGCGACGCCCAGATCCGCCCGTGCCAGCACCGGCGCGTCGTTGATGCCGTCGCCGACAAACGCCAGCTTCTTCCCTTCCGGCTGCGCCGCCAGAAGCTTTTCAACTTGTTCTACCTTATCCTGCGGCAATAGCTGCGCATAGACCGTATCGATTCCAATCTGACCGGCAACCGCTTCGGCAACACTGCGGTTATCCCCTGTCAACATAACGGTATTGCGGATGCCCGCCTGTTTCAGCTGGCGGATCGCGGCCTTGCTTGTCTTTTTGATTCCGTCGCTGATCACCAGCCAGCCGAGATATTCGCCTTCCTGGGCAACATGGATGATCGTGCCGATCTCATCGACCGACGGACAATCGATTCCGTGCTTCTGCATCAGCTTGGCGTTGCCGAGCGCCAGCCTCCGGCCGTCGACTTCCACCTCAACGCCTTGGCCTGAGATTTCCTGATAATTGCGGATTTTCTGATTCTCAATCGGTTTGCCGTAAGCCGCAACAATGGAGCGGGCGATCGGATGGGTGGAATAGGCCTCGCCATAAGCCGCTAATTCCAATAACGCATCCGCTTCGGCATGAACCGGCTGTATCCGGGTCACGCTGAATTTGCCCTCGGTCAGCGTTCCGGTCTTATCAAAGACGATGGTGTCAACGTCTTTTAAAATCTCTAAGAAATTGCCGCCCTTCACCAGAATTCCCTGCCGGCTGGCGCCGCCGATACCCGCAAACAGCCCCAGCGGAATCGAGATGACCAGCGCGCATGGACAAGAGACAACCAGGAACGTCAGCGCCCGGTACAGCCAGACGTCAAACGAACCCATTTGAAGCAGAAACGGCGGAATGATCGCGACCAGGATCGCCGCCACGACGACCGTCGGCGTATAAACCCGGGCAAACTTGGTGATGAAACGCTCGATCGGCGCTTTTTTAGAACTGGCGTTCTCAACCAGTTCCAGAATCCGCGATACTGTGGATTCGCCGAATTCTTTGGTGACTTTCACCTGCACGACGCCGCTCAGGTTAACCATGCCGGCCAGAATTTCATCTTCCTTCTGCACTTCCCGCGGCAGACTTTCACCAGTCAGCGCGCTGGTATCCAGCGATGTCGTGCCTTCAAGCAGAATCCCGTCCAACGGCACCCGCTCGCCCGGTTTGATCAGAATGGTTTCCCCAATCGCTACGGTTTCCGGATCAACCCGCAGTTCTTTTCCTTCGCGCAGCACCGTCGCATAGTCGGCGCGGATATTCATTAGCGAACCGATTGATTTGCGCGAACGGTTGACAGCGTAAGACTGGAACAGCTCGCCAATCTGATAGAACAACATAACTGCGACGCCTTCCACATAATCGCCGATCGCAAACGCACCGATCGTCGCCACGCTCATCAGGAAGGTTTCATCAAACCATTCGCCCTGCAGGACATTGCGGATCGCACTGTAAACGACTTCCCCGCCGATTAAGATAAAGCTGACCAGGAAAATCAAGAAAGCATAGCTTTGTTCCTGTAAGAAAATCCCGGCGATAAAGAAAACGATGCCGGCCAACAGCTTGGCGTTCTGCCGGAAGAAACCCGGCTGGGCCGCTTCCGGTTCGGGTTCCGTTTTTTTCGAGCCAATCTTCATTTCCACTACGTCGACATCCGGTTCCAATTTCTTAACGACAGCCGTGATCGCCGTAATCAGCTCCGCCCGATCGACAGACGGTTTGGCATCGACAAGCAGCGTTTCCGTGGAAAAGGTAACCGAAGCTTCCTGAACCTGCGGCAGGCCATTCACCGCTCGTTCGATCTTCGCCGCGCAGTTTGCACAGTCCAGACCGGCTAAGCGCAGTTTTAGTTCGCCCTTGACCGCCGAATGATCAACCTCGGACAAGGCTTCATGGTTGTGGCCGCAGCCGCAGCCCTCGCCATGATGTTCATGACCTTCATCACAGGCGCAGTGTTCATGGTGATGTTCATGATCGTGACCACAGCCACACTCCTCATCTTCGTGATGGTGATGATGCTCATGACCTTCATCACAGGCGCAGTGTTCATGGTGATGTCCATGATCGTGACCGCAGCCGCAGCCCTCATCCTCGTGATGATGATGTTCATGGTCTTCTCCGCACTTGCAATGTTCATGGTGATGTCCATGATCGTGACCGCAGCCGCATTCCTCTTCTTCGTGATGGTGATGATGCTCATGACCTTCATCACAGGCGCAATGTTCATGGTGATGTTCATGATTTTCAGTATGCGGCTGGCGAATGGCGCCATCCTTTTTATCCGTTACTTCCACAACATGAATATCTGGTTCGGCTTTCTTCACAGCCTGGATGATCTGTTCCTTCTTGGATTCACCTTCAAATTCCACGATCATCTTTTTGTGAACAAAATCAACGGTCACTTCGCTCAAACCTTTAATTTTGCCAACCTGGCGCTCCACCTTTATCGCACAATTTGGGCAATCCAGTTCCGGCAGCGCGTACACTTCTGTTTTCATAGTTTTTTCCTCCAGCTAAAATGTTGGATGTTCCCTCTTTAGGAACAGGGCTGATGAAAACGCAACAGAGATTCTGTTATATATGAACATGTGTTCATATGTTTTCTGATCACATTATAGACTACTCCTATTGTGTTGTAAATAGGAAAAAATATTTTTCTTTCTTTTTTTGATTCCTGCACTTTCCGTGCTCATTTCATTTTAAATGCAAAGAAAAAAGACCGCCACCGCGGTCCTCAACCAAACAATTTCTGGATGATATTTTTCTCTTTAAATTTCGGCAGCGCCGCTTTCTCGCCCAACAGCCGCTGAGCGATCACGGTGTAGCATTGCGAAGTGATCGTGCTGCGCTTGAACGCCATCGGCACACCGCGGTTGTTGCAGGCAATCAGGTTTTCATCCTCATAGACTAACCCAATCACTTCCAACCCCAGCCAGTCCGCCGCTTCCTTGACGCTTAACGAAATGCCTTTTTCAATGTAACGGGGATTAACGCGGTTCATCACCAGCCGGATCGTCGTCTTGCCTTCCTTTAACAAGATCCCGATCACGCGGTCGCTGTCCTGCAGGGCCGCGATATCCAGCTGCACGACGACTAACGCTTCATCCGCGCAGCACATCGCGTATTGGAAACCGCGCTCAATTCCAGCCGGCGAATCCAACAGGATGAAATCGAACTGATCCTGCAGCTGATCGATTACCGTCGTCAGATCTTCCAGCTTTAACCGGCCGATATTGACCGTCCGGCAGGCCGCCATGAGAAAAAGATTTTCACAGCGCTTGTCCTGGATCATCGCCCGGCTCAGAGGACAGCGGCCTTCGACCGCGTCCTTCAAATCATAGAACACGCGGTTTTCCAAGCCCATCATCACATCCAGATTCTTCAAGCCCAGATCCATGTCGATCATACATACTTTTTTGCCTAATGACGCCAGCGCGATGCCGAGGTTGGCGCAGACCGTCGTTTTGCCGACACCGCCTTTGCCGCTGGTGATCATGATTACCCTTGCCACACTTCTTCCTCCTTCAAACTCAGACTCATGCATCTCTGATTCTCATAATACACACAGACTTTCGCGAAATTTGTCAGATTCTGCCAGTCGCTGTCTGAAATCTTGACGCGGGCATGATCCAGTCCCATCGCGATCAGCTGGCAGGCGGGATCAAGCAGGCGGATCTGCCCGGCGACCGTGCCCAGGACAATCAACGGTCCACTGCCGCGCATTTCGATCTGGATTGGCTGGCGCACATCATGAAGCAATACGGCCGCGCCTTCCAGCTGGATCGGCTCGCCTGCCCGCAGCGGTTCACGGATCACGGTCAAATTGCCCGGGACTTCCGGTTTCTTCTGGATATAAAGTCCCCGGCAGACGCAGCCGGTTGCCTGCAGGATCTCAAACAGCTGTTTCAGCCGCTCCGCACCCGGATCGCTGTCAAAAAAAACTTCGGCCGGATGACCGTCGCGGGTCTTCAGCAGCCGAAGCTTGGCCTCCAGCTCGACGGCCTGATCCTGCCATTGTCGGCAGTCCATGCGAATCGTGAGTCCGGAGTTTTGTCCGATTATTTTAACTGTTCCCATCTGAGCTTCTCCCCTTTTCTGCGGATTGACTCCCGCCGGATCTGCAGGGTCTGCCGCTGATCATTCATCCAGATCACAAGCAGGATCGGCGCCAGGTTGCCGACGAGCGTCGTCACCAGACGCTTGCTCAGCCATGTCATCAGCGACATCGCCGACAGATTGCTTGCGGTCATATAGAAGTATATCAGAAGCTCTTTGACGAAAATGATCGAAAGTAAGAGGATCATCAGTTCTAATAATGAAGAACTGATATGCTTGCTCCAAATATGAATCAGAAACGCGCACGCCATGCACACCAGCGAGCTGAGCATGAAGTGATCGGCGTTGAGAAAATCAAATACCATCCCCGCCGCAAACGCCATGAACAGCGAATCCAGAAGATTTTTCTGCCGCACCGTCAGCATCAGCGCGCAGAAGCCCATACAGGGAATGAAAACAGAATGATTCAGCGCGAAATCAAACGGAAACAGCGCCGTGAGAATCATGTCGGCAATTAAGCCAAGACCGATGAAGGCCGCTTCATAAATCATTGCGAAGCCCCCTGGCGGCGAACGACGCAGACATAGTTAAACGACTGGAAATCCGCGGACGGCCGGACGTAAATATTCATGCCGACCGCATTGCTCAGCTCCTCGACCTTACTGACCGTGCCGACAAGCAAGCCGGAAGGAAAGACGCCGCCCATACCGCTGGTTACGACGCGCATCTCTTCCGTGACGGTCGCGCCGGAAGTCAACAGCTGCATCACAAAAGCCTGTTCGTTGCTGTCATATCTCACCAAAATGGCATCGACCGTTTTCCCTTCGTCGATCTCAATCTTTACGGAAACCTTATTCAGACCGTCTTCCGCAGTGATCAGCTTCACCGTCGAAGTGTGTTCGTTGACCTTCGTCACCTTGCCGACCAATCCCTTCGGGGTGATTACGGCATAGTTTAACCCGACCCCGTCGGCGCTGCCGACGTCGATCGTCAACAGGTTGTTCCAGGCCTCCTGGGTGCGCGAAAGCACAGTTGAAGGAATCAGATCGTAATCGGAAACGATCGTTTTCAAGTCCGCGATCTGTTTCAGCTCCTCAATCTGCCGCTCGGCTTCCGCCAGTTGCCCCTGCAGCGAGGCAATCTGGTCGACCTGAGTGCGAAGCAGGTCGTTTTCCTGACGGACCTGCCACAGCCGTGAAAACGAGGTAAAGAAATCCGTCACCGTCGTGACCGGATAATCAATCAACGAATATTTAAGCATGGAAAAGACGTTATACCCCTGCCGGCTGATTTCACTGAACGGGGTCGTCACGCTGACGACGTTTAAAATTAACGACAAAGACAGCGAAATGCCGATCAGCCAAAGCAGTATTTTTTGAAAACGATTCAGTTTCATTTTATCACCTGCGTCTATTATACGGTGATTGCCCCCGAACTTCAATCTAATAATCCGTGGGCGCGGAAGCTGAAATACTGCGTGGTTCCGACGATTAAATGATCCAATAGCTCGATTCCGATCAGCTCGCCGGTTTCTTTTAAGCGCTGGGTAATGATCCGGTCGGCCAGACTTGGGGTCAGATCCTGGGACGGGTGGTTATGCACGACCAACACGCGGCAGGCCGAGGCCAGCAGCGCTTCCTTAAACACCTCGCGGGGATGGACGATGCTGGCGTCCAGCGTTCCTTTGAACAACAGCCGGTGCTCTAAAATGTGGTTTTTCGCGTCGAGATAAATCGCTAAAAAGTGTTCCTGCTGCTTGCCGCCGATTTCCCGTCCCAGCCAGGCCATCAGCGCTTCCGGATTGGAAACGACGTCGATATCGCGGGTTTGTTCCTCGCTGATCCGCCGCGCCAGCTCGAAACACGCTAAAATTTCCAGGCCGCGGACCTGGCTGATGCCTTTGATCTGCATCAGCTCTTTGAGCGTCAGCCGGGACAGGCCGCGGACGCCCTGACTGCGCTGAAGCAGCTGATCGGCGATCATCAGACTGGACGCTCCCGGCACGCCGCTGCGTAAAATCAGCGCCAGGATTTCCTTGTTGGAACAGTGCTCAATTCCCTGGTGCAGCGCTTTTTCGCGCGGCCGTTCCTCACAGGGCATTTCTCTTACGGTTGTGATGTACATCCCTCCAATACCGATGCGGTCTGACCTTGGCTTAGCTGCTGGCGTTGGGTTTCGTTCAGCGAACAGGCGCGTTCCATCCATTCGTAATCCAGATCGATCATCCGCTGGCGGCACTGGCGGGTGACTTCCGGATCCAGACTGACGCCGACGGCGACGATCTTGTATTCACCGCGTGTATAGGTCACGGGCGTGAATCCATCCTGTTCTAAAAACGCTGTCAGCTCACGCACGGAGCTTTCCCGAGCGAACACCCCGGCCTGAATCCAGCTCAGCGACGATGATCCCTGATCGTCGGAAATCACCGGCGCCGCTGATTCCGGCTGCGTGCCGGGCGTAACGGTGACCTCCAGCGAATCCGCGGGCGCCGAGCTTGTTTCACTGATCCGCGCAAACAAGCCGAAATACAGAACGCAGAAGCCCAGTGACAACAAGACGGCCATCATGGTTACAATCGAACTTTTTTTCATTTGGCTTCACCTCTGGTATCAGCCTATGAAAAACATGACCTGTTCAGTCAGACCGCTCACTTACAATATTCGCTGAAAATTCGATTTTGCCTGCCTTAAAAACGAAAAAAAGGAGATTTTTTCCTATTTTTCTCCTTTTTCCGTGTTTTCTTTCTGAAACAAGCTTGTTTTTAAGGCTTCCGGGTCAGCGGACGCCGCCAAGGCCAGCGTGATAATCCGCGCCAGCAGCGGTTCGATTTTCTCCGGTTTGCCCTGGTGATCGTCAAACTGAACCTGTTCGATCAGCTCCGCGCTGGTCACGGCCAGTTGTTTGATCGCACTATACCGTTCCATGCGCGCGCTCCTTTTCGTTCCGTTCTAAAATCATCGCCACGGCCTGAGCGAACGCGCCTTCCTCGCAGCTGCCCAATACGAAATCAACCTGTTTTTTAACCGCCTCCACGGCATTGGACGGGGCAAACGACAAGCCGGCTTCCGCTAACATTTCCCGATCGTTGTTGCCATCGCCGATCGCCGCCAGCGCCTGCAGCGGAATACCGTGACGACCACACAACTGCTTCAGCGCCAGCGCCTTGTGCACGCCTTGCGGCGTAACGTCAAGAAAGCCCGGGCCGGAGCGCGTTAGGGTCACGTCCTTCAAGACGGCGCGGGCCTGGATTTCAATTTCATCCAGCTGCTGCGGATCGCCGGTCAATCCCGCCATACACGCCGGTTTTGTCATGTAGGAAAAGAAATCGGAGCCAACGACGAGAAAATCAATTCCAACGACGGTGCGGTCGCTGTCTAATGAAGCGTCGTAGCCATCAGCGACCATCAAATCTTCCTGCTGCACCGCCAGCGTCACGCCTGGATGCGCGTCGGAAAACTGCTTCAGTGTTTTAATTTGATCGAGAGTTAAGCTGTGCAGCACCGTGCGGATACCGCAGCGGCAGTCGATCAGCTCCGCCCCGGCGGAGGCGATAATCATTCCACCTTTTTCCCGCATATCCAACTGCGCTTCCAGCTTACGCACCCCGGCATAAATCCGCGCTGTCGCGAGAACCAGTTCGACGCCCTGGCTGCGCAATGTATCCGCCGCCTTCAGATTCATCTCAGGAATCGCGTAGGTTTGATGAGAAAATAAAGTATGGTCAATATCAGACGCTAACATTCGGATCATAGACTTCGCTCCTTACTTCACAGGTTTTGCCCGTCTGTCCTTGGGACAGGGTCATTCAACCGCAACTCTGCTTTTCACTATATCATAAAATTCCACCGGCGCGAAGCCCCGCACTTCCCCCAAACGTAAAAAATCCTGAAGCTTAATCAAAGCGGTCAGGATTTCTTGATTCTATTTTAGGCAACGATCTCGCCGTTGATCAGAACCGTGCGGACCGTCGTGAACATTGCCAGCGGATCGCCGTCGGTGATGACGATATCCGCGTCCTTGCCGACCTCTAACGAACCGACCCGGTCGGCGATGCCCAGATGCTTCGCCGGATTGATCGTGATCGCTTTCAGCGCTTCGGTGTGATCCATCCCGGATTTGACCGCCAGACCCGCCGACATCGCCAGATATTTTAACGGCACGATCGGCGCGTCCGTCACGATCGAAACCTGCAGCCCGGCTTTGCTTAAAACGCCGGGAGTCGTAAACGTCATGTTGCGGATTTCAAACTTACTGTTGGCGTGCAGGTTCGGTCCAACGGCCAGCGGTACGTTGGCCGCCTGCAGCTGCGGCAGGATAAACTGACCTTCCGTCACGTGTTCCAGCGTCAGCTTCAGATCGAATTCCTTCGCGATCCGGATCGCCGTGCAGATATCGTCAGCCCGGTGAGCGTGCGCTTTGAGCGGCAGCTGTTTGCGGACGACCGGCAGCATCGCGTCCAGCTTCATGTCGAAAGCCGGACGTTTGCTCGGATCCTGACGGGCCTCGCTGAGCTTCATTGAATATTCGTTCGCTTTAAACAACAGCTCGCGCAGCTTCGCCGCCGTCGCCATCCGGGTGTTGTTGTTTTTCCCCTGGTAGCAGCGTTTCGGATTTTCGCCGAAAGCACACTTCATCGCGACTGCTTCCTTGACGACCATCTCGTCAACGCAGGTACCAACGGTCTTCACGGCCGCAAATGTACCGCCGACCACATTCGCGCTGCCCGGCCCGGTGCCGATCGTCGTAACGCCGGCCGCGGCCGCTTCCTTAAACGAAGGATCGAACGGATTGATCGCGTCAATCCCGCGCAGCTGAGGCGTGATCGGATCCGTCGATTCGTTGGTGTCGTTGCCCTCGAAGCCGATTCCGTCTTCATACAGACCGATGTGGCAATGACAGTCGATAAATCCCGGGTACACCTGCAGGCCTGTCGCGTCGATGATCTCGCAGCCTTCCGGAACCGTTAGGTGTTCCCCGATCGCCGCGATTTTTCCATTATCAATTAAGATATCCGCAATGGCCGGACCTTCGCCGGCCATCGTGGTAACCGTCCCGTTTTGAACTAACCGCATCCCTTACGCCACAACCTTTCCGTCGATGATAACGATTTCCGGCTGCGCCGAGACCTCAAAGCAGCTGCCTTCCATGACCAGGATATCCGCGTCCTTACCGATTTCCAGCGAACCGACGCGATCCTCAATGCCGATATGCTTGGCGGCGTTAATCGTAATCGCCTTTAACGCATCCCACTCCTTCATGCCGGATTTGATCGCCAGTCCGGCACACAGCGGCAGATACTGCTGCGGAATTACCGGCGAATCGGTAATGATCGAAACCTGGCAGCCGGCGTTCGCCAGAATACCCGGGGTTTCAAACGTTTTGTTGCGCAGCTCAAATTTGCTCGCATGGGTCAAAGACGGCCCGACCGCCATCGGCACCGGTTCGTCCTTCAGCTCGTCGACGATCAGATGCCCTTCCGTCACATGTTCCAGCGTGATCTTCACGTTGAATTCCTGCGCGATCCGCAGCGCCGTGAAAATATCGTTGGCCTGATGGGCGTGCGCCTTCAGCGGCAGCTCGCCATGCAGCACCGGCCGCAGCGCTTCCAGCTTCATATCGTAAGCCGGCAGCTTGCTTTCATCACTGCCCGCGGCCAGCACCTTCCGGTCGTATTCTTTGGCCTTCAAAAGCATTTCGCGCAGCTTGGATGCCGTCGACATCCGGGAATAGTTATTCTTATCTTTATAACAACGCTTCGGGTTCTCGCCAAACGCGCATTTCATCGCGACTTCCTTTTTCACGATCATCTTATCGACGCGCTTGCCGACCGTCTTGATCGCCGTAAACGTACCGCCCAGCACATTCGCGCTGCCCGGTCCGGTGCAGACGGTTGTGATGCCGGCCAGCGCCGCTTCACGGAACGTCGGATCCATCGGATTGATACCGTCGATCGCGCGCAGCTGCGGGGTCAGGATATCCGTCATCTCATTGCAGTCGTCGCCCTCAAAACCAATCCCGGAGCCGTCCAGGCCAATGTGGCAATGCGCCTCGACAAAGCCTGGATAAACGTTTTTATCCGTCGCGTCGATGATCTCGCAGTCCTGCGGCACGATCAGATTCTTACCGATTGCTGTAATCTTGCCCTTGTCCGCCAGTACGTCCGCAATATACGGTTCCTCATGAACCGCGTCGTGCACCCATCCGTTTTTAATACAAATCATAGTTCGCCCTCATTTCTTTCAATAGGTTCATTATACAAAATTTTACAAAAAATGAAAGCAATAAAATTAGAATTTCATCGTTTTCATTTTATTTACATTCAATTCAAAGAAGCTTGACATTCTCTTGCTTTCGATCTTGTTTCTCCTAACATTTTCACCTTGCAGATGAACGATTTCCCAAAGATCGTTCCAGCGCGTGGGTAAACAATTCCAGAAAGCGCGGAACATCAGCGTCGATCGCCATCTGGTGATCCTTTTGCGGATCGTTCAGCCGCGTCAGATCAGCGACGGTTCGGCCCCGCCCGGCAGTCTCTTCCAGTTCGACCTTGAGGTTAACCGGCATCGTTGTGATCAGATCCGGATGCAGCGCCGCCACGGCCGCCAGCGGATCATGGAGCGGACAACCGGCCAGACGCCGCTTATCAGTCTTGTAATAATCGAGATAGAACTGCATCAGTCCGCCGACTAAATCCGCCGCCGGGGTCTTCAGCGCGCGCAGATGATCAATGTGAGCTTGATCGTATAGCGTCTTTAATGTCACATCTAAGCCCACCAGCACTAACGGCAGACCGCTGGTGAACACCTCGGCCGCCGCTTCCGGATCGACGCGGACATTGGCTTCCGCAAACGGTGTTTCATTTCCCGCCACCGTCAGCGCCCCAGCCATGCAGACAACCCGGCCAATCTCGTTTTTGAAGTTCGGATTCCGGCGCAGCACCTCCGCCAGCGTCGTCAGAGGACCGGCGGTCAAAAGCGTCAGTTCGGATCCATGCCGGCGGGCGGCTTCCAGGATGAATTCCACCGCCGGCTGCGGCTGAACCAAATCCGGATCCGGTTCAATCCGAGCCTGACCGAACCCCTGTTCGCCATGCACGACGCGGCACATTGCCGTCGGTGCGAAGTCCGTTCGCGTCAGGGGATGCGCCGGCCCGGCGTAGATCGGGATATCAGTTCGTCCCAGCGCTTTTAACAAGGTTTCCGTATTCTCCAGCGCCTGTTCCCGAAACACGTTGCCGTAGGTGCAGGTAACGCCGATCACCTCCGCCATAGGATCGCCCAGGGCATAGCTCAGCGCCAGCGCGTCGTCGATACCAGTATCTAAATCCAGGATTATTTTCATCACGAATCCTCCTTGTTTTTCTGTTTCCATTTTATGCCTGTTTATGCTGAACCGCAAGTTTTGGATGAATATCCTGTTTGCCGTTTTCTCATCCTGTTCTGCCTGACAAAAGGTCTTCAAATCGGCGAATTGAAAAAGCTGGCATACTGCCAGCTCTATTCATCCTTCTCCTTGTTTAAAACGAAAGCATCTTCATACCGCTTTGTTTCTTTGACTTGTGATCGTCGTCTTCCTCGCTCTGATCCTGCGGGATGACGCTGACCTTCACCTCGATCACCTTGCGGGCGTCGGTCTGCGTTACCGTGACGACCAGATTCTTGTATGTGAATGATTCGCCGACCTTCGGAATCCGTTCCAGCTCATGGATAACCCAGCCGCTGACCGTGATGAAATCGTAATCTTCTTCATCTTCCAGACCGAAGAATTCAAACATATCGTCCAGATCCATGTCGCACTCGATCAGATAAGTATTCGGATCCAATTCCTTGTAATACTCCTTGACCTGATCGTGCTCGTCGTAGATTTCACCGACCAGTTCTTCAAGAATATCCTCGAGCGTAATGATGCCGGCCGTTCCGCCGTACTCATCCAGCACAACCGCCATGTGGGTCTTGGAGCTCTGCAGCTGTTTCAGCAGCGATGAAATCTTGACGTGCGGGCTGGTATATAACAGCGTCTGCGTGATCGACTTGAACGTGCCCATGTGGTTGTAGTATAAGTTATAGAAGTCCTTTTCATGAATGACCCCGACAATGTTGTCGATCGAGTTTTCATACACCGGCAGACGCGAGAAATTGTTGTTGCGGAACATCAGCTCGATTTCATCCAGAGAGTCCGTGACGTCCACGGCGATCACATCGACCCGCGGCGTTAAGATATCCTTGACATCCAGATCGTTGAACTCGATCGCAGCGCAGATCAAATCGCTTTCATGCGCTTCCAGATCGCCTTCGTTCTGGGCTTCCTCAACGATGGTCAACAGTTCTTCCTGGGTCATGGAATCGTCGTTTTCAACTTTGAACATCATCGAAAGCAGCTTCTTCCACAAACTGAACAGAAAGTTGATCGGGGTTAAGAGCGTTTGGATAAAACCAATCACGCCCGCAACCGCCATCGCAAACTTCTCCGGCGTTTCCTTCGCGATGCTTTTCGGTGAAATTTCGCCGAAAATTAAGATCACGATCGTCATGACCGCCGTCGACAGACTGACTCCGGCATCGCCGAAGCCCAAATTCTGCACGAACAAAACCGTCGCCAACGACGAAGCCAGAATATTGACCACGTTGTTGCCGACCAGGATCGTAGATAACAGCCGGTCGTAGCCGTCCGCCAGCTCCAGCGCTTTCTGCGCCTTGCGGCTGCCGGCCGAAGCCATATTTTTTAATTTTATTTTATTGATACTGGAATACGCCGTTTCCGTTGCCGAGAAAAAACTCGAACAAAAGACCAGAATGGCTAAAATTCCAATCAGCGTCATCGTATTACTCATTTTACCTCTCTCCTTTTTTATCCTTCTGATTTATTTTCTGATCTTCCTCTCAGAATCGGATAACATGATACCGGATGAACATTCTGATTCTTGACAGCTTCATCCAGACCGGAGAGGGCAAGTGCCCTAACTTAACCGTGGGGTGGGGCGAATCGTCCAACGAAAACACATCCTTTCCTATCCATCAACATTATGAGTCTTTCCCTCGCTCATAATGACACAGCGGAGCTGCCGCTTTGGATCCGCAAACCGGATCCGATCAGGCTCGCTTAGTCACCGTGCTTTTCACGTTCCGTTCAGCCTGCTTCAGCGTTTCATCCCTAATTCACAAAGATGAAATTCTCCCGCTGATTTTTTGAATTATAGCATGAACTGTTTCCTGACGCAAGGAGCGGACTGCTCAAAATGATGAAAAAGCCTTATTCCACGCACTTTTTAATCCCTTTACGAAGGAAATTATTCATCTTTAATTCACCTTTTGAACGTCCGGAACGGAAAGCGTTCCTGATATTCTTCATAAATCCTTTATTTTTCTTTACGAAGTCTTAAAGGATGAAACACCGGAATTGGGGTACAATAAAGACAGGAACAGGAGGGATGATCGATGGCGAAGCAACGGCCCTTAAATTTTAAAAATCTGATGCTGGTGCTGATTCCCAGTTGTCTGGTTATCTTCATCATCTGTTACCTTCTGGGAAACTCGTATGGCTTTTTACATCAGCTGTTCCATTTTTAAAGCTTCGGCTTCCGCAAGCTTACTCCCGGATCCGGTCAGAAAACCTTGATCCAATCCCGCACAGGATAAAACGATGGGCTGCCCCATCGTTTTCAGTTTATTCCACACGCAGCGCGCGGTTGAACAAAAACAGACCGATAATAAACATCACCGCCAGAATCGCGATCGCGCCGTTGGCGCTGCCGGAAAGCTGCGCTGTCAGACTGACTAAGGCTGTGCCCAGAAAAGCCGCGCCTTTGCCGCAGATATCGAACAAGCCGAAGAATTCTCCGGCATTTTCCGGCGGAATGATCTGCGCGAAATAGGATCGGGACAACGCCTGAATACCGCCCTGGAACAAACCGACGCATACCGCCAGCACCCAGAACTCCCATTGCTTGTCCAACTGAATCGCGAAGACCGCGATTCCGGTATACGCCAGAATACAGAGCTGAATCAGCTTGGCGTTGTTGATTTTGCGGGCCAGCGATGCGAAGACCAGTGCGCTGGGAAACGCGACGATCTGCGTCACCAATAACGCCACCAACAACCCCTGGGTATCCAGGCCCAAGGCGCTGCCATAGGCCGTCGCCATGTCGATGATCGTATAGACACCGTCGATGTAAAAGAAGAACGCGATCAGAAACAAGAAGATTTTCCGATGCTTGCGGATCTTGCGGAACGAATCGGCCAACCGCCGGAAGCTGCCGCGGAGCTTATCCTTCTGCGCGTCTTCAACATAGTAGTTCTGCTTGTAGTTTTTCAATAACGGCAGCGTGCAGGCCAGCCACCACAGCGCATTGATCACAAATGCCAGAATCATCGCCGTCATGATCGTCATCGAAAACTGCTCGTAAAACAGAACGAAGACCAGACTGATCACAAACGGAATGCAGCTGCCGATGTAGCCCCAGGCGTAACCATGTGAGGAGACCCGGTCCATCCGCTCGGGCGTTGTGATGTCCGAAAGCATCGAATCGTAGAAAATCAGGCTAGCGGAATAGCCGACCTTCGCCACGATATAGAGAATCAGAAACACTCTCCATGAGGTCGGGATCCACAAGGCCGCCAGCGCGCACACGCCGACCATCACGCACAGTGCAAATATTTTTTTCTTCAACCCCTGATAATCGGCCAGCGTGCCCAGCACCGGTCCGCTCAGCGCCACGATCAGCGTGGAAACCGAAGCGGCATAACCCCAGTACGCCAGATAATCGACTTCCGCAATCCCCGCGCTCTGACAGAGCGAATTGAAGTAGATCGGCATAATCGTCGCGACTAACAAAATAAACGCGGAGTTGCCGACGTCGTATAAAATCCATTGTTTCTCCAAGGCTGTGAGTTTCTTATTTTCCATGTTGTCCCCCATTGTTCATCCTCTACTCGTAGTCTTCGTCATACCACGGATCCAGCGGCTCAGACGTGTTCAGCGTTGCGATGTATTCGTGGATCAAGCGCACGGACAATTCTGCGGCTTCATCCATCCCCGCCATTCGCTGCTGGATAAAATCAGTGCAGCGCGGATTCGGCTCGCGGTTGATGATCAGGCCGCCTTCGCTCTTACGGACCCCGACCAGCCCCATCACCCCGAGGATGAGACTGCGCTTTGCCGCGCCGGGAGCGACAAACAGATCCAGCAAGCCGGTCATCGTCTTGAGCGATTGTTCGATATCCCGCGGACGGACGTCAAAAAACGGCGCGATCACCTGGCAGCACGCCGGCGAAATCGCCAGATGCTCTGTTGAGCGCGTGCGGATCGGATCCTTACCCTGCGCAACCATCAGCGCCCGGTCCCATTCCGACTCGATCTCACTGTGACTCAGACCGGATTCTTCCTGAAAGGCGAAGATCGCCGGATGGTTCAGGCTGTCCAGCACAAAGTGGTTGATAAAACCAAGAATATACGCCAGCGCTGCCTCGGGGTCCGGGCTCTGACGGATTAAAGTACGGGCGTTTTCAAAGAACGGGCGGCCGGGTTCATGGTGCATCGCATAGCCGCGCTTTTTGATCGGCGCCTGACTCAGCGGTTTATAAAAGAAAAGCAGATCGGGTCCATGCAGACCGATGTTGTAACAAGCTAAATGCGGATTGATCCGCTCGCGCAGCGCAGGCTCCAGCTGATCCAGAACCTGACGGCCGTAAACGGCATGTGTATAAGTTGCCGGCATACTTCTCCCCCTGACATTTTTCGACCTTATTATACCATGGATCGCCGGCCGGCACTGTTTCTTTTCTGTGAATCATGCCGAAAATCGAACATTGAATACGATCTAACTGTTCCCGCATCGAATCCCGGCCGCCTTTTTGACATGACCTGTGATCTGTTTGGTTTGACCCAGAAGTTTTTCTGTTCCGGAGGCTGCGGAAATGCTACAATGAAAACAAATAAGAAAGGAGGAGCGCAGGATGAGCATTTCGTTGATTGATTTTCTTCAGCAGCTGACCCGCAGTGTGCCGTTGTTGATCACCGTGATCTTAACGATCGGCGTAATTCTGGTCAACGGCTGGACGGACGCGCCCAACGCCATCGCGACCTGTGTATCAACCCGTTCGATGTCGGCCCGCAGCGCGGTGCTGATGGCCGCGTTCTTTAATTTTCTGGGTGTGCTGTTTATGACGATGGTCAACGCTACCGTAGCCGAAACGATTTACAACATCGCAGATTTCGGCTCTGATCCCCAGCAGGCGCTCATCGCGCTGTGCGCCGCGTTGTTCGCGATTGTCAGCTGGGCGGTGCTGGCGTGGAAATACGGTATTCCAACCAGCGAAAGCCACGCGCTGATCGCCGGGCTGTCGGGGGCGGCGATCGCCCTGCACGGTGGTTTGGACGGGATTAACGGCGCGGAATGGATCAAGGTTCTCTATGGGCTGGTCCTCTCGACAATCCTGGGCTTCGCGCTTGGCTGGCTGTGCGTGAAGCTGGTCGAAACCCTGTGCCGCAGAATGGACCGCCGGCGCACGAATTCGTTTTTCCGTTATGCGCAGATCGGCGGCGGGGCGGCGATGGCCTTCATGCACGGAGCGCAGGATGGTCAGAAATTCATGGGTGTTTTCCTGCTGGGCGTCTTTCTCGCGCAGGGTCAGGTACATGTCGAAACCTTCGTGATCCCGCTGTGGCTGATGATTCTTTGTTCCGCCATCATGGGTTTAGGCACCAGCATCGGCGGCTACCGGATCATCAAATCCGTCGGCATGGACATGGTCCGGCTGGAAAAATATCAGGGCTTCGCAGCGGATACCGCGGCGGCGCTGTGCCTGTTGTTTTCCTCGCTAACCGGGGTTCCGGTCAGCACAACCCACACCAAGACGACGGCGATCATGGGTGTCGGAGCGGCGCGGCGGCTGTCCAACGTCAACTGGGGCGTCGTCCGGGAAATGGTGATGACCTGGATCCTGACCTTTCCGGGATGCGGATTGATCGGCTTTCTGATGGCCAAGCTGTTCTTTATTCTCTTTTAATGAAAGGAGTCATTATGGGCAAACAATTTGATTATTTCAACGCGTTTCAGGAAATGGGCCGGCATTCGTTATCCGCCGGGGAGTTATTGAAGGAAATGCTGGAAACGTATGACCCGGCCGCGCTTAAGGAGCGGATGGCGCAGATTCATGCCGTGGAGCACAGCGCGGATACGCTGAAGCATCAGCTGACCGATCAGCTGATCCGCGAATTTCTGCCGCCGATCGAGCGCGAGGACATCATGGAGCTGTCCGACGTACTCGACGATCTGACCGACGCGATCGAGGACGTTGTGATCCGTCTGTATATGTATAACATCCCGCAGATCGATCCGCCGGCGCTGCCATTCTGTGCCTTAATTATCGAATGCATCCGCACCCTGCAGCAGGCGCTTGAGGAATTCCGGCATTTCAAGAAATCCACGGCGCTGGAAGGCTTGATCCGACGGGTTAACGAACTGGAGGAAGACGGCGACCGGCTGTATGCCGAAACGATGCACGAATTGTTCGCCACGCCGCAGGATCCGCTGGCGATCATGGTGTGGATGGAAATTTATGAGCGGCTGGAGAAATGCTGCGACCGCTGCGAGGATGTAGCGAAAGCGCTGGGTCGCGCGGTGCTCAATAATTCATAGAGAAAAGACTCAGTCTCCCTGTTGCTGGAAACTGAGTCTTTTTCTTGTGATCTTGATCGTCATTTAAACGCCGGCTTGACACTGCTTTTTCAGCTTGCACAACTGATGTGAACTCGCAAATTCTTTATCTTAAGTAATTGGAATTATTCCGCCTGCCACCGGACTTTACCCTGACAGATCGTCATCCAGCTGCGAACATCCTTCAGCTTCTGCGGCGCCAGCGCAAACACGTCCTGATCGCAGATCGTAAAGTCCGGCAAAGCCCCAATCTGAATCACGCCCTTGCGGCCTTCCTCAAAGCTTTGCCAGGCTGCGGTCTCCGTCATGCAGCGCAGCGCCGCTTCCAGACTAAACGCTTCTTCCGGGCGGTAGCCGCTCGCTTCAGGATGATGCAGATCCTTACGGGTAACGGCGCAATACAGATTCGCAAATGGATTGAGATCCTCTACCGGACAATCCGTGCCGAACGAAACCGCCACGCCGCGCTCAGCTAATGAACGGAACGCATAGGAAGTCTGCGCCAGTTCAGTTCCCACCCGCTGTTCGACGATATGTTGATCATAGTGCAGGAAGATCGGCTGCACCAGCGCCGCGGTGTGTGTGGAGGCAAACCGGTCGATCAACGCGGAATCGGTGATCTGGCAATGCACGATCCCATGCCGCAGCGGATTATCCGGACTCGTCCGGTTCACGTTTTCAAAGGTGTCGAGCACCATTTCAATCGCCGCGTCGCCGATGGCGTGGCAGACGCATTGCAGTCCATGGGCATGCGCCAGTGACACCAGCTCGTCCAGCTGCGCGCGGGTCATCGTCGCGATCCCCCGTGTCGAAGGATCGTCGGCATACGGCTGACGCATCCAGGCTGTCCGCGCCCCCAGCGAGCCGTCGGTCAACAATTTCAGCGGGCCGAACACCAGTACCTCGTCCGATGGCGTTTGTTCCTTGATTTCAAGATAGCGCATTAACGATTCCGGATCAGTCAGCGTACACTGCAGAACGACCCGTACCGGCATCCGGTCTTCCGCACGCAGCTGACGGTAGGCTTCAAGCATCAGATCCAGATTTTCACTGGTGACGTCGTTGGAATGCACAGTCGTCAGCCCTGCCCGAGCCGCCGCGGCCAGCGCCAGAGCCAGCCGTTCCTTGATCTGAGTGACCGTAAGCGGCGGATCCAGCGGTTTTAACAGCAGCATCGCGTTTTCCCGGAAGATTCCGGTCGGACAGCCCTGTTCGTCAACGTCAATCTGACCATCCTCGGGCTGGACGATCGCCCCGGTGAATCCCAGCCGCTGCAAGGCGCATGTGTTTACGCAGGCAATATGCCCGCAGGCCCGTGTCAGAACCACCGGTACGCGTGTGCTGATGCGATCCAGATCCGCGCGGTTTAAGATCCGGCCTTCCGCAAAATAATCATGATTCCAGCCCCGGCCGTGAATCACGCTGGAATCCGGATGCGCCTGAATATATTCCCGGCTGCGGCTGACGATCTCCTCGATCGAGGAAACATCCTGCAGATCAATGTTCTGCAGCGTGCAGCCCTTATTGTAACAATGCAGATGCGTGTCGCACAATCCCGGCAGGACCAGCCGGCCCTGCACGTCGATGATCTGATCACCGTTTTGACGCTGCGCTTCCACCTGCGCGTCGGTGCCGACCGCCAGGATTTGCGATGAATCAAAGAGCACAGCGCTGGCAAATTGATCGCCGCCCAGCCAGATTTTCGCATTTCGTAAAATCGTTCGCATTCTCTTTCTCCTTTTCGCCGCCATGGCAACGGATCATCGCAGAAAAAAATCAGCGGTCCCCCAACCTCTGATTCCAATTTCTTTCCTTCAAACAGGAATGCAGTGAGCCCCACCAAGAGTTGTTGGCGATTCTAAATCACTGATTGATAAGCCAATGTTTATCAATGAAGTAATGATACACAATCCTGTAAAAAAAGTCAATCATCCGTGTAAGAAGAAAGCGTCATAAATCAGGCGTTCCTTTAATTTCTTTCATTTTCTTACATTTTGTTTCATTCATTCAATTCGATGTTTCCAGGTTCATAATTTTTCCGTAATCCGCTGAAATTGCAGCCCGACTTGGGGTATCCCTTCGCCCTAAGTAATCATTTGTAAAAGCATTTTTCGCGTAACCTTGCGCACCGCAAACCGGCTTCCTCGCGCAGTTCGCGGCAAGCGCCTTTCCAGCTTATTTCACCAGCCAGCACCGAACCGCCGTTCATCTCCCATACTAATCCATAGGGTTTATCGGGATGAAGCTGTGTCCGCAGCAGCTCCTCCTGCCATTCACCCAGATTTCCACGCCCCGATGATATTCACCTTCCGTCCCCGGTTCTCCGGGCGAGGTTCGTGGCCAAACTTTTGCCGATCCCAGGGATAACAATCCCACATTTTTCTATATTCGTTTCCGTTAATTGGAAGCAAGTTGATTTTTACCTTGTTTTTTCGCTTTATACAACGCCTCATCCGCATGCCGGAAGCACTGCAAGGCGGATTCGCCGCCCTGTTGGTGATGAATCCCGAGGCTGATCGTCATTGGAAACTTCGGAAATAGCTCCCTCATCCGTTGGCTGAACTGTTCCTGCAGCTGCCGCATACACCTCTCCGCTTCATCGCTTTGCGGCTGTTTCAACACCACGCAGAATTCGTCGCCGCCGAACCGGTAAGCGCGCATGCGTTCTGAATCGTTGTTCAGCAGCTGCCCGACCTGACGCAATACTTCATCGCCGATAAGATGGCCGAGCTGATCGTTGATCTGCTTGAAATCGTCAAGATCCAGCAAGACTAACGCATAGTCCTGGGCTGTTTCCAATTCCTCAAAACACCGGTTCAGCGCCATCCGGCTGCCAACCCCGGTCAAGGCGTCATAGCTGACTTCCCGCTGCAGGGAAATCCGCTCAGCATCCCGCCGCCGGCTGATCTGTCGGCGGCGGTCCTGAAATTCCAGCAATTCCCAACAAGCGGCCAGCGTCCCGGCCTGCACCATCAGACAAATCAGAATATCGCTGAAATAATAGGCGGTAACAATCTTATCCGGATCCCAGGACGGCATAAACGCGCTCAGGCCGCACAGCACCATCCCGGTCAGAGCCGTCACGACGGTCAGCTGTTTGCGCTCATATACCGTCGTTAACAGGGTCGGCAGCACAAACATCATATAAACGGAACTAAACGCCCCATGGATGATCGTAATCACAAAACACAATAACGTCATCGTCAGCGACACGATGCCGTCTTTTTTTGTTTCTTCCCAATCCCGTGTCCGGATCAGCCACCGGCAGCCCCATACCAACGCCCCGTTGATCAGGCTGGGAACCGCAATATACCGAATTAAGTAGACCGGTACGGAACAGCTGATTAACGACGCGGCGTCCAACACAAAAAACAATAAAATCTCCGCGGCGGCAGTCCCTGCGGCCAGTACCGCGCACACGTGCCAGTGCAGACTCCGCCAATACGTCGAGAGCTGGCGTTCCTGCTTCTGAATCTCGGCCAGAACTTGTTTTTCTTCCACGCCTGGGCCCTCCTGTCTTTCTTTCTAAGTTTAGCACACTCCGCTGTCCGCCCTCAAGAAATTTCCTGGTTTCTTCCCGTTTCGGACCAAAAATTCCGCCTTGCCGATGAATGGCTGACCGGTGATCAGCTTGTCATCAGCCTGCCTCGTCTGTCTGAAAGCCGCGGTTTCTGCAAACATCGAAAAAACTGCCGGTTTTAAACCGGCAGCCGAACGATTTATTCGACGGGAACCACCAGTCCGTTGTAGTGCTCGCTGATATAGCTGCGGACTTCATCACTGGTCAGAACGTCGATCAGGGCTTTTGTTTTATCGCTGTTTTCCTCGCCTTCGCGAACGGCGATAATATTCGCATACGTCTTCGCTCCTTCGGAATCCGATTGTTCCGAGGTCAGAAGCAGATCGGTGATCTTGGCATCCAGCGCATAGTTGCCGTTGACAATCGCAAAGTCCACGTCATCTTTGGTCTGGGCCACCAGCGAAGCGTCGATCTCCACAATGCTGACGTTATACGGATTCTCGACGATATCCACCGGCGTCGCCTTCAAGCCCACACCGTCTTTCAGCTTGATATAACCCAGGCTTTCCAACAGCTGCAAAGCCCGCGCTTCATTGGTGCCGTCGTTCGGCACGGCAAAGCTGCAGCCGCCCTGTTCGATCGCCGATAAAGCCTTCGACTTACCGGCATAGATGCCTAACGGTTCAAAATGGATGCCCCCGGCTGTGACCAGATGCGTGCCGTGATCCTCATTGAACTGCTCCAGATAAGGATAATGCTGGAAATAATTCGCATCCAGATCGCCCTGTTCCAGCGCGGTGTTCGGCGTAACATAATCTGAGAATTCCACGATTTTCAGCGTGTAGCCCTTTTCTTCTAAATACGGCTGGGCATATTCCAGAATTTCAGCGTGCGGGGAGGTTGAGGCCCCGATCGTGATCACAGTTTTCTCTGTGCTGGTTTGATCCTGGGGCGCGGCGGACGGCTGCGCCGCCGGTTTTGTGGAGCAGCCGGCGATCAAGCCGGCGCAGGCTAACAGAACACTTAAATGTTTTAACGTTGTTTTCATCTTCATTTTCTCCTTCTCATTTATAACAAAAGACTCCCATCCTCGAAAAAGGACGGAAGCCTCCGTGTTACCACCTTTCTTTACCAAGCCATCGCTGACTCAGCCTCATCCGGTCGTTCTCTGTCCTGCAGAGAAGAACCGTGTTCGCGGTAACGGGCGAACCCGTCGGCCGCTCACCTGGACGTATCCAGCTCACAGCCGCGGCTTGCAGATCATCTTCCCACGGACTTCCCTTCGGCCTTTCACCCTCTGCCGATCGCTTTTTCAGTTGGTTCCGCGGTACTCTTCTGCGCACTGCCTTTTCGATTAAATTTTGATTGGAATCTGATTTGTCGAAGTTAATTGCGCTTATTTCCAAGCCGGAATCAGCGCGCCGTCATACTGATCGTTAATGATCTGAGCAACGGCGTCAGTCTGGAATAACTCGCAGATCTTCTTGTAAACCGCGTCGTCCTTATCTGCGGTACGGGCGGCGATGATGTTGATATACGGGTTATCCGAGCCTTCCTGAACCGATTCCATGAAGATCGAATCCTTGTTTGGAGACAGACCGGAGTCGATCGCGATTGTGCCGTTGATGAAGCCCGCGGTCACATCCGGCAGAATGCTTGGGATCGTATTCGCTTCAATTTCAATAATTTCAATGTTGACGTTGTATTTCGTAATGTCGGTGACAGACGGCGTATAGCCCTTTTCCGGATCGACTTCGATGAAGCCCAGGCTTTCCAGCAACTTGATCGCGCGGCCGCCGTTGGTTACGTCGGAAGCGATCGCAATCTTATCGCCGTCTTTGATTTCGTCAATACCGGCAATCTTCTTGGAATACAGGCTTAACGGAGCCAGCACCGTTTCACCGATCGCCGTCAGGTCGTAGCCGTTGGCTTCGCAGTCCTTATCAAAGTAGGCGTAGTGCTGAAAGCTGTCGATATCAATATCGCCGGCCGCCAAGGCTTTGTTGACCATCGCGTAATCGCTGAAGGTGACAAATTCGATCGTGACGTTGTCCTTCGCCATTTCGTCGATGATCGGCTGCCAGTATTCGTTGTTTTCGCCGATGACGCCGACCTTGACAGTGCGGGCCTCAGAGCCTTCCGGCGTCGTGTTGTTTTCTTTCGGTGCGGCGCTGCAGCCGGTTAAGACCAGCGCAGCCAGAATGCAGCAGAGTAGTTTTTTCATTTTCAGTTCCCCCTTAATGTGTTGTTTTCTTTATGATCACGTCGCCGATCGCCTGCGCGATCGTTACGAGAATCAAAATAATCAGGATCGTGACCCAGATGACGTCCGGTTCGCTGCGCTGATGTCCGTAGCGGATTGCGAAATCGCCTAACCCGCCCGCGCCGACAACGCCGGCCATCGCGGTCAGCCCGATCAGCGAGATGAACGTAATCGTGGTTGCCCGGGCAATCGCAGGAATCGACTCTTTCAGATAGACCCGGAAGATGATTTGTAACGGCGAATCGCCCATCGCCTGCGCCGCTTCGATCAGGCCGCCGTCAACCTCCGCCAGCGCCAGTTCAATCTGGCGGGAGAAGAACGGCACCGTGCCGATGATCAGCGGGATGATCGCGCCTTTGACGCCGATGCCCGTGCCCATGATCGCCCGCGAGAGAAACAAGGTTGCCGGGACTAAGATGATGAACGGAATCGAACGCAGGATATTGATAATTTTATCAAGAACCCAATAGACCGGATGACATTCCATGATGCCTTCCTTGCGGGTAACGATCAGTACAACGCCGAAGAACAGTCCGAGTACAAACGAGATCGATCCCGACCAGCCCATCATCTGGAAGGTTTCCAGGATGCTCTGGATCAGTTTGGGGATCTTCACCATCACGTTGGGAATTAATTGTTCCAGCATTTCAGCACCTCCACTTCAATGTTGTAATGCTTTAATTCAGCTTCCGCCTTGCGCATCGCGTCTTCGCTGCCTTCCAGCATGACGATCAGACTGCCCAGCGCGGCCTGCTGGATCACCTCGACGTTACCGAACACAATGTTGCACACAACGTCGTATTTCTTGGACAGCTGCGAAATCAGCGCTTCCTTGGTTTCCTCAGCGCCATACGTCAGCTTCAATAACCGCTGGCCTTTATGCAGCCGCACGATTTCCGCACCGTTGTCGATCAGCTCATAGATCTTGGTGATCGGATTGGTGGAATTGATGAAATCGATCGTCATCTGCGCTTTCGGATGCGAGAAGATATCCAGGATGTTGCCGGTTTCGACGACCTTGCCCAGCTCCATGACCGCGACGCGGTTACAGATTTCCTTGATAACCGCCATTTCGTGCGTGATCAGGACGATCGTGATGCCCAGCTTCTGATTGACTTCCTTCAGCAGCTTGAGAATGCTGGAGGTCGTCTGCGGATCCAGCGCGCTGGTCGCTTCGTCGCACAACAGCACTTTTGGATCGTTGGCCAACGCCCGCGCGATTGCGACCCGCTGCTTCTGTCCGCCGGACAGCTCTGAGGGATAAGCGTTCAGCTTCTCGCTCAGCCCGACCAGTTCCAACAGATCCTTGACCTTTTTGTCAATCTGCGCTTTGGTCAGCTTGCTTCCTTTTAGCGGATAAGCAATATTCTGATAGACCGTGCGCGAACGCATCAGATTGAAATGCTGGAAGATCATCCCGATCTTCTTGCGGATCTTGCGCAGCTCTGCTTCCTTCAGCTGGGTGATATCGACACCGTCGATCAGCACCTTGCCGGAGGTCGGCCGCTCCAGCAGGTTGATACAGCGGACCAGCGTCGATTTCCCTGCGCCGGAAAATCCGATGATGCCGAAGATATCCCCGTCTTCGATTTTCAGGTTAACATCCTTGCACGCCTCGACGTTCAGGTCCTTCGTCGTAAAGGTTTTATTGACTCCGACCAGTTCTATCATGTTCTTCTTCCTTCCTTAAAATAAAAACTCCCGTCCCCAACAAGGACGAGAGTTGATTTCCCGTGTTACCACCTTAATTCGCAGTCCGCTTGCGCGTTCTGCCTCTTCCGGTACGCGTTGAATAACGTTATACCGTATCACGTTAACGGGTGAATCCGTCATAGCCTAAGTTTCCCTCGGTATGCAGCTCCAAGACCATTTTCACAACGATTTTCACTGCCCTTTTTCAGCGCCCGGGCTCTCTGTCAAGTTTCCATCGGAGTTACTATTCTTTTCAAAGCCTTTGTTTATGTACCTGATTATAGTTCACTCTTTTTTCAGAGTCAACCCTTTTTTCAATTTTTCGCGCAAAACCGCCCTGTTTAATCTTTATTGGCCGGGTTGTAAATCTCCCGGAGGACCTCCATCTCCAACGGAAATTCATCGCAGTCCTCCGCGTCAAACTGGGTAATGCCTTCTTCCTTCGCGATCTTTCCTACCTGACGGAAACGTCCTTCCCAGTCCTGCACTTTGATTTTCGGATCTTCAATCAAGAACTCGAGATATTCGCGGTTGTCTTCCCACAAATTGTAGCCTTTCCCGCTGATCAGCTCCGGCTCTAACAGAGGCTCATCCTCACAGTCAAGCTTGGTGACTACACAGTTAAAACCCCAGCCTGCGCCTAGATCATAGTCAATCTCGATCTTCGATTTTTCTTTGAGTCCCAGATGGCAAAGCAAAACCTGGCTGGAATTCTCATAATCCCCCAGTTCAAATTCAAATGGGGAATATTGTTTGTCATTCAACTTAAGCGTAAACAAATGTCCGCCCATTCCATGAAAAGCTGCGATCGCTGCATAGGCCAGCTCCGTTAAACTGAGAATTGCCGGCAGACGAACTTTGCGCCAGCTTTTTGTTCCCTCCAGCGTAATTTTAAATTCGATAGTCTGCTTGCCGAATTGCTCATAATCCGGGAACAGATTTAAAATACAGAAAAATTCTTCATCGGAAACCGACTCGTTGCTCATGACCAAGGTTCTTAAAACGGCCTGCATATCCTCCTCGACCTGATCCGCATCCATTCCTAAGTTTATAAGCCGCTTTGCATAGCTTTCCATTTCAGACGGGTACTTTGCTCGGATCTGAGCTGTTATTGCGCTGAGATGTTGATCAATAAGTTGTTGGATCATATTTTTTCTCCTTTTTTAGATAACCCGGTTCTTTTGCTTTAAGTTTAACACAGGCAATCAGAAAAATGATAGACCAGAATTCTGGTTTGCAGATAGATGATTGCCCCTCTATACGGATTTGACCTCATGCAAGTGGAAATTTTCCGTTTTCTTCATTAAGCCTCTCTTTGTTTCGCAGTGTTGCCGGATAGACAGACTCACTGATCATCTTCATTGCAATCTGCTCCTCCGTGTAATCCGGATGTTCTTCTTTAATTTTCAGAATCGTTTGAATGCGAGCTTCTTCTTCCTCTAACATGTCCGCTATTTCAGCGGCCCGCATTCCCTTCTTCGCTTTTTTCAGTACAATTGTTACAAGATTCAACAGTACGCCTTGATCCTTCCCTTGTTTTAAAGCTCGTTCTCTGGCTTTCTTCACGGCTCGTTCCCGTTCCTCACGGATCTCTGAATTCCGCATCATTTCTCTGTCCAGCCGCTTTGTTTCCCACATGTACTCGATCATACTCATCGGAATCTCCATCATTTTCTCCACCGCCCTTCTGCATCCTTCGTCGATCGCCATGATCGCTTGAATCCACGCCGCTTTGTCCGGATCACCGGCGAATTTTAATACGATGCGCCACCGGTCCAGCGGCGTTAAATCCTGGACTGGAATCCGCTGTAAGCGTTCCACTCCTGCTAATTCAATAATACTCACTTGAATGTGTTTTGTCAAGGTTCTTCCTGTTTTCTCTCCGACTAAATAAAACACATCGCTGCTCACTTCCGGATCGTCAAAAAAGCGGGAATTCGTGATCATGATCACGCGCACCGGCCGCAGCTCCCGATAATCCTTTCCCTTTGTTCTCTGCCCGGAAAGCAGCCGCGATAAATAGAAAACAATGCGGATTCCCTGTTCCTCGGGATTCCCGTTTCGCTGGATTTCCAGATCAAAATAAATCTTCTCGTTGATCACGCCGCAGATATCATAACGAATTGCTTTGTCGTCAGGATGCCCTGCTTTTTTCTCACCGGGCAACAACCGTACTTTTCTAAAATCAGGATCAATCGCATGAAAAAAACTCGACAGACAGACCTCATCTTCAGGATCGCCGATCACCGCTTTAAAGACCCAGTCGTCCATTAAAGAAATCGTTCTTTTCTTTAGTTTTTTCCGTTCTCGTAGATCGATGGACATTCACCCACCCCCTCTACTTGTTAATATTGCGGTAATTTCAAAAAAGCCTTCCTCTTTTTCATGAAAATTCACTTTTTTTCGACAAAATCGCAAAATTATTTGTAACTATTTTCAATTTGAATTCCAAATCCCTGGAAAGGATCTTGAAAACAAAAAAATTTGCGTTGTTTAATCAGCAGCTTATTCGTTTCTTTCCTTTAGCGCACAAATTAAACATCTGATTTTTCTTATCCCCCAATTTCCAGCCGAAACAAGAAAAGATAAGCTTAAGTCCGATCTTCAACACGTCTGACTTCATCCGGGCTGCGAAAAGATAAATTTGCCATCTATGGAAACTAATGAAATCAGAACAGAAAAAAATCGACCCCCGCCTTGAAGGGAATCGATTTCATAAATACATTTTTCTTATTTAATCAAACGCTTAATTTACTGGCATTACCAACCGTTCATTCAACTTTTAGATTAAAATATTCAAAAATCAGTTCCGGATTGGAATTCACGATCAGCGAAGCTGGAAACTCCGCAGCCGCGCAGACTTCCTCACACCGCTGGAACCGGCCGATCGCGTCACAGTAATGCGCGTCGCTGCCAAACAGGACCGGCACGCCATGCTGCTTGCAATACCGCAGCATCCCAAGTATATTTTCCCGGCCGCCGACGCGCGAGCTTTTCGGATTCATCGAGGAATTGTTGACCTCGACTAACGTATGGGTCGCCTTGCATGCCAGAACGACCGCTTCCTGATCGATCGGATAGCGGGAATCGTCCGGATGCCCCAGAATCTTGACATAGGGATTCTGCACGGCGTTGATCATCGCCTGCGTGTTTTCCGCTTCCGTATGCTCGGTGCCGAAGCATGGAACGTGCAGGGATGCGATCGCGTAGTCAAGCATTTTCAGCGTGCTTTCGTCCAGATCGACATGCCCTTCGACATCCAACACATTCAGCTCCGCTCCTTTAAGCACGCGGATTCCCTGGACGAATTCAGGGACGACATGAAGGTTGCGGAAATAAAACAGATGCGTGGAACCCGGCATCTTCGGCGTGTGATCGCTGACGCCGTAAATCGTTAGGCCGTGTTCCCTGGCTGCGGCAATGTTCTCGTTCAGCGTGCTGTACGCGTGTCCGCTGACGACGGTATGCGTATGCAGATCGAGGTAAATCATGCGTTTTCCTCCAGATACTGCAGGCTGATCTTACTGTTCAGTTCGCCGAAGAAACCGATCCGTTTGCCGCGCAGCGAAGCCGGCAGGCAGCTGGACAGCTGACTGTCAAATTCCACCTGACCGTTTTCGTCCAGGACGACAACGCGGGCAATCCCGTCAATTTTCAGTGTGTCGATCGGCGCGGCACCGATATACCAATGAATCAGCGGATCGCGCAGCGTCATTTCCCGCACGTCCAATGACGGCAGGTTTTCAGAGAGAACATAGTGGTACTGGCCGTTTTGAATCGAACCATCCGCCAGCCATAAAACACTCGACATTTCGCGCGAATAGTTGCCCGGAATCTCAATCGCCGGCACCGCTTCATAATCGTTGAGGATGCGCAGCGGATACGGCGCTAAAAGCAGGTCGTCGTAGCCCTTTTCCATCTGTACGGTAAAGGTCATCGGGACGTTGCCCAGCGTGCGCTGCTGCAGATATTCGTTATCCATGATCCACGTCTTATCCGTCAGATTCTTCCAGCCGCTTACCTTGCCGGACGGCTTGAGCTTCTGCAGGAAAACCTGCCGCTCAGCCTGTTCCGCCGCGACGCTGCCCGGCATCTGATAAACAAGATACAGCTCGTCGCCCTGCGGCACAAATCCAATTTTCAAATCAGCCATGCCGAAGACCGACGTGCCGGGCTGCCCCGCAAACCAGCCGTGATCTTCCTGCAAGCCGGAAACTTCCGGCCGCCAGCCGCCCTGGGCTTCGCGAATCTCCAGCGTCAGATCGCCATGTTCAAAGCGGGCCCGCACGATCTGATCCTTATTGCCGTACAAACCGGTAATTTCCACCGGATGCACGACGGTTTTCAATGCCGGCAGCGGCGTCGCTTCGAACGCGCAGCCCTGAGCCTTGAGAATTTCATAGACCAGCGCCTGATTGAGCTTTGAAGCGCTGCCCTTATCCGTACACAGGACAACCGCGGCGCTCAGCTGACAATCTGGGATGATCAGCGAATGGGAATTGAAGCCGAACGTCGAGCCGGACTTGCACAACGCCTGTTTGCCAAAGCCCTCAAACAACCGCATCGACACGCAGTCCCAGCCCAGACCATAGCGTTCCGTCGTATTGTCCGCAACGACCAGCTCTTTCGGCTGTTGATCGCGATTCATTTCCGTCAGACCCGCTTCATCAACCAGTCTGCCTTCACGCAGGGCGTCTAAGAAACGGCATAAATCCGCGGCCGTGCTGTAAATCCCGCCGGATCCGATGCCGTTGACATATTCCTGCGGGAAGTCGAGATCAAACGGTGATTTCGCTTTGATGTATTTGCCGTCCATGATTTCATGGATTGGGAAATCAGTATGCTCCATGCCTAACGGCTCGAGAATCTTCTCGTAAATAAAGGAGGAATAGCTCTGACCGCTGACCACCTCGACTAACAGCTCCGCCAGGGAAAACCCGTCGTTGCAGTAAACGCTGAACTTTCCCGGCTGATCCTTCAGCCGGCTCTGCGCCGCGTATTCAATTTCTTCCTTCAGGTGATTGCGGTTGCGGGCGTTCGTATATTTTCCCTTAAAGCAGTTGCCCGGCAGTCCGCTGCTGTGATTCAGCAGCATCCGGACCGTAATATTCTTATATCGGGCATCCGGCATCTTGAACATCGGCAGTTTTTTCACGATCGGCTCATCAAGCGACAGCTTGCCTTCCTGCACCAGCATCATCACGGCCGCCGTGGTGAACATCTTGCTGATGGAGCCGATTGAAAACATCGTTTTTTCCGTGATCTTCGCGCCCTTCGACGCCGTCCGGCCGCTGCGGTAATGGTAAATTTCCGATCCCTGCTGAAAGATCGCGACATCCATCGCACGGACCTGATGCTCGGTGAAAAAGGCTTCGCACAAAGCGTCCAGCTTTTGATTTTCCATTGAGTTCCTCCTCTTTTTCTATTTTCAGTATTCCTGCGCGGCAGCGCAAAAATACAATAAGGTCTAAAGACCCATACATTATACTGGATTTACCCTTAAATCACAACCGGACGAAAGCGTTTCCGCGGCAATTTCAGGATGATTTTTCATTGCTTTGTGAGTATAATGAAAACCATGAGGTGAACGGAATGAAGGAATATCAAATGTTTTTCTTCGACGTCGACGGAACGTTGCTGGATAATCGCAATCACCGGATTTCGCCGGCGGTCATAGAGGCGTTAACAAGCTTACAGAAAAATGGAAAGAAGATTGTGATCAGCTCGGGCCGGGATGTGAATACAATCCTGACGATGCCGCAGCTGGCGGCGATTGCATGGGACGGCTATATCTGCCGCAATGGCAGCGTCATTGCCGACGCACAGAAAACAGAGCTGTTCCGGGTTTTCTTTGATCAGGAAACGATGGCGGGGTTAGAAGCAGTCTCCGCGCGACTCCGTTCCCCGATCCAGTATATGGGTCATGACGACTGGCTGAATTGTCCGCCGACGCCGGATTTCATCGCAGCCTGCGAATTCTTTCACCGCGATCCGGCCGCGATCGACGTCCGGGCGACGCGGCCGGACGATCAGGCGACGATGGCGCTGGCCTTTAACGCAGCGGACAGCGATTATGCGGCTTACCGGACCATTCCCGGTCTGACGGTATTGCCGACGCCGTTTCACTATGCCGATCTGGTCGTCCGGGGGATTGACAAGGGCGTTGGGATCGCCCGGCTTTGCCAGCACTTCCATATCGATCCCCAGGACACAATGGCTTTTGGCGACGGAATCAACGATCTGGAAATGCTGCAGGCGGCAGGAGTCGGCGTAGCGATGGGCCAGGGCCGGGAAGAAATCAAAGCGATTGCCGACTACGTCACCGATTCCGTGGATCGGGACGGCATCGTCACTGCATTGCAAGCTTTTGGTCAGCTCTGAGCGGAAATTTCCGCTTTTCTTTTATCATTTTATTTGACTTAGTCAAATTAATGATTATACTGAAGAGGTCAGGAGGTGTTCTATGTCCTATCCTTTCTCGTATTTAATCTGCCAGCTGCGCCGGGAATATACGTCGGCACTGCAAACGCGGCTGGATGCTTTTGGATTAACCGTAGGGTTGTTCCCCTATCTCATCTATCTTGAGCATATCGGCGCCTGTACGCCATCCGCCATGGCCCGGGAGCTGCATCAGGATAACGGCCACATCACCCGCTGCTTGGACAAGCTGGAAAAGCTCGGCTGTTTGATCCGCACGCGCAGTGCACAGGACGGCCGGGCGTTTACCGTTTCGTTAACCGAAAAAGGCGAACAGATCTGCCGGGAAATCACCATCGCCAACCGCCAATGGGAGCAGCGGACGCTGGCCTGTCTTTCACCGGATCAAACGAAACAGGTAACCGCGCTTTTAAGTCAGGTCGTCCAGGGCTTAAGGAGTGAAAAATGACGCACGCCTGCGTTAAGCCGATCACCATCGGCAATTGTGAATTGAAAAATCGGATTTTCTTCGCCCCGACCACCCTGGGCTTAAAGCCGGAAGAAAAAGCAGCGAAGCTGAGCGCGATCGCTCAGGGCCAGACCGCCCTGATCATCCTGCCGGATATCCCGGTTCTCGGTTCCGGAAGTTTACAAAACTCCCGCACTTTCGCCGCTTACCAGCAGCTGATCAGCCAGCTGCATCAACAAGGCGCAAAAGTATCTGCCCAGCTGCATCTTTCAGACGCCAATTTCAAAGCGATGCTGAAATGGATTCCCGCGTTGCTGACACACAGACTCACCGCGGATCAGCTGCGTCAGAAACTGAACGATTCCGCCGCGGTCACGGTCAATCAAATGCGTGAAAAACGGATTCGCGAAATCCTTGCGGCTTTCGGTCTCAGCGCCCAGCAGGCTCAGGCTGCGGGCTTCGATATGATTCAGGTACACGGCGATCGTTTGATCGGCAGCTTCAGTTCATCGCTGATCAACAAGCGGACCGACGAATACGGCGGTTGTCTGGAAAATCGGATGCGGTTTGCTTTGGAAGCGGTGCGCCAGGTCCGGCAGCACTGCTCGCTGCCCATCGACTACAAGCTGGCCGTTCGGCAGATCAATCCGGATTATGGCAAAGCAGGCGTGCTGGAACAGAATCTGGATCCGGTCGTCGGCTGGCTGGAACGGGCAGGTGTCGATTGTTTCCACGTCACCCTGGCGAATCACGGCGCGCTGACCGACACGATTCCGCCCGCGAATCATCCGGCGTTTTCCGCGGAAGGTTGTTTTCTGAAATTTGCCGATCAAGTCAAAGCGCTGACCTGCAAACCGGTGATCGGCGTCGGGAATCTGCGCCATCCGGAATTCATCGACCAGGCGATCGAAAGCGGCCGGATCGACGCAGCCGCAATGAGCCGGCAGCTGATCGCCGATTCCGACTGGACCGCGAAACTGTTGACCGGTCATCCGGAAACGATCCGATATTGTGCCGGCTGCAATCAAAAATGTCTGCAAGGCTTGATGAGCCATCAGGGAATTCATTGTATTTATGATCAGAAAAGGAGTGATATTCAATGAAAATCGCAATCGTAGTTCAAAGTAATACCGGCAATACCCGTCAGCTGGCAGAATCAATTCAATCCGCCCTGCCGGACGAAATGCTTATTTATTCCGGAGCCCCTGCGCCTGAAGCGCTGCAGGCAGACTTGATTTTTGTCGGTTCCTGGACAGACAAAGGCGTCTTCGCCAAGCCGGTCCTGGATTTTCTGGCCCAGTGCCATCAGAAGCAGCTGGCCTTGTTCGCGACCTGCGGTTTTGGTCAGTCGGACGAATATTTCCAGGCGATCCTGAAGCGAAGTGCCGATCAAGTTCCTGCCGACAACACGATCTTGGGTTGCTACGCCTGCCAGGGAAGAATGCCGGAAACTGTTAAACAGCGGTATTTGGCCTTGCAGGCAAAAGAGCCGGAGAATCCGCGCTGGGCTTCCCTGCTGGAGAATTTTGACGCCGCTTTATCGCATCCGGACAGCACGGACCTCGAAGGCGGGCGGCAATTTGCCCAGCGTATTTTGACAAAACTCCAATAAACCGCAAACCTAAAATCAGCGAAGGAAGATGAACTTCCCCCGCTGACTTTTTATTTTGGATTCCCGCTTAGAATTCTCTTCCTTCCCGTTCGGCAAAAAACATATCGGTAATAAATTCCGGCGATTCCGCCCACAGCGCATTTTCCGTCTGCTGCAGCGTTTTGTACGTTTCTGAACGATAGAATTCCAGCATCGCGTCTTCAAAAGATAAATTGAGTTGTTCCTGAATGATATTCACAACGGCTCGGATCTGTAAACATACATTCATCGTTATGTCCTTTCCGTTAAACGTGTAAATAGCCTTCATCATAGACCAGTCTCTTTTCTAAAGTTAGACTTGTTAACCGTATTCTTTATTCTGTTTATTTAATTATGTTTTCTTAGTTTGCAACCCATGCTGAAGCTTGATTATTTCTTCTTCATTCTCCTTCGTTAATTCACTTATCTGATAAGAACATATTCTTTCATTGACTAATATCGGAATAAGAAATCCGTGCTGAACAAGACCGGCAACTCTGTTGATAACCGTTTTATTGGTAACTCCTAATTTTTTTCCAAGTTCGATTGGAGTAAATTCTCTAATTCCATTTTCAAGCAAATAACTAAGCAGCTCCTTCTCCCTTTTTTTCAAATAGGTCAAGCTCGAAACAACATTACTTTCCTTTGTTTTATATGACAAATCATAAACTTTCTTTGAATAAAGCTCCATCATTCTTAAGAAATAAGTAAGCCAAATTTCTGGATGCGGCGGATTATTTCTGCCTGAATAATATAAAGCAGGCAACCCCATTTGCAGGGAATTGTAGTATTCTTCTGCATCATAAGCAAAATATTCTTCTAACGAACCAATCCCCTGAAATCCATATCCAAAATAATCGAGCAGATATCCAGAAATCAATCTTGCCGTTCGACCATTACCATCTTCAAATGGATGAATTGTAACTAATTGATAATGGGCAATCGCCGCGATCAACAACGGATGATCATCAGTATGATCAAGATAGTCTACCAATTCATCAAGCAGTATCGGAACATCAATATACTCAGGCGGAATATAATCCGCGTTCCCGCTCAAAGAATCATAAACCGCAAATAAAACGCCTGCCGGCATGGGCCCCCGCAATCCTATTTTTTCTTTGGAAGCTCCCTTTTCCACGATCGCCTGAACTTCCAAAATCATTCTTTTTGTAACTTTTTCCTTTTTTTTCAACTTATTCTCTAAATATAAAAGTGCTAGATAATAATTTCTAACTTCCTGTTCTGGTTTAAGGAAATGCTTGTGAGGGCCGCTTTCCACTATTTTTCACTAAAATTACACTATTTTTCATTATTATCTTCTTGAAAATAGGATGAAAAAAAGCGGGATTTCCACTTTTCATTTCTTATGCACTAATTTATACGTTCAATTTTTTACCCTGTATTCTTAACCGCAATGATCAATCTTCGCCCATCCCCGCAGCTGCAAGCAGCGCTAACTGGACCTTGGGATCAGCGAAGCAATTCACAGAAGTTAACTCCACAGGAGGAACCGAAGAATCAATACATTCTCTCCAATAAGCCAGATGTACTTGATCAATCGGATGCGCAGAATCTTGGACATCCGTCCCCTCACCCTGCAGATCCACCCAGATCAAAGCCATTCCCTTCGCGTCTTCTTCCATAAAAATTGCTTCCAAAGCCATTTTTTCATCGCTCAGCGTTTCCTGAACCTCCGCCTGTCTTTGGTTCAATACAGCCATCCATTCGCGGGTCAGCTGTTCTTTCCCCGGGCGTACCGCATAGCGGGTCAATGTGAGTTTCATGATAAGATTTCCTTTAATAAATCAGATGTCAGGACTGAACAAGCGATGAATTGACCTGTTCGCATCAACTCGTCGATTTCATTCACAGGCGCCCAGCAGGCTTCTGTCACTTCTTTGCTTTGCAGAACAAGCTCGTAAATACTTCCGTTGAACCGGACATGAAACAGGGAAATTTTCCGGCTTTGATGGAATACACTTCGTACAGAAAGACAAGTTTCAGAATTAACTAAAATTCCAAGTTCTTCCTTCAGCTCACGCTGTACTGCGTCAAGACTGGATTCATGAAATTTCACCATCCCGCCAGGGCATTCCCAGTGTCCCCCATCGCTTTTCCCAGCTGCCCGGCGGGTGATCAAAACTTGATGCTGATCATTTTCAATCACTGCGACCACGCCCAGAAAGTATCCGTTTTTAAGCACCGCATCCCGCAAAACAGGATAAGAAAAGCGCCGGCCGTGTTCATCGCAAGCCGTTAATAGCTCCTGTTGAAATTGATGTGTTGTATCCATAACCCCGTCTCGCTTTCCTCAGAAATTCTCTTTTAGTCTTCCTTAACAGATCATTGCTTTAACGGCGCAAATTTCTCGTCATATTCATCCTTGGAGATCGCCGGCGCCTCATAGACCCAGTCAATGCTGAACGACAGCGCCTTCGGCGCGTCGATCTCGCTGTTCAAATTAAACACCCGATGGATTGCTTTCTTGTTGTCTTCGATCGAGCCCTGATATAACCGGACAATCGACATCCGGTTCGGTGCCCGGTCGTTGACGCCGGAAATCCGCGCGCCGATCACGTTGAATACGTTCTGATTCTGCACATAACTGCGGTTCATCTTCTTCATCGTTAAGTTAAACAAGCCGATCATCTGTTCCATGCTTAGATTGGTCGACACGTTTTCGCCAGCCGCATCCAGCACCTTCAGCGCCTTATTAACATCCTTCAGCCGCACCGCTTCTGTCAAAATTGCCTGAATCACCTGCTGCTGATTGCTCTGACGCTGAAAATCTCCGGAATTGTACGAATGCCGTTCCCGGGCAAACGCCAGCGTCTGTTCGCCGTTCAGCCGGTTGACGCCCTGCGGCACCCACACCGTCTGATGCCCGCGTTCATCGGAGGAATCCTGACCGACAAATTCCTTCGGATTGTCGATGATCACGCCGCCTAAAGCGTCGACAATTTCAATGATGCCGTGGAAGTTGCTTTCAAAGTAGAAATCCACGTCGACGTCCAGCAGCTGTTTCACCGTATCGATCGTGCATTGGCGGCCGCGCACGCGGGAATTATTGATCTTATCCGACTTCTGATTGGTATAGCAGGCGATCGGCACATAGCTGTCACGCGGGATGGACGTCAGCAGCACCGTCATGCTGCCCGGATTGACGGTCGCCAACATCAGCGCGTCGCTCCGGTCGTCGTCCACGCCGATGATCAGCACGGTGAACGGCTCTTTCGTCACATCCTTATCGCTGCCCTGCTCTGTATGAATCGTCAGCGTGCGGTTGAAGTTATGCACATCGCGCAGCACCGCCAGCTCCGGCGCGATTTCCTCATTTGTTTCAAACATTCCCTTATAGTTTTCCGGCAGGGCGGCCACGTCGATTTCCTTGTTCAGCAGTCCTTTTAAAAGCCGCGTATAATCGGAATATTCACGATATGTCACCTTTAACTTTAATTTTTCGATCTCGTTCTTCGGCATTTGATAGCCTTGCTGCGCCTGTTCGTCATCCAGAATCCCGAACACCTTGCCGTTAAGATCCTGAGCACTCTGCAGTGCGGCATGCTCATCGTCCCCCAGCACGACAAAAGAAACGCCGACGGTTTCCTGCGACGATCCCTGATCCATCATTTTGCCCAGATTGACGTTCAGCCGCCCTTCGACATACACGCCGAACGCGCTGATCAAGCCGATCACAACCGCTGCTGTCATCGCGGTCTTCAGCAGGCTGACGCTGCGCCGCCCGACGGCCAGCATCGCCAGGAAATTCAAAATCAGCGCCGCTGCCAGAACGATCAGATTCAGGCGGATAAATAACGTCCGGCTTAATGAGCTGAACTGCGTCAGCCCGAGCATCGCCAGCACCAGAAACAAATCGGCGGTCAGCACGAAAAAAGCCATGATCTGATTGATCAAGGTTAAATCACGCCGGACCTTCTTTTTCTTGCGCGGCTGGGTTTTATGTTTGTCCATGTTGGCAGTCCTCCAGAGGTTTAGCATTTGAACATCGCGGATCGCGATGCGTTTATCCGATTTACACTGGATTTATTTTAACATAGAGTCCTGCGCCCTGCAGAAGTTTCTGCGCTTTGTAAGAAATTTGAAAAAACTCCCGGGTTAAGAATTCCGGGAGTCTGAACGCCAATTATGATTCACAGGATTGAACAATTTGGAGACCTCATTGATCAGGATCAGGCTTGCGGACAGGCCGAACACAATGCCCCAGCAAGCCCAGTCCAGCGCCGCGGTCTTCAAAATCAGCTGGAAGACCGGCAGGTTCACCACCATGACCTGCAACGCAACGCCGATCACAAACGTCGCTAACAAAAGTTTATTACGGAAAATACCAACTCTGAAAATCGAGTGATCCAGACTGCGCAGATTCAGACTGTGGAACAGCTGTGCGATTGACAGCACCATAAACGTCATCGTGTGCGCGGTGCGGACGCCGTAAGCGGAGCCGAATTTGAACGCGACTAACGAAATCGTGCCGATATACAGACCGTTGAGCACCATGAACGCCCAGCCGCCGTTGGCGAACAGACTTTCCGTCGCCGCACGGGGTTTCTGATCCATGATATAGGGATCCTGCGGTTCGGCGGCCAGCGACAGCGCCGGGAACGCATCGGTGACCAGGTTGATCCACAGAATCTGAATCGCCGAGAGCGGTGCCGGAGCCACCGGCATCAGCACGATCGCCAGAAACAGCGTCGTGATTTCCCCCAAATTGCAGGAAAGCAGATACAGCACAGCCTTCTGAATATTGAGATAAATATTGCGTCCTTCCTCAACCGCACTGATGATCGTCGCGAAATTATCGTCGGTCAGAATCAAATCGGATGTCTGCCGCGATACCTCCGTTCCGCTGCCCATCGCAATGCCGACGTCGGCCTGCTTCAGCGAAGGCGCGTCGTTCACCCCGTCGCCGGTCATCGCCACGATCTTTTCATCCAACCGGTAGGCTTTCACAATCCGGACTTTATCCTGCGGCGTGGCGCGTGCGACGATCCGAATGTGCTGACAGGCCTGAGCCAGCTGATCATCGCTCAGATCCTGCATCTGCACCGAGGTCAGCACCTGCGACAGCGATTGGGCAATGCCTAACTGGCGGCCGATGGCCAGCGCGGTTTCCGGATGATCACCAGTGATCATCACAACGTCGATGCCTGCTTTATGTGCCAAGGCAATCGCTTCTTTGACGCCCTCCTTCGGCGGATCGATCATCCCCGCCATTCCGATAAAACACAACCGGGTTTCAAACTGACTCTCGTCCAGCGAAGCGACCGTGCGCGTCGCCAGCACCAGCACGCGCAGCGCTTCGCCGGCCATCTGCGCGGCGGCTTCCTCAATCTGCCGCCGCATCGGCGTCGTCAGCTCCACCCGCCGGCCATCCTGCCACAAATGCGTACATAACGGCAGCACGCTTTCCAATGCGCCCTTGACATAGACGATTTTTTCCAAGCCCGTCTGGTGCACAGTGCTCATCCGTTTGCGCCGGGAGTCAAACGGAATTTCGGCAACGCGCGGAAACTGCCGAATGATCTGCGCGGCGTCAACGCCGTTGTCCAGCGCCCAGCGCATCAGCGCTACCTCGGTCGGATCGCCGATGACGCCCTCAGCGTCAAGCTTGGCGTTGCCGCACAGATAGAAGCCTTCCTTCAGCCTCCGTTCCGTCACTTTCTGCGACACGGACTGGATTTTGCCATTCAGATAGTACGCGACAACCGTCATCCGGTTCTGCGTCAGCGTCCCGGTTTTATCCGTGCAGATGACCGAGACCTGGCCGAGCGTTTCCACGGCGTGCAGCTTGCGCGCAATCGCGTGATGATCGCTCATTTTCTGGACGCCCAGCGCCAGGGAAATCGTCACGACCGCCGGCAGTCCCTCGGGAATCGCCGCCACCGCCAGAGAAATCGACGTCAGCAGCATTTCAAACAGATCGCGTTTCTGAATGACGGCGATCACAAAAATTGCCGCGCAGATGATGACCGACAGCGCGCCCAGCACCTTTGACAACTCAGCCAAACGCCGCTGCAAGGGCGTCAGCAGCTTTTCCTCATGCTGCAAAAGCTTCGCGATCTTGCCGATCTCGCTGTCCATGCCCGTCGCCACGACCAACCCCGCGGCGTTGCCGTCCAAAACGATCGTCGAAGAAAACGCCATGTTTTTCTGATCCGCCAGCGGCAGCGTCTGATCCTTAGGGTAACGTGCCGAGGCATCCTTATCGACCGGCACCGATTCGCCGGTCAGACTGGATTCCTCCACTTTCAGATGTACGGTTTCAATCAGGCGCAGATCCGCCGGCACGAAGTTGCCGGCTTCCAGAAACACCAGATCGCCCAAAACCAGCTCGGCCGCGTCGATCTGCTTCAGCTGTCCGTCACGCTTGACCACAGCTTTCATCGCGGTCATTTTTTCCAGCGCATGCAGCGCTTTTTCCGCCTTCCATTCCTGGAATACCCCGATCAGCGCGTTGATCGTAATCACCGCAACGATGATGACGGAATCCATCACCTCATGCAGAAAAATAGAGATCACGGCCCCGAGGATCAGAATCAGGATCATCGGATCGTTGAATTGCTCCGCAACTTTTTTCAGCAGTGATTCTTCTTTTTTCTTTTCCAGCTCGTTGCCGCCGAAGCGCTGCAGCCGGGCGGCCGCTTCTTTTTCACTCAGGCCCTCGCGGGCGTTAGTCAGTGTTGCTGCTTCCAGTTCCTGTATAGTTTGACGATAGGGCATAGCACTTCTCCTTTACCTATTCCCATCTATATCGTAAATCCCCTCGGATTAGAACGCGGCGCAGCGCCAGATCGTCCGCAAAGCGTGCCAAAAAAAGCCGGATTTCTCCGGCTTTGGACTTTCTTTGACAAATGTTTATGAATTGCGGCGGCTGCCGCCCCATTCCACAACGGTCAATCCGGTTCTAATCGGGGCCGGCATTAACGTCTGCGGCTCCATCATAACCGCCTCGTCCAGACCTTCCGACAGCATATAGACACGGATCAGCGTATCCGGCTGCGGCTGGCATTGAAGCGGAACGAGCCGGGCATAATCAGCGCAGGGAAATGCGATCCGGTTATAGTCGGATTGCGAGAGGATCGGCAGCCAGTAGGTAATGAAGTCGGCGCTCTCCCTTTCATTTAAGCCCAGAATCGCCAGCTTTTCCTCTAAGAAACTGATCGTATCCTCACGGGCTACGACAAACCCTTGATCAAAATCGAAGTCATCCGGGATCTGCGCTTCATAATAGAGATACGGATAGCGGCGATCCTGAATAATCAAGCCCTCCGCCGTCACTGTGCCTGACCACCCCTGATGATATTGAGGATAGCTGAGCGTCGGCGTCGTTCCCAGGGTCAGCGTAAAGTCGGTTTCCGTATCCTTATAAAGATAAATCACTGGTTTATCCGCGCCGATTTCAGACTTTTCCGGTTCTCCTTCAAAGCAGGCCGGAATTTCTTTTAAATCACATAAGTTCATCAGCGCATCCCGCTCAGCCTCTGTCAGCGGAGCGTCCCAGCCCTGAAAGTAAATCTGTTGATAGGAATTCGGTTCTTCCTTCAGCATCGGCCAGAGCTGTTCCCATGTCAGCTTCTGCGCTTGTGCCGCTTCCCATTGCGCCGGGGTGAACGCATAGATGTCGGGAGTACAATACAAAAGCCAGTAGGGATGATCTGGATCCTCTGACTTCATCAAGGAATAAGTCATCAGCAGCGCATATTCCTCCATGATTCTAACAGGATCATATTCGCCATTATAAGCATAATCGCAGTCATAGCGAAGCATCAGGTTCTCAATGTACGCTTTTTCCTGTTCCCCCAGCTCCAGTTCTGTGTCTACAAAGCTGTAAAAGAGTTTCTTGCCATAGCGAAATTGATTGTCAAGCAGCTCATCCTCCAGCGTGCAGTATCCGCCGTAAGGCGTTTCGACTTCGCGCAAGGATGCCTGCTTCCCCGGCAGAATGGCAAACTGAAAACCTGCATCATTCGTTCTGACGAGCACGGTTGATGCGAAATTGAACAGGAATGGCGCCGGAGAGTCCTCCCGCTTGAGCGTCTCTGTTTTCTGTGAATCATAATCATATTTTGTCACGCTTGCGTCGTCCACGCTGGCAAACGTCACCGCCGCCACCGGATCAATATCCTTGCGGTATTCCCCCGCAATGAAATACCGGCCCGTTTCCTGCGGTCCCAATGTGCGGTTGATCGGAATTTCGCGGATCCCGCCTCGGTTGCCTTTAAGATCGAGGGAAAGGATCTGAATTTCCTGATCAGTATGATTGGTGATCTCAACCTGATTTAAGGGCTGAGTAATATCGCGGCCTGTTTCATCCGCGGGTGAAAGTGTAATGGTAAACGCCGCCTCTGCCGACATCACAGCTGGTGAAACAACGGGAGTCGGTTCCGTTAACGGCGAAGCCGGCACACATCCGCCAAACAGGACAGCCAGCACGGCTATGATCCTGAGGCTTCGCTTTTTTCGCTGCATAAATTTCCCCCTTTCCCTTGCGCTGAATCCTTGCCCGGCACATGCTTATTGACATTGCCGAAGCAGTTCTTCCGCCTGACGGCGCTGTTTCGGATAGTAGAAATATTGATCCTCATGCAGGGAGTAGCCGTGCACCGCCAGCACTAAAAACCGCCGTGCCTGCCGCGGATCTGCTTCGGTCCCTTTTCCTTCCAAATAACATCGGCCTAAGCGCAGGCAAACCTCCGGATAGTCCAGAAGCTCTCCCGTTTCCTGCAGATGCTGAAACAGCTTGCGGTAAAACTGAAACGCCCGGATTTCATCCTTTTTAACAAATTGACCACGTTGGTAAGCGTCGGCAACCTTCATAATGGCTTCGGGATTTCCCAGCTTCGCGGCCTGCACAAAATAGCGGAATCCTTCGACCGGATTCTTCGTCACGCCCCGCCCATAGGTATAACAATACCCCAAATTCGTCATCGCCTGACCGTTGCCCAAACTGGCGGATTCCCGATAAAACTGCACAGCCGTCCTGAAGCCTTCCGGCGTTCCGCTTTGATACGCTTTTGCACCTTGATTCAATAATTCGTCGCTGCGTTCTTTTTGCATAATAAAGTCCTCTTTATCTGCTTTAATCATACCGCAAAACAAGCCGAGGAGCGGATATAAATTTTGTTTTGTCGAGCTAAATTAAAAAAAGCACTTCCCTGGACGTCTGAACGCAAGAGAGTGCTTTTCAAATCCTTCATAAAATTAAAATAACGTCGTGTTCAGGCCAGAGGCCGCTCGCGAATCCTTACGATAAAAAGGGAAGCATCCACGCCAGCAGGAGGAACCCGATCATCAGGACGAGTTCGCTTCCGCACAGCAGCGCGGCCACCGTCAGCGCAAAACTGCGGGTTCGGGTATTGCGGCTGCCAATACCGGCTAAAATCAAGCCGGTCAGCGCACTGACGAAATTGAGTCCGGAAAGCAGCAGCCGGATTCCATCATCCGTTCTGATCTGAAACACAGACAGCAGCAGCGACATCAGCGGAATGAAACCGCAGATCAAGGCCGCAGCACTGAGTTTATTGCGCTTTAATTTTTCCATTTTTTCACCTCATCTCTTTCTTACCAAACCGCACTGCCGCCATGCCCAAAGCGGAAAGAAAATAGGCCAGCGCACAAGGCAGGAAGGGAAACAGCGGAAAGGCTGATTTTATTCCGCCTACGGTAAACTCATGCAGCGAACACGACACAAGATAACCACTGTAGCAGTAAGGATACAGAAACCACAACGGCGTCGCTCCGGCCAGCAGTCCCGGAATGACCAGCATTAAGTTCAGACCCACGGTGATCAGCGGTTTTTCAAACACGACCGTCACCATCCACATCACGGCGGTACACGGCAGCATCGTGACAAAGATTTCTCCACAGGCTTGTAACAGATAACCCAGCGGCAGCGTTTCCTTTACTCCGGCTGTTTGGACCGCGATCCACCCGGCCAGCACAAAGATGAGCAGGAAAACGACCATTTCCAGCAGCAGACAGAAGACCAGTACGCCAAATTTCGCCAGCGACAGCCGAAAGCGTGAAACGGGAAGCGCCAGCATTTTCAGCATTCCGTTGTTCTGCGTCTCGCGTCCGGCGATCATCACGCACACGACGATCATGCTGAAAGGCAGAAGGTAGTAGGCATACAGCAGCGCGCTTTGAATAAACATCGCCGGCCAGGCCTGGGTATATTCCGGCGTCAGATACTGGCTGAGGTTCACAACACCGGAAACAACGACCAAGATCGGTGCGGCGGATAACAGCGCGATCATCCTTGAACGTTTCATTTTCAATAATTCCAGTTTGAACAAATCCATACCTTTCATTGGCTTGACCTCCTATTCATAAGCCCGCTTCTTTGCGGCAAGAAAACCTGCGGCCGCACAAACCGCCGTTTCCAAAAGGGCGGCGGTCATGACCAGAAGCTCCGGCTGCGCGCTCATCGCGACGGCCGGATGCAGCATGACGATAAACGGATCGATTAAAAGAACTTTCAGTCCTGAGGTGACCAGCGCCATTCCGGTCAGAAAGCCGGCTACGCCGATGCCCAGCGTGACACCCATCGTTTCAATCCGCGAAGCCGCCAGCAGCATCAGCGCCAGCACTGGCAGCGACGTCACAAACGAATACACCGCGAACTGCACCAGCACCGGCAGCTGAAAGCTCCCCTGCGGCAGCATCGTCATTCCAATCCAGCCCAGCGCGGTGTTTTCCAGAATGACCGCCGCGGCCAGTCCCAGGGTCAGAAGAATAAACTTTGTCAGAAACAGCTTCGGCACGCTGAACGGCAGCATCCACAGCTTCTTGATCGCCTGACCTTTAAATTCCAGATTGTAAATCATACACGCCGCCACGATGATTGCGAATAGATTGATCAACAGGATCATGCCATACAACTGCGTCAGCAGCACATCCATCGGCGCCAGCGGCAGGCTCAGCAGCGCATCGCGGCGGATGAGGAAATTCACCAGTGCGTAAGCCGCCCCTAAGCCTCCCGCTAATGGCAGGACTGCCAGCGAGCCTGTACGTTTCATCTTTTTTATTTCCAATACCAGCGTTTTCATAGCTTTGCCCGTTCGCGGCATTTCGCGTTATCCTGTTCAATCATCGCCAAAAACATCGCTTCCAGGTTGTCGCCGTCAAACCCCTGCGTGCTGGCGGTGTTCCGCAATGCGTCCAGACGGCCCTCAAACAACAGCCGGCCATGATTGAGAATTCCGATATCGTCAGCGATCAATTCAATCTCACTCAGCATGTGCGACGAGATCAGGACTGTGCAGTCATAGCGCTGCGGAAGCGAGCGGATCAGCTGACGGATCTCATGAATTCCAGCCGGATCCAGTCCGTTGGTCGGTTCATCCAGAATTAAGATCGGCGGCCTGCCCAGCAGCGCGCCAGCCAGACCCAGCCGCTGCTTCATGCCTAACGAATACTTGCGGGCCAGCCGGTCCTTGAACTCGCTGAGACCGACCAGCTCCAGTGCGTCCGAAACGGCGGAAGCGGGCAGATTCAGGATCCTGCGGATTATCTCCAGATTCTCCTCCCCGGTCAAATTGGCGTAATAGGAAGGTGATTCGATAAATGAACCGATCCGTTTGAGAATCGAGATCCGATCCTGCGGGAAATGCAGTCCGTCAATCGCAAAGGTTCCCCCGCTGGGCGGCGTCAGTCCCAGCAGCATTTTCATCGTCGTCGATTTTCCCGCACCGTTGGGGCCGAGAAAGCCATAGATGCTGCGCTTGCGGATATGCAGCGACACCTGATCGACGGCTTTAAAGTTCTTGTATTGCTTGCTTAAACGTTCTGTTGTAATCTGATATTCCATCACGATCACTCCTTTCGACAAAGAAAGCATATCACGGCGGACTGACACCTCCCTTGCCGCTGCCTTACTTTTCCCTTACATTCTTTGCGCGGCGGCTTGCGTGAACGGCGTCTGTGGTATAATCCAGGCAAGGAGGAACGAAGAATGGAGCATTCCTTTTTACACTCGAAAAAAATTCTACTCGTTGATGATCAGCCGGAGCTGTTGACGCTGGTCCGGGAGATTCTAACGGACGACGGCTTTTGTCATCTGGCCAGCGCCGGCACGGTTGAGCAGGCGCTATCGGTCTGCCGGACACAGCGGCCGGATCTGGCGATCCTGGACGTCATGCTTCCCGATGGCGACGGATTCTCGCTGCTGAAGCAGCTGCGGCAGTTTAGCGAGATGCCGGTGCTGTTTCTGACGGCGCGGGATGAAGCCGATGACAAACTGGCAGGCTTAGGCTTAGGCGCTGACGATTATATCGTTAAACCGTTTCTGCCCCAGGAGCTGCTTCTGCGTGTTCACGCGGTCCTGCGGCGTTGTTATAAAGATGCCGGAGAACAAATTCAGCTGGCAGCCTGCACGGTCGACTTCAGCCGCGCCGAGGTGTATAGGCAAGACCAGACGCTGGCGCTGACCGCTAAAGAACACGCACTGTTGGAAACACTGGCCCGCAATGAGGGCCGGATCGTCACATTCGACGCGTTATGCGAAGCCTTATGGGGTGAAAATCCTTTCGGTTATGAGAACAGTCTCAACGCCCATGTCCGGCGTGTCCGGGAAAAGATTGAAGCCGACCCTTCACATCCGGTTTCCCTGATCACCGTTAAAGGCTTAGGGTACAAGCTGATCGTGAGGTGAGTATGCCATGAATACACTTTCCCGGCTGTTCTCCCGCACCTTCGCGGCATTTTCATTCTTTATTGTGTTTTTGATTGTGCTGAATCTCGGCCTGTTCGCAATCACGTTCTACGGCGTCATTCACCACGACTATGGTCCGGATTCCCCGTCGGTGATGCTTCAGAAGACAGCAGAAACGCTGAATGGCCAGCACATTTCGCCCAGCATGGAAGAACCTCTGCGGCAAGCTGGAATCTGGGCGATGGTCATCAATGACACAGGCAAGGTCGTCAGTTCCGCCGCGCTTCCCCCTGAAATTCCAGATCAGTTCTCACTGGGCGAGGTCGCCGTGTTCTCCCGCGGCTATCTTCACGACTATCCGGTCTTTGTCCGCAGACTTGACCCCGGTTTGTTAGTGCTGGGCTATCCGAAGAATTCCTACATCAAGCTCACCAGCAATTATTATTCCTATGGCACGCTGACCCGGCTGCCGCTGTATGTCCTCGGCACACTGTTATTGGATCTGATTCTTCTTTTCACGGCGTATATCCTTTCTAAAATTAAGGTGCAGCGGGCGGCCGGCCCGTTGATCTCCGCCTTAAATACATTTCCGCGAAGTCAGCGCGGAACGCTTTCCACCCGCGGCGAGCTGGCGGCCGTCGCCGCTTCCGTCAATCAGGCAGCCGAACTGATCCATCGGCAAAACGAAGCGCGCGCGAACTGGATCCGCGGCGTGACGCACGATCTCCGCACGCCGCTGTCGATGATTCTGGGCTATGCCGACCGGATTGCCCATGATCCGCAGGCCAGTCCCGCGATTCAGGATCAGGCGCGGATTATCCAAAAACAAAGCGTCAAAATTAAAGATCTCATTCAGGATCTGACACTCGTATCCCAGTTGGAATATGAGATGCAGCCGCTGCGGAAACAGGAAATTCATCTGGCCCGGCTGCTTCGCACGATCGCCGCCGATACGTTAAATGCCGGTTTGGCGGACGTTTACAGCCTGGATCTCGATATCTCAAAGGAGGCGGATGATCTTCAGCTGGCTTGCGATCCGCGGTTAATCCGCCGGGCAATCGGCAATCTGATTGGCAACAGTGTCGCCCACAATCCTCAGGGCTGTTCGATTACGTTGAAATTGGAAACAAACGGAAACCTGATTATTTTGACGGCCGCGGACGACGGCATCGGTTTATCGGATGCCCAGCGCCAGATTCTGGAGGAAACACCGCACTATCTGGAAAGTATTGATGAACGCCTCGATCTGCGGCATGGTTTAGGACTCATCCTGGTTCGTCAGATCACGGAGGTCCACGGCGGAACTATGAAGATCGAAAGCGGCTTCCACGAAGGCTTCCGCGTTACGCTGACCTTTCCCCACGTCTGAATTCAAGCCGGTTTCGACCGGCTTTTTTCATGATGTTCAAAGCAGAGATCCGGTGTTTCCGCAAATACTAAAATAGGCTGTATCGCTTTGTTTACTGCGTTACAGCCTATTTCGATGAAAAGCCTGATCTCCAGAATGATTTTTATTTAAATATGAATCTGATTGATCACCCTCATTCTCTAAAAAAATACCAATCAAAACCCCCTCCAATATTAATAATACTCCAGAAAGTCCACCAGAATATCATCTTATATAATATTGGCAAAAACCAGTTATTTTTTGTCTTCAACAAGATGATCGAAGAAGGAATTTCTGAAAACAAGATGAGAAAGGGAACATCTGTTATCACTAAATTACTCCATAGCTCTCTGCTCCAGTAATTGATATATCCATACATTGGAACACAATGCATCAATATGGGAATGCACACCGGAAAGTACAAATATAGAAATATAGTGATTAATGGGTGACAAGAGCTGGACTTTAATAAATATTGAATGCAATAGAGTGGAAAAATCAAAAAAACGACCGTGGTAAAACAAGATAAAAAAAGACTATACATCAAGAATTCAAAAAAATGTCTGCTTATATTTTCAATCATCGTACTGATCAAATAGTTAAGAGACAGCGAATCATAGAAAACAAAGGTCCATAATAAACTCAAAATCAATGAAACAATAACTATGAGCGGCACGAATTTAACATAAGTTAGATTCCGTTTCGTTTCATTGATCGAAAATTTTAACTTGATGCATGCCAGAAAAACAGGAAATAGAATTAACGGTGCATACTTATAAAAAGGTAAACAAAATCTTGTTGACCTGATCAAGAGTAAACGGATTAACGAATAAAACAAAAAACAGAACAAAGCATCACCAACATAATAAAATAAATTTATTTTAATATCGTTCAAATGAATTAGAATTGCTATAGCGCAGCCGATGATAAAAAGATTTATCAGTAAAATATGTCCATTCATAGCGCCTATTACGCCTAATTGATAAATGATTATAAAAAACAGAAGCTTCCCTTTTGCGATTAAATTCATACAATTAAGAACCCCTTTCATTGATTGGAATTCAATGGTTCAAAGCATAAAGCAAGATGCTAAATGATAAATAACAAAGCTTCTTACGGTAATGAATTTACAGGAAAATTATATCATCGAATAAAGAAAGTATGGTGCTTTATTATAGCAGGAATTGGAAAAATAATGAAACGCAAAGAATGATCCCTGATCCTTACTTAAAAAAATCAAAGGTTAGCAAAACCCTGAACATCAGGTTTCTTCCTCACTTAGAACAAGCTCCATTTTACTTATTTTTGAAAAAACTCGACATTTCATAAAAAGCTGCGATACCCAGGGGAATCGATAACCCGGCCCATCACAGCTTCATTGAAGTTTTTTAATTTTTATATTTTTGGCTTACTCCGCGCTGAGTTCATGCAGCTGTTCCAGAAGCAGAACCCCGCAAAGCAGCACCGTCACTGAAGACAACGGACAACGCCGCTGACCGTCGATTGTCAGACAGGCGTCCTTGTTGACACAGCAGTTGTCGATCACGATATCCGCCGTTTCAAACAAGCGCCGGCCGCTGGGATGATCGGACTTGATCACCGGCGACTGCTTCATGTTTGTGATCGCCGCAACCGTCGTTTTATTCGACCACAACAATCGCGCCAGCTCGACGTTCATTACGCTTTTCCCGGTGTTGGACGGCATCAGGAATACATCCTGGGGTTGAATTTTATATTTATCGATCAACATCTGGGCATAGTCGCGCTGCTTCTGCGTCCAGCCGCTCTGAACCGGATCGAATACCATCAATTCCTGTTCCAGAATCGGAACGACGTTATCCAACGTCTTCTCCTGCGCCATCAAATCCTGAAGCATGTGCGAATGACCGCTGCCCATGACGATCAACCGGCCTTGCTTCCGCTCCAGCTCCTCGGTGACTTTGGCAATGGAAGGCAGCTGGGTCTGTTCAAATTGTTCCAGAATTTCCAGCATACTTTTATTCAATGCATGTACAGTGCCGGCGGGATCCATCCCGGCCGCCAACGCAAAACTGACGGCATTGACCGCCTGGGCGCCGAAAACCTGCAGCATAGGCAGAAACCGTTCTTCTACACTGAACAATCCCGGGGTTTCCGTCTGCCGGTCCGCCTGCAGCATCTGCCATTGAATCCCTAACCGGCGGCAATGCTTTTCCATCGCGGCATACAGCGGCGTATCCTGACTGTGGAAGGACAAAACCAAATCATTCCGCTCAATTTTCCAGGCTTCGATCAATACCTTGGCATATTCCGGACATCGGATTAACGAGGCATAGCGGCAGTCGTAGGTCATCAGCTCATGGGGAAACAGACCGATGATTTCAGGATGCCCCTGCAGCCGGGCCGTCAGCTCTTCCGCAAACCAATGATCCTCGCCGATTCCGAAGGCATACACCTTCCGGCCTTCCGCCAGCGCCTGCGCTAGCTGCGTCCCGATCCGGACAAACTGATCCATCTGTGATTCTGTCCAGCCCAGCCAGACCTTTTGGAACAAACGGCACTCTTCTTTCAGCATATTCAACACCTCTTCTCTAATTATACGGACAACGACGTAAAAAGGAAGCCTTCGCTTCCTTAAAATTAAACGACTATTCGACGACGATCCGGACTTTGTCGCCATCCGCCGAAACCACGTCGACCAGTTCGCCGACCTGACCGTCTTCAACCAGTTTCATGATCAAGTCAAGATCCACGCCCTTCAGATCCACGTCCATTCCGCTGAGCTTCATCTGCTTGGTGAAATCCAGACCCGCACGGATCAGCGACACCGGCACATTGACGCGTACCCGGTCGTTATTGGCCGACTCGACCTGAATCCGCAGCATTTTCGGATGGGAAGGCGCGCTGTAAATCAGCGGACGCACCTCCGATTCAGCCGGTTTGGTCGTCTTCTCCGCGCGTTTTTCACTTTCTTCGATCGCGTCCAGCAGCCGCAGCCCTTCTTCTACGCTCAGCGTGCCGTCTTTGACCATTTCCATAATTTTTTCTCGGGAGTTCATGTTGTTCCTCCTACTTTTTTAACAGCGCAATCGCTTCTTCGGCGCTGATCTCGCCCTGCTGCAGCCGTGAGAGCACATCGTCGGCACGGACGGCAGGTTCTGCTTCCTGCTTAACCGGAAAGCCCATCTTGGTGATGATCGTATCCAGCATTTTCTTGACCGTCGGATAGGAAATATTGAATTCCTTTTCCATTTCCTTGATGTTGCCCTGAACCCGGATAAAGGTCTCGACGAACTGCAGTTCATCTCGATTCAGATAACTGAAACGGGATAAGGCAAACTCGCCGGTAATCTCCGTATGACAGCGGGTACAGGTCAAACGTGTCGCAAGCAGCTGATTGCCGCAGACCGGACACGTTCCGAACACTTCATTTCGCATCGTGTTTCCTCCTTATCCTAAAATATCAATGAGCACCCGATTCGGGCCGGATTCAACCTCGACCAGCCGGAACGGCTCGCAGGCTTTCAATTCCCTGACCGACGTCTGCACCAGGTCCAGAATCGCGTCGCGGTTATCCAGCAGAAGCTGCACGCTTTCATCCCGCGACGAGGCCGGAATATACTGCGATCCCCACAGCACAACTTTCAAGATCGCCGCGGCGGCACTCAGCGGAATTGCCGGAATCACGACATTTTGTTCAGGCGATTCCACAATGATTTTAATCTTTTTGGCCATCCTCGTGTCCTCCTGAACTTATTATAAATGATAATTTAATATTTTCAAGTTATTTTTCAATATTTTAAATATTAAAATTAATTTATTGAATTTTATCAATTCAAAATCTTATGAATTCCGTTGCGAATTCGAATATAGACATAAGCGGAATGAAGATCAGAGAACGTCTTCATGTGATGATAATAGGAAAACGCCGGATCACTTAACATATCGAGCACGATATAACGCCAGCTGACGTCCGTTTCCGTCTGAATCCAGGCCGCCGCGCCGGGTTCCGGATGAATCTTTCGTGTCCCGCATTGCAGACACTGCGGCTGAAGCTCAACCGTCAGCCCGTCGAGCTGTTCGCAGGGATGTTGATCATCGAGAAAATAACGCACAAAAGAACAGGCTTGTTTCAGACTGTTCCAAACTTCTCTTTCCGCTTCGCCAACCCGCGCGACCGCGATCAACACCGGCGGATGATCCTGTGCGTATCGAATAAAACGTTTCCGGCAAAGTTTCGCGTCATAACTGTCGCCGAGGATATCAGAATCCAGGTAAACCAGATCCATGACTGCCCCTCCTTCCGCATTACTTCTGCTTTTATTTTACCACGATCAACCGTTTTCAACCAGAACAAGAAGAAAGACGGAACCTGAGCTCCGTCTTCATGAACGATCGTTTATTTACGGGACTGGAAGAAGCTTGGAATTCCGCTGTCGTCTTCCTCTTCCTCTGTTTCCTTTTTAATTTCTTCAGCGATTTTATTCGCCACTTTAATTGGAGGCTTCGACGGCGACGGCACCTTGATCTTTGGCAGATCAAAGCCGGTAGCGATGACTGTCACGATAATCGATTCCCCGATCTTCTCGTTGATTGCTACGCCGAAAATGATATCGATATCATTGCCGGCCGCTTCCCGGATGTACTCGACCGCGTCGTTCGCGTCGTAAATCGAAATGTTCGCGCCGCCGGTAACGTTGACGATCGCTTTCTTGGCACCGTTGATCTGAGCTTCCAATAACGGTGATTGAATCGCTTTCTGCGCCGCTTCCTGGGCCTTGTTATCACCCTGGGAAATACCGATGCCGATCAAAGCGCTGCCCTGGCCTTCCATGACCGAACGCACGTCCGCAAAGTCAAGGTTGATCATGGCCGGAACCGCGATCAGATCGGTGATTGTCTGCACGCCCTGACGCAAAACGTTATCCGCTTCCTTAAACGCTTCGACAAACGGAATCCGTCCGATAACCTGAAGCAGCTGATTGTTGGAAACGATGATCAGAGAATCGATGAATTCGCTTAACTGACTCAAACCGGCTTCGGCCTGCGCCATCCGCCGCGGTCCTTCAAACGAAAACGGCTTGGTGACGATGCCGACGGTCAGCGCGCCCATTTCCTTGGCGATCTTCGCAAACAGCGGAGAAGCGCCGGTGCCGGTGCCGCCGCCCATGCCGGCTGTGATAAAGACCATGTCCGCGCCCTGCATCGCTTCGCGGATTTCTTCTTCATTTTCTAAGGCTGCCTTGCGGCCCATTTCCGGGTTCGCGCCGGCGCCTAAACCGCGGGTCGTTTCCCGGCCCAGTATAATTTTGTTTTCTACCGGAGATTTGTTGAGATCCTGCATGTCGGTATTGGCGACATAGAATTCAACACCCTGAACGCCTTCCTCGACCATGCGGTTCACGGCGTTGCAGCCGGCGCCGCCGATGCCGAAGACTTTAATTTTCGCAACCTGATTGTATTCTAAATCCATCTTCATTCATCCTCTCGTTTCCTATTTCTGTTTGGCTTCAAAAAGCATGTCTTTTAATCGTTTGGTAATCGAATCGTCAACGCTGGTTTTTTCTTTCTTTACCCCGCCGATCGTCACCGCTTTTTCAAACTGCGCGGCGTTCACACTGACCTGGTCGGTATTTAACAGCGGCTGCTGATCCTTGTAGGCATAAAATAAACCCAGACATCCCGTTAACGAGCTGTCGCGCACACCCAGTGTTTCCGGATAATACACCTTCGCCGGCGCACCCAGATGATCCTGGACATATTCCGCGATTTCCTGCAGCTCGCCGCCTTCGCCGACGATCACAATCTGCGTCTTGCCCGCTTTGAGGATCGGACGGCACATCTGTTCGATCTGTCCCGTCCACGATTCCAGCGGTTCCCGAATCGCTTCGCACAGTTCCTTTTCAGAAAGCGTGTACGTTTTTGTATTTTTTGACCAGATATAGATCGGCGTCTGCAGCGGCCTGCGCTGATTCAAACGCGTATTGTATTTCACTAAGCGGACCGCTTCTGCCGGCGGCAGTTCATATCGTTCCACCAGCGCTTTGCTCCACTGATCGATCCCCTGTTCAATGATCTCACAGCTTGCCAGTTTGCCCTTGGACAACAGCGATAAGGTCGTCGTCTGTTCTTCTAACCGGATCAAAATTAAATTCTGATCCATCGTCTGTTCAAACAGCGCCGCTTCCTTCGCAATCGCAAAGCTGTCCAGACTGATGTCCAGAACTTCCAGCCCCGCCTGTTCGACGCAGTTGACATATTCAAACGCGATCTTACGATTCGCGCACAACAGATCGACATCCACCGTCAGCTCATCGCACAGCTCACCGATCGGCATCCGCCGCGTTGAGATTCCGTTGCACGTATACCGGACGCATACCGCGCTGATCAGTGCCAGACCGTTTTCAACCTTGGTTTTCATTGCGTTTTTTACCGCTTCCCGAACATCCAGAACGGTTACGCGGCGGTCAAAAGAAGAAACCGGCACCGTAATTTTCAGCGATTTGCGCATCATATCCCGCGAAGGAATCGATAACAAAACCCGTTCAATCCGAGCGCCGATCATTCGGGAAGCGTTTTCCGCCGCCCGCCGAATCGCCTTGACAACTTCATTCGGTTCCGTCAGCTGATGAAACTGAGCGCCCGCCACAGGAACCCGTTCGACTTTGATTATATTAAAGCGAGTATTGAAGAACTCGCCTACCAGCAATCTAACTTCGTGATCCGCTATCTCCAGCGCCGCGAAAATCTGCTTGTCCATGCCTTTTTCGACCCCCTGAGCTACACATATATACTATATCATAAAACACTATTCAACAAAAGAATTTTTCCAACAATTCGCATTGCCTTCCCGACCGGGTAAAAATGTTGTCAGCTTCCTGCGGCGGCCGTCGGTTTTCGTAAAAATTTAGCGTTTTTTCGTGTTTCAAGACCGCAGTTGTAAAAAAATCCTTTTTCTTTATCACCTTTTTCGGATAACGCCTTGCATTTTTTGGATGATCATGTTATAGTTTACAAGCGAAATTAAGACAGAAAGGGGGGTTACGGTTAATGTCTAGAGTATGTGCCGTATCCGGTAAAAAAGCCTTATCAGGAAATAAGCGTTCTCATTCCCTGCACGCATCCCGCCGCAAGTGGAACGTTAATTTACAAAAAGTTAAAGTGATGGTTGATGGTAAGCCACAGCGAATCCGTATTTCCGCCCGTGCTTTAAAAACACTGAAGGCTCAGCAGAAAAACGGTTAATTAAAAAGGAGTTTGCACTCCTTTTTTTCTTTGCTTTGTTTTTCTCAATCCAGACTCTTCAGTCAGATAGACGAAACGTGCCGCTATTGAGTTTCAATGGAATGGGCTCCATCTTTTAGGTACGTGCTGATAAATCTGTACAAAAAAAGAGAAGCAGGATAATCTTTAAAATCGAGCTTCCCTGAAATATATATTTAAAAAGACCGCAGCGTAGGAATTGTTCTTTTTCCGATCGTCTGCGGTTCTTTTTTCCATTCTTTTCCAGTGCTTATTGCTTTTGAAATCCGATGATTACTAGGACTGGGCCTCGTCTTCCGCTTCCCGAATCGAGATCGTGTACTCCCCTTCGCTTTGCCATTGACCCTCGCAATGCAGCCAGTCCGGTCCTTCGCAGCGGACAAGCCAGAATCGATAATGGAGCCGGTCTTCCGCGATCCCATCGTAAAGCAGCCACAGCGATTGATCGCCGGTACTTTCCAGCAGTGCCTGCTGACCATCGTCGCTGAGCACCGCTTCCTTTTGTGCAAAGGCTTCATCCAGCAGAATCTGTATCGCCTGCGCAGGGGAACGGCGGTTAATATACATATAGGTTGTATCATACATGCCGCTGACAAAGTAATGCGCCAATTCCGCCTCCGTTGGGAACTCAGGATCCAGTTCCACGGGCTCCAGTCCGCTGATTCCTTCCTCCAGGGAAGGCATCAGCGCTGCCAACACGGCGTTCTCCGCCCGCATCAAACGGAGCTTATAGGTCATCGTAAACGCTTCACCGCTGGGTCCGGCGCCCTGGTTGCCCGGGGAAACCGCCCATTCGTTCGTTTTGACTTCCACGAGCTGATCGGCATCGGTGCCCGCCAGCACTTGTACAGAAGCCAGTTCCACGCGGATATCGACACCGTTAACCCGATAGCCTTCATCCCGCTGGCGCAGGGCCAGTAAACTCAGCCAGAGCGGATCGGTGCTGGCGGTGTCCAGCTTCATTGCGCCGTTGGGCAGCGGCTGCGATAACGTCGGATCCGCAAGGATCGTCTGACGCATCGCTTCAACCAGCGGCGTTTCGTCTTCCTCCGGAAGGTCCGGGGTCTGAAACAAACCGGCATCCGGCAGCGCCGAGGTGCGGACGAAGTTCAGCGGCGCGGTCGGCTTCAGCGCGACCGGACAGAGAATCAGTGACCCGTTGACGAACAGATCCTGTTCGTTCAACGTCCCCTCCTCGCTTAAGGCCAGCGTCCACTGCGGCAGCCCGTCCCGGCACAACGCCAGCGCCAGCGTCCCGAACGGCACCGCGTCGTCATAAGCATAATCTTCCTGAAGCGTTCCGTTTTCCAAATGAATTCCCGTGCGATCAACTACGATTTTCCAGCCGGCCGCGTTGGTTTCCATCAGCGACCATTCGCCCTGGATCGCCGATGCCATGTTATGATAGCTGATCGGATCGCCGCGGTCGCCGAACGTCGCGATCATCTGATGGACGCTCCGGTCCAGCGTTTGATAGGTGATCGCACAGACATCCTCAGCCAGCCACTGCAGCTTCATCGGCCCTTCCACCGTATAGGGAAACGTGTCTTTTTCACGCCGGTAAAGACCATAGCGGCTGCGGCAGAGCATAGTCTTCCCGGTTGTCTTATCCTGCTTGATCACGACCTGATGACGGCCGTCAGCGGAAAAGCTGATCGTTGTCGGCCGCTGCTGGATCGCCTGCTGCAGCTGCCAGCCAAACCCCGCCATCAGCACCAGCGCGATGCCCAGGCCGCGCTTACGCCAGCCGGGCGTGCGGATCAGAACACTGCCGGATAAGGTCAACGCCAGAACCATCATTAAATTTAACAACGGTGAAATCCAGTCCGCAATGTATTCCCAGCCTCGGGCGCGGACGATCGTGTACGTCACAATCTGAAGCGCAAGAATTCCGACCGCCACAATCAGGCATACGATGGCTGCCGCAGTCCAGCCATGGCGGCGCGTCCGGGTTTGGCGCGCCTGATCCAACTCGACCAGTGAAGGCGATTCGGTTTGAGGCGTCTCCTCCGGTTCAGGGTCGTCCTGGACGAGCTCGTCGACTGAAATCCCAAAGCTATTCGCTAACTGACGCAGTTTATCCAGACTGGGAACTGATTGTCCGGCCTCCCATTTTGACACCGCCTGCCGGGAAACCGCGCATTTTTGAGCCAGCTGTTCCTGTGTCCAGCCTGCCGCTTTGCGCAGCCGCTGAATATTTTCCGCTAATTTCACGATCGCCCCCTCCTTTCGACAGAGACCAGTGTAGCACGATCAAAATGGCATTTCCAGTCCGGAAACCGACAAAACAAAAAGGCAACCGACGGTTGCCCGGATCCTTCCTCCTTCTGATTTATTCAACATGAAAAAGCAGGGAGATCTGATCTTCCGAACAATCCGCATGCCCGCTTTCCCGCGCGATTTCCACACCGCCCTGCCGGCGGTAAAATGCCAGCGCGCGTTCGTTGTGCTCATTGCAGCGGCAGCCAAAGGCCGTGAATCCCGCCTGCTTTACCCGGCGTTCAATTTCCTGCCAGACCTGCCGTCCCAGCCCGCGATGTTGAAAATCCGATATCAAATAGAGGGCGTTGACGCTGATCGGCAGTTCGCTCCATCCCGGACGGGATTTTCCCAGCACAAAATAGCCGGCGTCCTGCCCATCCTCGCGAAGCAGCACAACCTGATTTGCCGGATCCGCGATCAACCGCCGGAATTTTTCCGCGTACCGCGCTTCGTCAAACTCCAGGAGTTTTGCCGCTGGATAAATTCCTGTATAGGTTTCCTGCCACACCCGGCGTTTCAGCTTTGCCAGCCGGTCCGCAAACCCGGTAGTGGCTTCGATCATAATCATGCGTCCATCCGCTCCCGGATTTGTTGCGCCAGCCTTTCCACGTCGATGCGGGCCGGATCCGTGCAGTCGACCGGGATCAGCGTGCCGATTGAAAAGCGCCGGTATCCGCGCTGCTCGATACTTTGTTCAAAAGCATCAAAGCTCAGCGTCTTCACTTCTGCCGGGGCTCCGACTTCCGGATACCGGTCGTTCACGACATGGCCGCGGTGCCGGGTCGGCGATTGATCGCGCTTGACAAACCGCTCATAAACCGCCCGGGTTTCCCCATCGAACAGAATTGTGATCATCCGGCAGCTGGTCCGCTCCTGCAATGCCTGCAGGCCCGGCCGGGAAAGATCCTCAAAATTATTCTCCAGGATCACCGACTGACCGGCCGCTAAACAACGCTCCGCCGCATAATAAAGAATTTCCATCGCCGCCAGACCAAGCTGAACCTTTTCCTGACGGCTTTGAAAACCAATCCGGTCGAACAGCTTCTCTTTGATCTCATCCTTGGACAACATCGCGATCCCCAGCTTTTCGCTGAGCCGGAGCGCCGCCGTGGTTTTTCCGCTGGCCGGCATTCCGGCAATACAGATACAAGTTTTCATCGTCATGTTCAAAATCAAAGCTTTCCGATCAAGGAAGACTTGATTTTTTACTCCTTTTCTTCATTATACCTCACCGGCGGCATTCCGCCAACGGACTCACGATCTTGATTCCTACAGTTAGGCCATTGATCTTGATCAAGCTGAAAAGGAGCTGCCTCCTCAATCCGACTATCCTTACAAGCGCTTCAGCTTGCCCTTTTCAAAATAATAGATGTCTTCCTGCTTAAAGCCATAAAGCGAACCCGGCAGACAAATATGGGGTTCAAAGGTAAACATTTTAACGTCCGACAATTTCGTGCCATTCCCTTTTTCAATGTAGATCCGATCTTGTTTATCCTGAACGATCGAATGGCCCAGATTTCCCAGATAATCCAGGTTCACAAAGCCTTGCTTTGTGATTTCTTCATTCATGAAAAAATATAACTCCTCAAACGTCATGGCTTCCGTTGCAGCCTCCGTCAAAACATGATGCAAATGATCTTCCATGCGCAGTCCCCGCTTCCATTCCGGATGGCGGATATCCTCTGGATGAACGACCACCTTCCCGGCTTCGATCACAATCGTTCTTGCGTAATCGCCCCAGATCCGCTGAACCTGCGGGCTCAGATCTACGGTCAGAAGATCATTCTCGCAAATCCGCCGGTCCGCGGTTGTATAGTCTTTCCCGGAAATTGAGAGGGTCGTTTCCTCCCCGGAAAAAACAAACGCCCCGACATCATAGTACCAAAAGGAATCGGCCCCGTTTTCCAGCATAAACCGCTCGCATAAGTTTCTTACTTCCACTAACGACATCCCTGCCGATAAATTCTGCATCAGGTATTCCATCGTCGCCCGGTTTAAATTCTGCATCGTTAAAGAATCCACGCTGATCTCTCCTTTTAAAGACAAAGCCTTACTCCCCGTTGAGGAAATAAGGCTGGTTGGTAATTTTGTTTTCAAACGTGCGTCTGTGCGGCTTTCCTTCGCTGAAAATTGGATTATTCGCCGTCGTCGCGGCTGCGGACGACAAGCACCCGGCCCTGATCCAGCGTCAGCACCGCTTCGTCCGCCGCGATTTCATTCGAGATGCCGATCGTGTCGCCGCGGTCCATCACATAATGATCGAGCGGATATAGAAACCCTTCCAGCGTCAGCACGGCCGGCTCCACCGCGAAAAAGGAAATAAAGCGGCGGGCATCGGGATGAAACACATGCCGGCCCGGATCCAGACAGAACAATTCATTGTTTTTCTCCCGCAGGATGACCGGCAGCTTCTGATGCATGACCAGAAGCAGATTGGCCAGCTGATGATCCTGCCTTCCGCCAATCCCGCCGATCAGAACCATCGGATTATAGCCTTGACCGGCAGCCCAGCGCAGCGCCGACAGCGCGTCGGTTTCATCCTTCATCGCCGGCAGCACCTGCATCTGATCGGCATATTGCCGGATCAGTTCCTTTTGCGGCGGAGTGACCGAGTCAAAATCGCCGATCGCCATCACCATTCGCCGGTGTGCTTGAGCGCAGATCAGCGCCCCGCGGTCCGCGCCGATCAGATCTCCTTCAGCCAGCGCACAGTCCTGCGCCAGCCCCAGCACGATCGTGCACGGTTTTAACATAACGAATCAACGGCTTCCACAATGTTGTTTTTAAAGATATAGCTGCCGGCGACCAGCACATCCGCGCCGGCCTCACGGCACAGCTTCCCGGTTTCGGCATTGATCCCGCCGTCGACCTCGATCCGCAGATCAGCGCCGGCCGCCTGCGCCCACTGGCGCAGCACGGTAATTTTATCCAGCGCCGACGGATCAAACTGCTGCCCGCCGAAGCCTGGTTCCACCGACATCACCAGCACCAGATCGAAATCCTGCCACAACGCTTCCAGCACGGACACCGGCGTTTGCGGCTTGATCGAAATGCCCGGCTTCACGCCCAGCGCTCGCAGCTCCTTGGCCAGCGCGCGACAGTCCTGGGCATCGTTCATCGCTTCGTAGTGAAACGTGATCCACTGCGCTCCCGCCTGGGCAAAGACCGGCGCATACTTCCGCGGATCGCTGATCATCAGATGCACGTCCAGCTGGCGGTCGGTCAGCTTGCGGAACGCCTTGAGAATGTCCGGGCCAAACGTCAGGTTCGGCACAAAATGGCCGTCCATCACATCATAATGCAGCCACTGGGCGCGGGAGGCGTTGACCGCGTCCATCTGGGAATTCAGCTGGGAAAAATCCAGCGATAAAATCGAGGGGGATATGATCGTCATCAATATTTCTCCTTTCGGCCCTGCACCAGGGTCAGACAATCCAAATAGTCCGCATAGCGGATCCGGGAGACCTGCCGGTCTTCCACGGCCTGCTTGATCGCACAGCCAGGTTCGTTTTGATGAATGCAGTCGCGGAACCGGCACCGGCCTAAATACGGCGCGAAGTCCGGGACGCTCTGCGCCAGCTCGGTCGGCGTCATGCGGCTGAAATCCAGCGAGGAAAAGCCCGGCGTATCGGCCACCCAGCCGCCGGCCACCTCGTGCAGCTCGACATGCCGGGTCGTATGCTTGCCGCGGCCCAGCGCTTTGGAAATCTCCTGAGTCTGCAGCTGAAACTCAGGGTTCAGCTTATTCAATAAGGAAGACTTGCCGACGCCGCTCTGGCCGGTCAGCACCGTCACCTTGCCCCGCAGCACCCCGGCCAGGTTTTCATCAAGCTCTTCCCGGCCGCTGAGCACAACTTCATATCCGCTCTGGCGGTAATCCTCAATCCAGCCGTGAACGGGGTCGTCCGGCTGAACTAAATCCATCTTGGTGATACACAGCACCGGCTTGATCGAAGCGTTGACGATCAGAAACAGAATCCGGTCGACGAGCGTGCAGGAAAAATCCGGATCCTTCGCGGACATGACGATCAGCGCCTGATCGACATTGGCAACCGGCGGACGGATCAGGGAGTTCATCCGCGGACGAATCCGCTCGATTCCGGTCTGATCGCCGAAATCCGTATATTCAACCCAATCGCCCACGCGCGGTTTGTCCTGCCGCCGGACCTTGCCCATCGCCACGCACGCCACGCGGCGGCCTTCCTCGTCCGCAACCAGATACTGGTTGGAAATAATTCTGATTATTCTTCCGATCATAACGCTCCTTTTCTAATCGTTCCGATGGATGCTTTAATAATAATATAAGGTAATATAGCTGTCTTCATTTTGTTCGTACAACGTGCCGAAACCCGGTGAACAGTTGATCACGACGCCCCGCGGCAGATTCGCGGCTTCTTCCTCGCTCATGCCGCTGGTATCCAGCACGGAAAGCATGACTTCCCCACCCTGGCTTTCCAACAGCGACTGGGCCTCAAAGACGTCCATGCCTTTGATCGACCAGTCGATCTGGAAGGTCGGATACGCGGCGATCACAAACCGGATCGTGTTGGTTTTCTGCGGATCGATCTTGGTCTGCGGATCGAGCAGTTCCTGACGCAGGATCGTGCCCGGCGCGCTGTCGCTGGCTTCCTGGCTTGTCTGAATGCGGATATTGGAACCCTCGAGCTTTTCACGGGCTTCGCTGATCTTCATTCCGACATAATTTTCAACGACGACATAGCGGCCCAGCGATACCTTGATCTTCACCTGACTGCCGCCCGTCAGTGCCGTACCCGCGGCCGGATCGCTTTCATAGATCCGGTCTTTCTCCACGTCGTCGGTTAACGCGTAGCTGATCTCAGCGCGGTTCAGCTCCAGCCCGGCGTCGCTGAGCGTGGAAGCTGCCTGCTCGACCGTCAGGTTGATCAACGGCGGCACTTCGACCAGCTGGCTTTTGCCGCCCCAGTTGCCGGTCAGCGCGAGGATAAAGACCACCGCCGCGATTGACAGAACGACTAACCCGGTGATCAGCAGGCCCACCCAGGCGTTGCTTTTCTTCTTCCGTTTCTTTTTCTTTTTGTTCGGCTTGGCCGAGGGATGTGAGGAACCGCTCTCCTTGCGCCGGGCCGTGTCGATGGCGATCGTCTTGTTGCCCTCGCTCGGCGTTTTGAACACGACGCGCGGCTCATCAGCGCGCTGCGGGGACAGGCAGGTTGTTAAATCCTGAAGCATGACCTCACAGCTGGGATAGCGGAAATTCTTATTTTTCGCGGTCGCCCGCAGGATCACGTTTTCAACGGCCTGAGGTAGCTGCGGATTGAGCTTGCGGATCGAGGGGATTTCCTCGCGCATGTGCTTCATCGCGATCTGTACGGCCTGTTCGCCATGGAACGGCACCTCGCCGGAAAGCAGCTCGTAGAACACAATGCCTAAGGAATAAATATCGCTCTGGCGTGTTGCGGCTTCCCCGCGCGCCACCTCCGGGGCAAGATAGTGAACCGACCCCATGACCGAATCCGACTGCGTCAGCTGCAGCGCGTCCTGCGCCAGCGCGATGCCGAAGTCAACGACCTTGAGTGTGCCGTCGTCTTTGATCAGCACGTTCTGCGGCTTGATATCGCGGTGAATGATATTGCAGCGGTGCGCTTCGGCAACCGCGCTGACCAACTGCTTCATAATCGCCACGGCTTCTTCCTTGCACAAAGCGCCGCGCTGGGCGATCAGCTGTTTCAGATCCTTGCCGCGGACGTATTCCATCACGATGTAATGGTAGCCGTTTTCCTCGCCGACGTCGTAAATGTCGACGATGTTGGGATGCGAGAGCGCCGTGGAGGCGTTGGCTTCCCGCTGAAACCGCAGCAGCGCGACGGGATCGTTGCTTAATTCCCCGCGCAGCACCTTTACCGCGACTTCCCGGTTGAGCAGCGTGTCGACGGCGACATAGACGTCCGCCATTCCGCCCTGACCGATGTGCTTGACGACCATATAGCGCTTGGCAATCATTTTGTTCATCGCTTATCCCCCGCTTCCTTCTGGATCAGGATGATCGTGATGTTGTCGTAGCCGCCCTGCAGCAACGCCAGATTCATCAGCTGCTTGCTTTTGGCCTGCAGCGTCTGGCGGCTGTCGAGCATGACCTTGGCGATCACACTGTCGGGCACATAACCGTGCAGTCCGTCGGAGCATAATAAAAACGTATCCGCCGGATCGTCAATCCGCGTCAGATCGATGCGGATGTTGGACCAGATGCCCAGGGCGTTGGTCAGCATATTCCGCTTCGGATGATTCATCATTTCTTCCTCGCTCAGCTCGCCATGGTTGACCATATCCTGAACCAGCGTGTGATCCTGCGTCAGGCAGCGGAAGCTGCCGTCCTGAAACGAAGCGTAGGCGCGGCTGTCGCCGACGTTGATCACGTAGCTGCCCTGCGGGATCAGCAGCACCCCGACCAGAGTTGTGCCCATTCCCTGATATTCCCGGCGGGTTGTCGAAAGCGTGAACACGGTGTCGTTGGCCTTGCGGATCTGATAGCGCAGCCAGGTCAGAGCTTCCTCCTCATCCTTGAAGCCTTTGTTCGCGCTGAACACCTCGCTGAAATACTGGATCGCGGTCTGGGACGCCACGTCGCCGGAATTGCCCCCGCCGATGCCGTCGCAGACCAAAGCGAAAACATCGCCTACCTCATTGGAGGCGATGACATAGCTGTCCTGATTGTTCGCGCGGACTAAGCCGGTATCGGTAGCGCCGAAGCACTTCATTGCCCGCGCATCCTTTCATGCTTGGCGCGCAGCTGCCCGCACGCAGCGTCGATGTCGTTGCCGTGCTCCTGGCGCAGCGTCGCTTTCACGCCCTGCTTCATCAGCACGTCGTAAAAGCGCATCGCAGATTTGTAATCCGTACTCTTATAGCCGTTTTCATCGACTTGATTGTAGGGAATCAGATTGACGTAGGCGTTCATGCCGCGGATCAGGGCTGCCAGCTTCACCGCCATCTCGTTGGTGTCGTTAACGCCTTGAAGCAGGATGTATTCAAACGTCAGGCGGCGGTTGTTCTCCACCGAATAGCGGCGCAGACAGGCCATGAGCGGGCCTAACGGATAAGCCTTGTTGACCGGCATGATCCGGCTGCGCAGCTCATCGGTCGGGGCGTGCAGCGAAATCGCCAGGTTGTACTGTTTATGCTCGGCCGCAAACCGGTCGATGCTCGGAATCAGCCCGCTGGTCGAAATCGTGATGTGGCGGGCGCCGATCGCCAGGCCCTTGTCATGGTTGATCGTGTTGCAGAAATTCAGCACGTTGTCATAATTGTCAAACGGTTCGCCTGTGCCCATGACGACGACATGCGAAATCCGGTCTTCTTCCTTGTCCAGCTCCAGCTGCACAGTCATGACCTGCGCGACCATTTCGCCGCTGGTCAGATCCCGCTGTTTTTTCAGCAGACCGCTGGCGCAGAACGTGCAGCCCATGTTGCAGCCGATCTGCGAGGTTACGCATAAGGAGCGGCCGTAATTGTAGGTCATCAAGACGCACTCAACCAACGCCCCGTCGCCCAGTTCAAACAAAAACTTGACTGTGCCGTCGCGCGACACCTGCTTTTCAACAAGCTGGATCGGATTGATGCAGAACTGTTCCTTCAGCGCCGCGATCATCTCCTTGCTCAAATCGGTCATCTGATCGAAGGACGTCGCATGCTTGCGGTACAGCCATTGAAAAATCTGATCGGCCCGGTATTTTTTCCATCCCCGGCTGAGGACGAGTTCCTCAAGTCCGGAATAACTGTAATCATAAATTGTTTTCATTCTATCACCGTCCTTTATTCTATCATAGTTTTAACCGCGGCGGGTCATTTTCGCGATATAAAAGCCATCCTGCGCGCCTTCATCCGGGAAGATCGTTTGTTCCGCCATCAGCTCAAATTCCGGATGCTGAAGCAAAAATGCGGCGACCTGCTTGTCGTTTTCCTTGCGGTTGAGCGTGCAGGTGCTGTAAACCAGCGTCCCGCCCGGTTTGCACAGCGGCGCGCAATGGGTCAGGATCGCAGCCTGCAGCGCGACGATCTCGTCCAGCGAGTCCGGCGTCAGCCGCAGCAGAATTTCCGGCTTATGCCGCAATACCCCCAAACCGCTGCATGGCACGTCCAGCAGCACACGGTCAAACTGCCGCCCGGCCAGCTGCTGGTCCGCCTGCGCGGCATCGAGCGTCCGGGTCTGAATGATCGTCGCACCGCAGCGCTGCGCCGCTTCCTCGACTAACGCCAGCCGATGGGCATGCAGATCGCAGGCCAGAATCGAGCCTTCGTTGTTCATCATCGCCGCCAGCTGCGTCGTCTTGGTGCCCGGCGCGCTGCAGGCGTCAAAAACCGTGTCGTTCGGTTTGGGATCGAGCATCAGCGCGACTTGTTGGCTGGAACGATCCTGAATGACGATTTTCCCTTCCTTCAGCCAGGGATCGCTGACCGGATTGCCCGCGGTGCGGATCGTCCAGCCGTTGGACTCCAGCGCCCAGTCCGGCCGCTGCGCCAGCGCTTCCCGGCTTAATTTCAGCGGATTGATCCGCACGCTGACCGCCGCTTCTTCCAAGTCCGCCAGCGCGATTCGGCGCATTTTTTCTTCGCCATAGTGGGCTTTCCACAGCTGCAGCAGCCACTGCGGGTGACTGGTCACTAACGCCAGATCCGCGATGGATTCCGGCTCCGGCAGCGGTTTGGGTCCGCGCCGCAGCAGCTGGCGCAAAACGGCGTTGACCAGACCTTTTTTGCTTCGCGGACACAGTTCGACCGCGTCGTTGACGATGGCGTACTCAGCGCCTTTATTGAGATAAAAAAGCTGGTACACGCTCATGTCGAGCAAGACCGCGATGCTGGGTTCCGGCACGTTGCGCACTAAATCCCGCCATTGCCAGCGCAGCGGTTCACGATGGCGCAGCACGCCGTAGATCACGGCGGTCACCCAGCGTTTTTCTTCCTCACTGAGCGTCTGGCCGTGCTGGCGCAGCCACAGATTGGCATACTGGCCTTCATTGAGGATCGCGTTCAGCCCCTGCCACGCTCTTTTTCTTGTTGTGTTCATCAGCCTGCTCCTTTGCTTGTTTATACTTGATCCTCCTGCGGAACCGCCGGCTGAGACAGAGCGGGCGGTTCCCTAAAGAGGAAACGGAATGAATGAAATCCGCTACTCGAGAATCAGCGGATTGACGTCGATGCTTAAATGGGCCTGAGAGCGCTGCCTGCGGTATTCCTGGAGAACCTGCGCCAGCGCGGCCTTCATCTGATCCAGATTCTTGCCTTTCAGCACCAGACGGCTGCGGTAGCGGTCCTGCAGCTTAAACAGATCGCTCGGCCCCAGCACCTTAAACAGACTGGATTGCCGCAGCGCCTGCGCCACGTCCTGCGCCGATTGCTTCGGACGGTCCGGCCGGACGTCGGAGAAGGTCAGCGCGATCAGGTAGGTATACGGCGGATAGCCGCCTAAATGCCGATACTGCATCTCCTGATAGAAAAAGCTTTGATAATCCTGCCGGCTGCCAGCGACAACCGCGAAATGATTTGGATCAAACGCCTGGATGACAACCTCCCCGGGCGTCTGGGAACGGCCGCTGCGCCCGGCCGCCTGCATGATCAAATCGAACGTCATCTCCACGCTGCGAAAGTCCGGCCGGGCCGTACCGGCGTCGGCGTTGAGGATGCCGACCAGCGTGACCTGCGGAAAATCCAGCCCTTTGGCGATCATCTGCGTGCCGACCAGGATATCCGCTTCATGCCGGCCGAATTGTTCAAGCAGCTTCTGATGCGCTTCCTTGCGCGATGTCGTATCGGCGTCCATGCGCAGCACGCGGGCCTGCGGAAACAGCCGCGCGACTTCTTCCTCCAGCTTCTGCGTGCCGTAGCCCGGCGCCGCAAACGTCCGCGATCCGCATTTCGGACAGACTGTGACCAACGGAAACTCCGAGCCGCACAGATGGCACTTCATCTTCTGAATCGATTTATGATAGGAAAGGGCCACGTCGCAATGCGGGCACTGCAGAGTTTCGCCGCACTGGCCGCATTTGATCAGCGGACTGTATCCGCGCCGGTTCAATAACAGGATCGCCTGCTCGCCCCGCTTGATCCGATCCGCGATTTTCTGGCGCAGCACATCGCTCAGAATTCCCGACTGCGCGCGGTTCTGATTCTTCATATCGACCACTGTGCAGACCGGCAGCTGCCGGTTAACCCGTTCTTTCAGCTCAGCCAGACCGTACACCCCTTTTAGCGCCCGGGCGTAGGATTCCAGCGACGGCGTCGCGCTGCCCAGGATCACCTTGCATCCGAAATGACGCGCGCGGTGAATGGCGATATCGCGGCAATGGTACTGCGGCAGGGAATCCTGCTTATAGCTGGAATCGTGCTCCTCGTCCAGAATGATCAGGCCGAGATGATCAAACGGCATAAACACCGCCGAGCGGGTGCCGACGACAATCGAAGCCTGCTTTTCAAATACCCGGCAGTATTGTTCGTATTTCTGTTGATTGTTCAGCGCGGAGTGATAAATCGCCACATCGTTCTGGAAGCGGCCTTTGACGCGCGCTACCATCTGTGGGGTCAGCGAGATTTCCGGCACTAGGATTAACACCTGTTGGCCCGCATCAAGCACCTGACGAGCCAGATGCAGATAGACCTCCGTCTTTCCGCTGCCGGTCACCCCGTGAAGCAGAATCACGTCTTGGGTGCTCGTTTGAATTTCCTGCACGACCCGCTTCTGATCCGCGTTCAGCGGCAGAAAGGCTTCCGCCTGACCGACCTGTTCTTCCCGCGCTTTTACCGTCCGGCTGTCCAGCCGGACGCAGCCCAGCTTTTCCAGCGTGCGGGTGATCGCCGGCGACTGTTTGCGCCATTGCGCCAAAACCGTCGGGCCTTCCGTCCGCAGCCAGCCCAGCACTTCCTTCTGCCGGGGCGTTAAGAGCGGATGCTCGCCCACATACACGGCGATCTGTTCCATTTTAATTTTCTGGTTCGAGCTTTTCGGCTTGAGCTTGCTCGGCAGCATCGCCTGAAAACAGGAAATCACCGGGGAAAGCGTATCCTCCGCCATCCATTTAGCCAGCTCAAACAATTCCGGCGTGATCAGCGCGTTCTCATCGAGCACGGACAAAAGCGGCTTCAAAGGGCGGCCGTTAACCTGAGTCTCCGGCTGACCGTCGTCCACCTCCGTCACCGCATCGACAAACCCGACGATCTGACGGCCGTTGAAATCGACACTCACCCGCTTGCCCTTTTCAGCCGGCAGCTGCAGCGCGTCATAAGAAAACACCTGATCGAGCTGTAAAACCGGATGTTCAATCCAAACTTTCGCGATCCGCATGCGCCGTCACCTCCGAATTCTGTCCTTTATCATATCATAATTTAAGCGCCGCGAAAACGGAAGTTCGGAAAAAGCCGGCAGAGTTTGGCGGACGATAAAAAGAATGCAGCGCCCCGGTTTAACGGCTGGCATTCGTTTCCCGCTGGCGGAGTTTCCGGCAGGTGCGGTAGAATTTCTGATATGACATTCCGCTTTGGGCAATTAGCTCCTTGGATGGCCGGCTTTTCTGCCGCCATTGTTGATACAGCGGCATGAACTCCGGCGGCACCGCCAGCTGCGGACGGCCTAAATGCACACCCTTTTCCTTGGCGATCCGGATGCCCTCAGCCTGGCGCTGGCGGATCATCTTGCGCTCGTTCTCCGCGACAAATGAAAGCAGCTCCAGCACGAGATTGCAGATGAGCGTGCCGACCAGATCCTGATCGACGCTGGTGTCCAGAATCGGCATATCCAGAATTTTGATATGGACTTTGCGGGTACGCGTAATCCATTTCCATTCTTCAAGAATTTCTTCATAATTGCGGCCTAACCGATCCAGGCTCTGAACGACGATCAGATCGCCAGGTTTGACTTTACGGCGCGTCAGCTTCTGATAACCGGGACGGTTAAAATCCTTTCCGCTGAGCTTATCCATATAAATCCGCCGCGGCGCGACGCCATAGGCGATCAGCTCCTTCCTCTGACGTTCGATATTCTGATCCTTTGATGAAACGCGGATATATCCGTAAACGGTCTGTGACATAACTTCCTCCTCCATGAATTCATTACATCATAGACACAGAAAAAATGGAGATGGTAATATTTCTCTCCATTTAAGTCATCCTTCTGTTTTAAAAAGGTGTACCTTTTTGACACAATCAGAACAAGCTGAAAAAATTACCAGGAAAACCCAAATAGGTTTTGACAGGAACCGTTCTACCCATTAAAATAGAGAATAGAGTGGTTCGTTGGGTGTTTTATTAAAGTACACTTTACTGAAACGATAAAGGAGTGAGAAGGATTATGGCCCTAATTGATCAGGTCGCCGATCAGTGCGGTTTATTCATTTCCGATTTAAAAGCGCAGGATAATTACTCCGTAATTGCCGAGATCCTGACGCAGATTGACCCGGATTCCTTCCCGGTTACGGACTGGAATCATTTCATCACTTATCTATTTGAAAAGGACGTTGCGTTTACATCCTCCAGCCAAGCCCGGCAGACATGCCTGGAACAATTAAATCAGAAATGAGAAGCGAAAGCTTCTTTTTATATTAAAGAATAGAAAGGGATTGATACACTATATAAACCACATCCGTGACTAAATTTAAACAAGCTTCACGCAAAGGGACAGTCTGTGCCACTTCGTAATCGATATTTTCGACATTATCTCGATAATTAAAATTGGATCACGATGAATCCAAATACAAGAGAAGCAGATCCAATTTTGCTTACAGATCCGGCAGCCAAAAATTTTATGAGAAGATTGCGGGGCGGGATACTGAATAACTTTTGATAACGTCCATGTTAAGATAAGGGTTCGCCATGATGTCCATAAGCTTGGGGATGATCTGTTCCCGCTAGTTCAATACCGGACTTCTTGATTTCCTGTCCGATGGATTGCTTATCGGCGGCGAAACCTTTCTAAGATTCGGCCAAAAAAATCAAAAACCGGAGCGTTCACCCCGGTTTTCATCGTTATTTCTCATTTTAAGAGATCTTTGTTTACAAGGAGCCCTGCTCCGTGATGATCATATCCAGCGGAACATCGAAAGCCTCCGGCTCAAAATCAGCCACGCGCTGCATTGTGTAGGCCAGTCCGACCTTCAAGCCGGGAAAGGTATCCAGCACCGAGTCATAATACCCTTTGCCGTAACCGATCCGGTTCTTGCGCCAATCGAATCCGACGACCGGGACGATCATCAGCTCCAGCTCGGACAACGCCGCTTTGCGGGAGGGCTGCGCCACCGGTTCCAACAGCTCGAAACGGGAAGGAATGCAATCCTCCAACCCTTCGATCCAATAGAAATCCAGCGTGTTCCGCCCTTCGCGCACGACGCACTTGGGAACGGCGATCTGTTTACCCTGATCGAGCAGATGCTGCAGGATCCGGCGGGTATCCGCTTCATCATTGATCGAAATATACATTCCGATCTTCTGATACGGTTCCTGCACCTTCATGAGCTGCGACCGGATATTTTCATCAAACTGCGCTTTAAGCAGCGGCGGCAGCTCATGCCGCTTCATCTGCGCCAGCTTCCGCAGTGCTTTTTTATCCAACGCTGCCCTCCATATCCAGCTTCAGCAGCTGGTTCAGCTCGACCGCGTATTCCATCGGCAGCTCGCGGGTAAATGGCTCCAGAAAGCCCATGATGATCATTTCTGTCGCCTGCGATTTCGTCAGTCCGCGCGACATCAGATAGAACAGCTGTTCCTCGGAAATCTTCGAGACTGTCGCTTCATGTTCGATCGTCGAAGTCCGCGAGGACGACACGTTCGTCGGAATCGTGTCGCTGCGGGACTGCTCGTCCAGAATCAGCGTATCACATTCCACCTTCGAACGGGCGTATTCCGCTTTCGGCCCATGCTGGACCAGACCGCGGTAATTGACCTCGCCGCCCAGCCGGGAAACCGACTTGGAGATGATCGTACTGGAAGTATGCGGCGCCAGATGAATCATCTTGGCTCCTGCATCCTGAACCTGATGACGGGATGCCACGGCGATCGAAATGCACATGCCGCGGGCATATTCGCCGACTAACAGACAGGCCGGATATTTCATATTCGTCTGCGACCCGATGTTGCCGTCGATCCACTCCATTGCCCCGTGCGCATCGACCTTGGCGCGCTTGGTAACGAGGTTGATGATGTTGTCCGACCAGTTTTGAACGGTCGAATACCGGCACTTGCCGCCTTCCTTGATGATGATCTCAACCACCGCGGCATGCAGCGAGTCCTTGGAATACGTCGGCGCCGTACAGCCTTCGACGTAATGGACGTCCGCGCCCTCATCGACGATGATCAGCGTCCGTTCAAACTGGCCCATCTGTTCCGAATTGATGCGGAAATAGGACTGCAGCGGTTTTTCCAGCTTTACCCCTTTCGGGACATAGATGAACGAACCGCCCGACCACACGGCGCTGTTGAGCGCGGCGAACTTGTTGTCGGTATACGGCACAACCGTTGCGAAGTATTCCTTCACCAGTTCCGGAACCTGCTGCAGAGCGGAGTCGGTATCCAGGAAAATAACGCCCTTCTCCTCGACTTCCTTCAGCATGTTGTGATAAACCGTTTCTGATTCATACTGGGTGTTGACACCGGCTAAGAACTTCTGTTCCGCCTCCGGGATGCCCAGCCGGTCAAAGGTGTCCTTGATCGTCTCCGGCACCTCGTCCCAATCCGTTTCCTTCTTGTTGCTCGGACGGATATAGTAGGTGTAATCGTCAAAATTCAACGTGCTTAAGTCAGGACCCCAATCCTGGATCGGCATCTTGACGAACGCGTCATAGGCTTTCAGACGGAAATCCAGCATCCACTGCGGTTCCTTTTTGATCTTCGAGATCTCGATCACTGTTTCCCGGGTCAGGCCCTTTTTTGTTTTGAAGACGCTGACGTCCTCATCGTGAAAGCCGTATTGGTAATCGTCCTGCGTTTTCAGGACTGTTTCTTGTTCGCGGCTCATTGATTTTTCTCCCATTCTTCGATCATTTCCTTCATCGCTTTCCAACCGATCGTCGCGCATTTAATCCGGTTGGCCTGCTTGCTGACATTCTTGAAGGCAACCGCCTCCTGCAGCCGCTCCGGATCATACGGCTGTTCCTCGATCATCGCGAAATACTCGTCGATGATCGCTTTGGCTTCGGCGACGCTTTTGCCTTTTAACAGCTCTGTCATGATCGAGGTCGACGACGTTGAAATCGTGCAGGCGACCCCGTCGAAGCGCACGTCTTCGATGCTGCCCGCAGGATTGATTTTGGATTGAACCGTAATATCGTCGATGCAGGATTCCGAAGCCATATGCACCTGATGGTAGCCCGCATCGTCCGTCAGCTTATGATTGTGCGGATATTGATAGTGATCCATGATGATCTCGCGCAGGACCATCGGATCCTCCAGCAAACTGGACATAAACTTCCTCCTTTCGGTCAGAAGAACAGTCCGACGCAGTTTTCCAGCGTAATTTCGCTGCACGCCTGGACAAACCGGTCGACGTCCTCCTTCGTGTTATAGAAATACAAACTGGCGCGGATCGTTTCCGAGGTCTTCAGCACATTGAGCAGAATTTTAGCGCAATGATTGCCGGAGCGTACAGCGATCCCCTTGGAATTCAGATATCCGGCCGCATCCTGAGCGAACACATTCTTCACATTGAAGGCGATGATGCCGGTCGGTGAGGTTGGATTATACAGAATCAGGTTATCCAGTTTTTTCAATTTTTCAATCGCGTAGGCCTTGAGCTCATGCTCGTAGGCTTCAATCCTGTCCATCCCGATGTTTTCGAGATAGCGCACGGCCTGTTGCAGGCCGAGCACCCCTTCGATATTCGGCGTCCCGGCTTCAAATTTATACGGCGCGTCCTTTAACAGGATGTTGCCGCACATGTCAAAGCGGGCGTTGCTGCCGCCGCCGAGCATGAACGGATCGGTTTTCTGCAGCAGCTCAAATTTGCCATACAGCACGCCGATGCCGGTCGGGCCGCACATCTTATGCGCGCTGAACGCCAGGAAATCTACGTCCAAGGCCTTCACATCCGTCGGCGTGTGCGGCACGGACTGCGCCCCATCGCAGACGACGATCGCTCCGTGTTCATGGGCAATCCGCGTCATTTCCTCGATCGGCGCGACATAGCCCAGCACATTGGTGATATCCGCGACAGCGACGATCTTCACCTGCTCATGCATCGCCTTGCGGAAGTTCTCCAGCGTCAGCCGGCCATCCTCCGTCAGGGGAATGTATTCAAGCTTCGCGCCGGTTTCCTCCACAACTTTAAACCACGGCAGGATGTTGGACGCGTGTTCCGCCTCCGTCGACAGAATCACGTCGCCCGGCTTTAAATACTTCCGTCCGTAGCCATACGCCACCAGATTCAGCGACGCGCTGGCCCCGGCCGTAAAGACGATTTCCTTCGGCTCGGCATGGATAAACCGCGCCACGTCTTCGCGGGTTTTCTCATAGGCTTCCGATACCTGATAGGAAATTTCATAATCACCGCGGTGAACGTTGGTCGTCTGCTCGGTGTAATACCGCACGACGGCGTCGATCACACACTGCGGCTTGAACGTCGTCGCGGCGTTATCCAGATAAACTAACGGATGCGACTGCATCGTGCGGTTGTGAAGCATTGGAAAATCCTGTCTTATTTTGAGGACGTCAAACATACTTCATTCACCTTCGTTTCAATTTCCTGAGCCAGGGCTTCCTGAAGCTTTGGATCGTCGCTGATCCGGGCGATCGGCAGCAGATAGCCGATCGTGACCAGGCGGATCGCTTCGTCTTCACTCAAGCCGCGACTCTGTAAATAATACATCTGGTTTTCATCCATTTGTCCGATCGTCGTCGCATGGCTGGCTTCCACGTCATTTTCGTCGATCAATAACTTCGGCAGAATCGTCGCGGTCTGCTGGGCGTCAAAGGTCAGCGCGCGGCTGGTCTGATGACTCTTGGCACCGCGGGCGCCCTTTTCGATCTTGCCGGTCGCTTCCATGCGGTAGCGTCCGCCCTGCAGGACAATGCTGTAATTCTCAATGATTCCTGTCGTCTGTCCGGCCTGGTGAATGAGATCGACGACAAACTGCTTCTGAGTCTGTGCGATCACCGCCGACTGAACCAAAGCCTCGGCCCCGCTTTCCTTCAACAGGGTCTTGGACTGATGATCAACCGTGCCCGGATTCAGCTGCACATACGCCGCTTTGAAGCGGGCGTCACGGTAAATTTCGTTGCTTTCGCGAATCGTGATCGGAGTGCTGCTCTCATTCCAATACAAGAGCGTGAGCTGGCTGGCCGCTTCCGCCCGCACCTGAATCGTCAGAGCCTCGGCCCGGCGAATCCGGACGACCAGGGAGCAGGCCGTTTGCGCAGGCGCGGTCAAGGTCAGCGTCAGCGGCGCGGAAGCGTCGATGACAAGCTCGCGCAATGTTTCCTGTAAAACGACGGGGCTGACCGGACTTTCATGCAGGGTCAGCACTGTTTCAGCCATGCTTGCGGCCCCTTGCGCTGGCGGCGCAGCTGCCCAGGGTGAAGGTCAGCTTCACTTCTTCTTTGGCAGGCTGCAGATCCAGCTGTTGATACAGCCAGTCGTAGCCATCCTGATCAATTTTCTGAACCAGCGTTTCATCGCCTTCCATGACGATCCGGCCGTTGATCAGCACGTGCGCGTGCGTCGGCTTTAATAACTGATAGAATCGTTCGTAATGCGAAACGACGATCATGCCTAAACCTGTTTCCTGCTGCATCTGCGTCACGGCGTCGGCCACGATTTTCAAGGCGTCGACGTCCAATCCGCTGTCGATCTCATCCAGCATCGCCAGCGACGGCTTCAGCATTTTCATCTGCACGATTTCGTTGCGCTTTTTCTCGCCGCCCGAAAAGCCCTCGTTGAGGAAACGATGCGCTAAATCCGGCTTCATCTGCAGATCTTTAATCGTCTTTTCCATTTCCTTAATAAAAGAGAACAGGGAAATCGGATTTTCCCGGCGGGCGTTCATCGCCGCACGCAGGAAATCGGAGTTCGTGACGCCCGGCACTTCCTGGGGATACTGCATCGCCAGAAACAAACCGGCGCGGCTGCGCTCGTCGACGCTCATCGCCAAAACATCGCGGCCGTCGTATTCAATCGTTCCGCTTGTCACAGTATATTTCGGGTGACCCATAATCGCCGCCAGCAGCGTCGATTTTCCGTTTCCGTTAGGACCCATTAAAGCATGTATTTCATGATCGGCGACCGTCAGATCGATCCCTTTGAGGATCTCCTTGCCTTCGACCTCAACATGAAGATTTTTAATCATCAGCTGACTCATTCTCTCATCCTTTCCGCTCATGATTCGAGTTGTTATCCAGACAAAAAATGTCCAGAATGATTATAGCATATTCTGTTTCAGGATGTGCGGATTATTATCTGTTCAAACGGCTTTACCAAGCACTCTTTCGGCCTTTTTCTTCCAGCGATGATGGAAAAAAGCGGGAAAATGGGGTTGTTCACACAAAATTCAGATAGAAAGCCCGCCGATCAAATTGCAAAGTCCCCTGAAATACCCTATAATAATAAAGTTCATTAGGAGGTACATTCATGTTACAAACACTCAAAAAGTACTGGTTTGTGTGCCTTGTTGGCGTTCTGTTAATCGGAGCCAGCATTTATTTTGCATACGACCAGAACAAAGGAAAGCTCCCAGGAAAATCAGTCGGCGGCGAGGACGTCGTATTCTCGATCGGCGATGAGGATATCACAGCCGGAGAATTCTACGACACGCTGTTTAACGAAATGGGCGTCGCCGGCGTCTACCAGTTCATGGAGAAAGCGGTCGTTGATCCGTCCATTGAAACCACGGAGGAAATGAAGACGCAGGCCCAGTCGTATGCGGATTCGATTACGGCGCAGTATCAGTCGACCTACGGCGATCAGTACAAGGAAATGCTGCTGACAGCGCTCAACGGCGTCGGCTACAGCAAGCTTTCTGATCTGACAGACTACTTCATCCACATCCAGAAGACGCAGCAGATGATCAAGGATTACATCAACGCACATGCCGACGAATACATTCCGGCGTATGTTGAAGCGAAGAAGCCGCGGATTGTCAGCCATATCTTAATCAAGATGGATGATCCGGCCAACCCGACGGAAGAAGAAACCAACCGCGTCAATGCGGTCAAGGACGCGCTGGCCAGCGGCCGCGATTTCGGCGAAGTAGCGCAGGAGTTGTCGGAAGATTCCGGCTCCGCCGTCCAGAATGGTTCGATCGGCTACATGGACGCCGACAGCCAGTTAGTCTCCCCGTTCCTGGAAACCGCGCTGGCGATGAACGAGGGCGAGGTCAGCGAATGGATTCAGACGACTTATGGCTGGCACATCATCAAGTGCGATGTCTCCGCGACAGAGACGCTGAAAGGCTATGATGAGTTCTACGACGCCCTGGCGACCTACTACCCGAACCTGCAGCCGAAGGTTGTCTGGGAGAAGGCTCAGGAAATGAACCTGGACTTCAAGGGCAACGACGAACTGCAGAACAAACTGTTGATCTACATGGGTTTAAATGAAAAAGACGAACCGGAAACTCAGCCGGAAACTACGGAAAACACGGAAAATCCTGAAGGTCAGAGCGAAGATCAGAACAACGCCGAAGATCAAAACGGTGAAAACAACGGCGAGCAGGGAGGAAACGAATAATGAAGAAGCTTGTTCTTTTAGCCCTCGGGGCCTTATTGTTAGCGGGCTGCAGCGATGCACGCGCGTCCCTGAAAGATCCGAAGACGGCCGTCTTCTCCGTCGGCAATCAGACGCTGACCAAAGGCGACATGTACAACTTCATGTTGGCGCGGGATGCCGGCTATTTCACGATCAATGAAGCAAAGAAAGTTATTTTTGAAAAAGAAGTGCCGGTGACGGATGAAATGCGCAGCGAAGCAGAAGAAACGCTGAACACGTACAAGACGATGCTGGGCGATTCGTTTGCCAGCTACCTGCAGTCCTATGGCTTCGCGGATGAGGAAGAATACCTGAACAATAGTCTGTTAGTCAGTCTGCAGGCTCAGGAACTGACGAAGGTTTACGTCAATGAAAAGTTCGGCGAGCTGGTTTCCCGCTATTCTCCGAAGAAAATCCGGATCATGCAGTTCACCGATGAAGCAACAGCGAACCAGGCCCTGGAACAGGTCAAGAACGGCGCAAACTTTGAAGAGACGGCGACAAGCTTAGGCTCCAGCGTTTCCGCCGCCGAGACAATCGCAACGACGCAGAGCAGCTATGCGACCAACGTCCTGTCGACGCTGTCGGTCATCACAGATCCGACACTGACCGATGTGATCGCTGATGACAACGGCGCGAACTTCTACATCGTTCAGGTCATCGCGACGGATGCGGAAAGCTTTAAGGATGAAGCGGTCGATACGATCGCTGCGATCAGTGCGCTGTCTTCGGAAGCGTCAATCTTCTACTTTGAAAAATACAATTTCACAGTCTATGATAAGACGATCTATGATCAGTTGGAATCCAACTACGCGGATTATCTGATTCAGGCAAAATCAAAATAACAAAGAATCTTAAAACGCAAAAAGACCTGAGAGCTGCGCGATGCAAAATCCCAGGTCTTTTTCTACGTTCTCGCCTCGAAATGAAGTGAGAAGAGGTTTACATTTTTTCGTGATGAATTATCACTGCGAATATTTTTCCAAACCGCAGGCGAGCGCTGGAAATGCATTCCTCTTTCCTATATAATAAGGGACATGGAGGATTAGGAAATATGGAAAAAGCAAAGGTTTATACAACGAACCTGAGAACTCATGGAACAACCAGCCTGCTGGACAAATTAGAGCGTCTTGTAAAACAGGCTGGGATCGAAAATCTGGATTTTCAGGATAAATATGTCGCGATTAAAATTCATTTTGGCGAGCCGGGAAATCTGGCGTATCTGCGGCCGAATTACGCGCACCGGATCGTAGATCTGATCAAGTCGTTAGGCGGCAAGCCGTTTCTGACCGACTGCAACACCTTGTATGTCGGCGGACGAAAGAATGCTTTGGATCACATTGAATCAGCGTATCAGAATGGCTACAATCCGTTCAGCTGCGGCTGTCACATCCTGATCGCCGACGGGTTGAAAGGCACGGACGAGGTCCTGGTTCCGATTCATCAGAAACACGTGCAGGAAGCGAAAATTGGCCGGGCGATCATGGATGCGGATATCTTCATTACGATGACTCATTTCAAAGGTCATGAGTCCACGGGCTTCGGCGGAACGTTGAAGAATATCGGCATGGGCTGCGGTTCCCGCGCTGGAAAGATGGAAATGCACAGCAGTTCCAAACCGCAAGTCAATCCTGAGCAGTGCCGCAGCTGCGGCATGTGCCAGAAGATCTGTGCCCACAGCGCTTTGAATTTCGATGAAAATCACAAAATGCATATCGATCACAGCCGCTGCGTTGGCTGCGGACGCTGCATCGGCATGTGCAACTTCGACGCGATCGAGCCGATGAACGATGAGGCCAACGATATCCTCAACGAGAAGATCGCTGAATACTCCCTGGCCGTTGTTCAGGGGCGTCCGCACTTCCATATCAGCTTTGTCATGGACGTCTCACCATGCTGCGATTGTCACGCGGAGAATGATTTGCCGATCGTTCCGGATATCGGGATCTTTGCATCTTTTGATCCGGTAGCCCTGGATCAGGCTTGTGTCGACGCGGTAAATCAGGCTCCAGTGATTGCGGGCAGCGTCTTAGATGAGCATCGGCATGATCACCACGATCACTTCACCGATACGCATCCGGATACCAACTGGCAGACATGCCTTGCCCATGGCGAAGAAATTGGTCTGGGTACGCGTGAATACGAATTAATTCATTGTTAAGGAGGAGCTTCCCATGTGTGTATTCTGCAGCATCATCAATCACGAAATCCCATCAAAAGTCGTCTACGAAGATGATCTGGTCTTAGCGATCCTGGACATCTCCCAGGTTACAAAAGGTCATACTCTGGTCATGCCTAAGAAGCATGTCGACAATCTGATGGAATGCGACGATGAAACAGCCGCTCATCTGATTCAGGTCGTCAAGCGCTTAGCCAAACAGATTCAGGAAAGAACAGGAGCTCTGGGGATTAATATCCTGAACAACAACGGCGAGACCGCAGGCCAGACCGTGAATCATCTGCATTTCCACATCATTCCCCGTTACAGCGAAAACGATGCGTTCGTATGTGAATTCAGAGAATCAGATAAACAGGATTTGGATGAAGTTTTAGGGTTAGTCAAATAATGATAAAGGCATGGATCATTGCGGTCCATGCCTTTAATTTCTATGGCGCTTTAAAATCATATAGGGTCATCCTAATTATGAATCTAATTTATGTAAAAAATAATATCAATGATTCAGGACCCCCATTCAGTAAAGTCCTCTGAATAAGTTTAACCTAATTAAAAAAGCCTCCATGGTAAAATTGAACTTGCTAAGGGTTCTATCTTTTACCATAGGAGGTGCCATTAATGGCTCATGAACATTCTATCATATCTACCCTCAATCTTCCCGATAATAAAATTAAAGACTTTCAGATTCTCAAAATCAACGGTGTTTTTCATTTTAAAATACCTACATTTCCATTTTTTTAGCCCTTACAAGTATAAAAATGTTGATGACAAAAACAATGTCAAATCATTCACTTTTAGCCAACTTGATATTATCGCTGTAACCATCCTGTACCAAATTGATTTCTTTAAACGTATGAAGCCAGTTCTGAAGACATTCCCTGATAATTGTATTATGGGAAAGCGGAGATGTGCATACAAATGCACATATAATTTTCGGGTGTTTTTTCAAAGCTTCTCCGATACTTTCACATACATTGCAGTTCAATTTCTCTGTTGTTTCATTTCTGCGATCTTCACGCCCATCCACACCAACAATATTTGTAACCTGCTGAAAGCCCTTCAACAAGCGAATCCTTCTTTTTCCCATAGAGCCAAGCCCGATAACCAATACTTCCATTATGCACACCTCCTAAGAGATGTGTAGCACCACTCTATTCTTCGTTTATGCCCCCATCAAAAATGAGGCATATTCAAAATCTTCCAATGTGTCAATGTCAACACTTTTTCTTTTATCCATAATACATGCGTACTCCTTACCATCCAAAATTCTTATCTTGTTATCAGCATAAGAAATTTTACGAATATACAAAGCTCCATTTATCCTGTAATATGTCTTAAGCATCTGCCTTGGAACCGAATTCATATGTTTTCGGAATTCTTCTAATGACAAATCTTTTTCTAAGGGTGTCGCCCACAACGGCGAGTGATCCATTTCACATACACCTGTAACCGCATCTGCATCTTTTAAAGCAAGTTCTCTATAGCCCGCTATAATATCCTCTGGTTTCCTCAATGGCGATGTTGGCTGCAGAAGACATACCGTATCAAATTCTTGGCCTTTTTTCAAATATCCCTCTAAAACTTCTTCTACAACGTCCCAGCTTCTGGCAGTATCACTGCTGTTTTTTTCTGACCGGAGAAACGGAACTTCTGCACCATATTCCCTGGCTATTTCAGCATATTGCAAGCTATCAGTTGACACCATAATTTTGTTAAACAAGCCGGAATCCAATGCTGCCGATATACTGTAAGCAATCAGTGGTTTATCACACAAAAGCTTAATATTTTTATCCTTTAGTCCTTTAGAACCACTTCTTGCAGGGATAATTGCCAAATTATTTGTTTTCACTACATCCATTACTTTCCTCCCAGATATGAGATTGTTTTCTCCTTATTTCCTCGACTGATACGTCCTTAATGGTTAAACACGGGGAACATCCAAATACAATTGAACAGTCCGGTATGTTTTCGCCTATAATTTTTACTCCTGCTGAAATTATCACATTATTTCCAATATCACAGTTTCCTAAAACGCTGCTGTTTGCATACATCAATACATTCTCACCCATTCTGCGATATACCAAATGACCCTGCCTGTCCCTGTTGCCTCAACCATACGCCCTTGATATATCATGAAACGATGGCCATACTCCGTCCTTCCTAGGACGCTCCCCAATGGATGTTCTTCATAAAAAATATCCGGCAAATCTATTCCATAAAACCAGTCTATTGAATGCATGACTTTATTGAGATAATAGACTGCATCTGTCTCTATACCACCCCAAACTTTCTGAAGAGCTTTGGAAAGGAAGTACAGATATATAGAATACTGCACAGAATACATGGGACTAAAAAACACTTCTTCATCCCGCCATACATATCGATTTGTCTAGCTCAGCGCATTTAAGCATTTGTTCATTTTTTGAAGTGCCACCGGGATACCACAGCAGACTTTATTCAAGTCTAAACCCGTCCAATAGGCAGATAACTGTTTTCTTAAATTATCTTCCAATAAATCAATACCACCACTAATCTTCATTCGGCACCTCTATGTTATAAAACTTCTTCTTTATGTCTATTCCATTGTGAAACATGTCCATAATATGTTTCACAACTTTTGGGCTTGTCAGCCCATCGCCATATGGGTTAACTACTGTTCTGCACTTATTTTTAAAGGATACCGACTGAGCGATGCCAAAAGCACTGCAAATATCCTGCTCCAGTGGTTTACAGTTAATAATACTCTCTGCCTGTAACCTTCCTTTTTGTCTGTCCCCGATATTAATCGTCGGGATCTGGAAGGATGGTGCTTCCACCAAGCCGCTTGAAGAATTTCCAATAACCATATCTGCATATTTAAGTGCACTTAAATACCGAATCATACCAAGTGACTCTCTTACCAATACATTTTCATGCGTCCCTGCATATTCATCCAGCATCTTATTGATTATTCTATCATCACTGTCCGCATTTGCTTTTGATATGATATATTTCATCTCAGGATGCCTATCAAACGCATGGAGCATCTCCCTGCACTGTTCCCCTGCACTTTTTCCTTCCAACGTAACCGGATGAAACGTAACAACCGCATACGGCTTATCTAGGGAAAATCCTAAGTCCTTTTCTAACTCCTCTTTACTAATCAGTTTTTGTTTTTTTGCATTTTCAATACCAACAGCCCCAACGGTAAAGACCCTTTCCGGATTCTCTCCAAGCTGAATCACCCGTCTTCTGTACTCTTCTGTGCTTGTCAAATGAAGGTAACTCATCTTTGTAATGGCATGACGTATTGCCTCATCAACTGCCCCTTCTGTTGTCTCTCCCCCATACAGATGAACAATCGGGATTCTCTCATTCATTGCCGCACAGCAGACCGCTAATGTTTCATACCTGTCTCCCAAAACAAGTATGGCATTGGGTCTTCGTTCCGCAAAATAATCTGCAAATCCAATCATTACAAGTCCCATGCTCTTAGAAATCGCAGATGGTGTGTCCGAACTGAGAAGAATTTCGATTTTCCTGTCAAGCTCATAGCCATCCTTTTCTATCTCTTTATATGTCAGACCGAACTCAGGTGACAAATGTGCTCCGGTAGCAACGATACGTACCTGTAATTCACTTTTATTCTTCAACTCTCTTATAATAGGATTTAATAGCCCATATTCTGCTCTCGTTGCGGTTAATACCATAATTGATTTCATATTTCAATCAGTTCCTCCTCAGCAAAATCATGAACAGCTCTGGTTCCAATAATCTCATTCCATCTCATCGGTGAAATTCCTGTTCCCGGACGTTTTGTTGTAAGATTATCCTCCGTGAAGACTTCTCCTTTTTCTATATTTCTTTTTGCTACAATGCTCTTTCTGGCCACAGCTTTATTTGCAATTTCTGATGGTGACGGTTTTTTATCACCATCACCAATTGCCTGTTCTATATTTCGAATGGATTGGATCATTTTCTTCAGTTCATCCGGCTCAAGGCTGGCTTTGTGATCCGGTCCTTCCATATTTCTGTCTAATGTAAAATGTTTTTCTATTATGGTAGCCCCCATTGCAACAGCAGCTATCGGTACTTCAATACCTTTTGTATGGTCTGAATAGCCTACAGGCACACAATATCTTTTGTTCAGTGTTTCCATTGCTTTCAGGTTAACATCCCTATATGGTGTCGGATACTGCGTATTGCAATGTAAAAGTGTTATTTCCTTTGTTCCATTTTCTGTTAAAAGATGAACTGCAGCATCTATTTCCTTCAAATTGCTCATTCCTGTGGACATAATAACAGGTTTACATGTCCTTGCAATTTCAAGTAAATATGGATAGTTTGTAATCTCTCCCGATGGAACCTTCCAAACAGGAACTATTTTTTCAAGAAAACGAATACTTTCTATATCAAACGGTGTTGATAGGAAACCAATCTCTACTTTTCGACAATATTCATATAATTCTGTGAACTCCTCAAAACTGAGCAACAGCTTACTTAACATTTCCTTCTGGGTTTCATCTTTCCCGGTATTTGTTTTCTGGTATTCGGCCATTTCGGCACACCTTGAAACTAATGATTCGAGTTTTGCCGTCTGAAATTTAACAATGTCTGCTCCTGCTTTTTTTGCCTCATCAACCAACCTTTTTGCCAACTTCAAGCTTCCATTATGATTTACACCTGCCTCAGCAATAATCAATACCTTTTTCATAATCATTTATCCTCTTATTCTCGAATCTCCTTTGCAGGATTCCCCACCATAGTTTTTCTTTCTTCTATATTCCTAATAACCACTGTACCTGCACCCACTATGCAATCATTTCCAATTGTAAGACATTGTATCACTGTTGCATTAGCACCTATGAATGTCCTTTCACCGATTACGGATTGCCCGCAGATTACAGCACCTATTGACACATGAGAATACTTACCAACCTTACATTCATGTTCAACAATGCATCCCGTATTTAAAATACAAAAATCACCGATTGAAGAGTTTGCATTCACAACTACACATCGCCCAATATAAGTTCCTTCTCCAATCATAACATCTGAAGCAACTATTGCTGAAGGATCAATTATAGCTGGAAAATCAAATCCCATCTTCTTATATTGACAGCACAGCTTCTCTCTAATAGACGATTTTCCCATAAATCCTATCGCCATGCAAGCCTTTGAAATTCCCATAGAAAAAATAGTTTTCGCTATATTATCAGCTCCGAGAATAGTGTAATTCTTATATACTCTTTCTCCAACTCGCCCCTCGGCAAGAAATCCTGCAATTTCAAAACAATGTCCTCTTTCTATGGTATCCACAACCGTTTTTGCGTGGCCTCCTGCACCAATAATTATTATTTTTTCCACAGATTGTCCCTTCGTTTTACTGAATGTTCAATTTTTCTTCCATTCTCTTCATCTCGGCAAATTCACCCATATCAAGAAACGAATCCTCGCTTATTGGAAACATACCTACTTTATAGCCAAGTTTTTTCGCTTTGTCCACCAGATGTGTCATATGAAACATCGTATCATCCGGAATAAGATCTATCATTTTAGGATTAATAATATAAATTCCTGTGTTAATTAAATAAGATCGCGTTGGTTTCTCAACCATGTGGTCTAATTCACCATTTTCTTTTGAATATACGACACCGTATGGTATGGTATCATTCTTCAACGAAGTTACCATAGTGATTGCATTACTGTTTTCCAAGTGATATTTATATAAATCCGAATAACTTGTTCTCACAAAGCTGTCGCAATTTGCCACAAACAGCGGTTTCTCAAATCTTCTCTGTATCAGCTTTAAGCTGCCACCTGTTCCCAATGGCTTATCTTCTTCTACATATTCGATATTATAAGGTTTACTGGTCTCCGAAAAATAGGACTGAATCATATGTTTTCTGTAATTCACCGTCATTATAAAATCAGTAATTCCACATTCATAGAAGCTGTCCATGACTCTTTCCACTATCGGAACTTCACCTATTGGTATTAACGGTTTCGGAAGAATTTTTGTATATGGATAAAGTCTGGTTCCTTTTCCGCCGGCCATAATGACAGCAGACACATTGTTCAATTGTTCTGCCACCTGGTCACTCTTCTTTTCCATCAGTTTTGCCAGATAGATATTCTGAATCCTTCCTTCATCATCCACTACCGGCAATGCCCTGATACATTTTTCCCTCATAAATGCTAACGCATTAATATCACATTCTTTTTTGATAGAAATCGGATTCGAACTCATCAGCAAACCGATTTCTGCATCAATGCTGCCCGCCTTCAGAAGCCACCTTCTGATATCACCATCAGAAACAGCTCCGCACAGACACTTGTTTTCGTCGATTACAAAGAGAATCCCGTTCGAGTTATCATCAATTTTTTGCATTGCTTCTGCCAGCCGCATATGCTGGTCAGCTATAAAAGCTTGTATGTTTTCAGTCATCATTCAGCAAATTCTCCTAACACATCCTTAATCGCATCTGCAGAGTACACAATCGCTTCTTCTGTCAGCTGCGTCGTACTTGGAAAATTCAAGACGCAGGAGCTGTAATACGGAGCCTTTTCCATCTTATAAGCCAGAGAGTCTGAATATGGTTTCTGCTCATGTATCAATCCCCAGATTGCCCTGGTCTGAACTCCGTTTTCTTCAAGTCTTGTTATAATGTCCCTCATGGTTCCTTTTACTTTTGTTCTGTCAATCACCAAGGAATAGAACCACTGATTGGAATATGTTCCCTTTCTGAAGCCCAGAATTTTTCCTAATTCAAAGTCCTCAAACAGTCCCTTGTATAAGTCATAATTCTTATGCTTTCTCTCGATAAAATCTTCCAGCTCTTCCATCTGTGCTACGCCAAGTGCAGCCTGCAGATTGGTCATACGGTAGTTAAAACCAACCTCATTATGAATATAGTAATGGGGGTCATCCTTCGCCTGTGTAGACAGGTATCTTAAATGGTCAACTATCTCTGAAGTTTTAGCAGTAACGGCTCCACCGCCTCCGGTAGTGATAATCTTATTTCCATTAAATGAATATGCGCCATAATCACCAATTGTCCCTGCATATTTTCCGGTATACCGTCCCTCTGTGTATCTTGTTCCAAGAGCCTCCGTTGCATCTTCAATCACTTGTAAATGGTATTCACCGGCAATATCCATGATGTTTTCCATATCGGCCATATTTCCAAATACATGGACTACAACAACAACTTTTACGTGTTTTCCCGTTTTCTTATGGATTAGCTTTCCATCTTCTTTCCTACATTCTTCCTCACAGAACTGGCGAAGTTTATTCGGGTCCAGGCAAAGAGAATCATCACAATCCATAAAGACAGGCACTGCAAACTGATATTTCACCGGATTAACAGCAGCGATAAATGTAAGTGTTGGCACAATAACCATATCGCCGGGTAATACTCCACAGTCAACCATCGACATATGAAGTGCTGACGTTCCGCTCTGGCAGGCAGCAACATTATGAGTATGTACAAATTCTGCCAGATTCTTTTCCAGCGTCGTGATATATGCGCCTCCGGTAGAAACCCACCCCTGATCAAGTGCATCATCTACATACTTTCTTTCGTTTCCCTCAAAGTTTGGAATGGATAAAGGAATCATTTTTTTCATATTATATGTACCTCCTTACATTTTACTATCAAGAGATTTTCCTGTTTCTATGTGACTGAAATTAGGCAAATATTCACTGATTAATCCTACAATTTTAACCTTGTCTATGTGATCTGATTCAAAAGCATTTTCCAGACTGTCGAGCAAATGGTATAATCTGTCTCTGTCACATATTTTTTTGTCAGTGATAACTCCTAATGCCTTAAACCTGTCCATATCAACAGCCTCTTCATCCGTATAAAACTCTTCAAATGCTTTTTCACCGGATGTATCCGAAACCTCATAATGTACTGGATATAATTTACTTCCATTTTTTAAATCAGCGGATTTATCAATCGCCTCTTGATCAGAGTTACATTTCAAAATTTCATACCCATATTCACGAAGAAGGTTTGTCGCTATCGCATCAAATGTCATCATCTGAGCTTCTTCCAATTTCGGAAAGAAGATAGCCCTGTTCTCTCCCAGTATACAGCTAAGCATACAAATCTGGCCGCTCTCTTCTGGGGATACAAAGTACCTCTTCACATCGGATGGTGCACTAATTGGTTGCAATTTTGCAATTCTCTGTAGAAAGCCTGCAGGAAGAGAACCATTGGAGAATGCAACATTTGCAAACCTTGCTGTTTTTACCGGGAACTTATCGGAATAGCTGAATATCAGATCTTCCATAATTCGCTTGCTTGCACCCATGATATTGATAGGGTTCGCAGCTTTGTCAGTTGATACGCAGAAATACTCCTCCGGTGGAAACTCTGCAAGCAGATCAAGTAACTTTTTCGCATGGAGGACATTATTCTGGATGAGAGCTTCTACTGAGTAAATATCTTTTTCACTGCGAACATGCTTGTGCGCTGAAAAATTACCAACAATATCAAATCCGCCATGGTGTCTGAACATTTTTTCAAAGACAGGTGATGCAAAATCCATGGGGTAAGGAATATACTCATTCGGGACATACATACCTTTTGTAGACCGCAAATCTCTGGTCAGTTCCGCAAGGGCATTCTCATTTGTGTCCACTACTATTAAAGATGATGGCTGAAATGGAAGAACCGCTTTTATAAATGACGAGCCAATAGAACCGGCTCCGCCGATGACAAGTACTGTCTTTCCTTCTATCTTATCTCTAAGGTGTTTATAAAAATTTAAAATATCTTCTCGAAACATACTTTGAGAACGATTAATCACATACTCCGATATAAATTGCTTCAAATCAAACATACTACACCTCTCCTTTTCTAAATACATTTTTATTAAACCACGGCATACGACTTATTTTCATACTCAAAAGCCATGTAAAAACAAAACTTAAAAAATCTGCAATCATTGTTGCCTGCGCTGCGCCAACAGATCCAAATACATTAATCAAAATATAATTAAGAACCACATTTAAAATAATTACAGCAGTTGTAACGAATGCATAACTTGTAGCTTTTTTATAATAATAAATATAATTTACAACCATCATATGCATTCCTGTAAAAGCATATCCCATTGAAAGCCAAAAAACATATATTTCTGCCCCGTGATACTCCTTGCCAACAATAAAACTGATTAATGGCTTCGAAATTGTTGTCCAAACCAATGCAATTGCTATAATCACAACAAAATAGGCGTATGTTAATCTTACTATCATTATTTTTTCTTCATCTTTATCATGCTCAAGTTTTTTATATAGCCAAGGCAAAAAGGCGAGATTAAATGCTTGTGCTAACAACAAAATTGGCATAGCAAATTGATTCCCAACAGAATAAACACCTGTTTCTCCAAGTGATATCATATTTGTAACAAACAATCGATCTGTATATGTTAACACTGTGCTTTTTACCTCTGTTGGTATCATTGGGATTCCATAATGTAAGAATATATCCTTCAAATATGAAATTCTAATATGAGGCTTTATACCCACATATTTTATTATTAAGAGTACTCCCAAAAAAGCAAAAAGCAATTTTGAATATACTATTCCATATATTCTTCCCGAGACTCCTAGTTTTAATACAACTACTAAATAAAGAGATAATAACAGATTTAAGATAGTGCACAAATTCTGATACACAGCATATTCTTTCGGCTTTTCCAATATTTGCAAGACCGCACAAACACAATTCACCAAAGCTGTAGAAAGTGACATAAAAACGACATAAAATAAAAGTTCTCTCGGTATGCCCGTAAAATGCGTTATATTATTTTTAAACATAAAGAACAGCAGCATCATCAAAAATGTAGCACTGAATACTAATATAAAAGAATTAAATATGAATTCTTTATTACCTGCTTTATCTCTTTCTACTAGTTTTCGCTGTATAGCAACAGAAGATCCCAAACTTAAAAATGGAGTAATCAATCCCACCGTAGCATTAAACATACTCACAATGCCATACTCATCTGTCGACAAATATCTAGTCAACAGAGGTAAAATCAGGAATGGAACGGCCGAATTTAAAAAAGCAGAAAATGTATATACTACTACAGATCCAACCATTTTGTTCTTAATAAATATCTTACACTTTGTTTTAAGACTCATGCTATTTCCTGCTTCGATTTAGTGATTTAATCGTTATACTATCTATCATCTTCATATCAATTACTGATTCTGCATAAGAACAAATATCATAATTTAAATTAGAATCTGGAATTATGATAGAACTCTTATTAGTATTATAAAATTCAGTTTCTTTTACAAATTTATTGGTCTGTACCAGTAATACTTTGTTACTATTAGATAAACCTCTTTTTTTCTCTTTTAATAAATGTGCAATTGGAAGAACAGCATCGTATATAGGTGTTTTTTTCACAGTTGTTCGTACAGAATTGATGATTTGATTGTTTATTTTTTCTCTTACACAATTGTGTTTTTTATCATAAACCACAAAATGATGATGAGTAAAATAAGGAATATCCACCAACCCTGGAGCCCACTCTTTTATTAAATGCAATGTTAATTTTGCATTTGTTTTCATATAATAGGGCATATGTTCGAGTATATCTACAATTCTCTTTTGTGAAAGTATTGAAAAACCGTAACAGAACATATTAATATAATTATTACATATGGTATCAGAATGGAATCTTGTTCTATTAAACAAATTAAGTACATCCTCTTTTGTCATGAATTCATGTGAAGTGATTCCACTCCCAATTCTTTTTAATTGAGTCTCAAGATATGAGTAAATGTTATTATCTGTTAATATACATTTATCAACACCATTTCTACAATAAATATTTTTAATAAAATCGTTAAGCGTATATCCATCGAAGTATGAATTATCAAGTGCTTCTAATTCTCTTACAGTTTCACCAAAATAGCCAAACCCAATTGCTGAAATCTCCTCTCCCATCAATTCTGGAATCTCTAGCCATTTACGATTATTCCCATATACTGATGCATATTCTCCATATTTATCAAATAACTCAGGTTTTGCTGAAGAGACACACTCTTCAAATGATTCCGAAACATCGAAAAATTTAAATGGTGCATTTATCGCTACCGCAATTTTCTGTGATATTTCTAAATCTTCTTTCGTTCCATTTGTAATAATATCATTTCCAGCCCAATATCCAAGTATAACTTCTTCTTTGAATTTTAAGTGTAAAGAAAGCTCCAATCTTGAATCTAAACCGCCGGTAACAAACATTAAAGTTTTCGAGTTATTTAGTAGAGCATGCCTCATCATAGCTAAATGTTCAATTTCTGTTTTCAGTTTTTCTATATATTCGTTTTCGTCTATTACAGTACAAGTATAATCATTCAAGTTGCATTTTACTGTACGCACTACCAGTCCATTATTTTCAAAATGAAGTTCCAAAATTTCGTCAGCAAGAAGCCTAGTAACACCATCAAAATACGTATCTTTTGCGGACATATTACCACGTATCATTTTTTCAAAAACCGCATATTTGTTTATCTTGTTCGAACTATTTTTTGCCACATGATAAAATGTCTGTGTAGCCAAAAAATCGCTGCCGCTACTATAATAAAAAGCATAACTCCCCGTTTCATCCACAAAACAACAACTTGACTTTACGCTCCCAATCACTACCACATAATTGCCAATTAATTTTTCACGTAACTTTCTTATTACTTCTTCATTTGAATACTTTTTGATAAGCTGTCTATAGTCATCTAATAAAAATTTCAATGCTTTATAGCCAAATTGATTTTTATATATTGCCGTACCATTTACAATAACAAAAAAATCATCCTGACAATATACGTTATCATTTTTTACATTGAGTTTATAAAATGTAGTAATGTATGGTGGTAAATTATATTTTCGATTTTCAGAGAAGCCTACGTTCAAAAAAGTTTTACTAAGTTTCTCAATTATTTTTTTATTATTTGAGATTATTAATTTTCCCATTAGTAGTCCTCCATCAATTTATTTTTAGCTCTATTACTGTAAACAAATTTTATATTTTTCTTTTCTACAATAATAAGGAAGAAAAATATCCAGATAGGGATAAATGCAAATGTTGTCTCATCCGTTAAACTTCTAATTACGGTTGTTACCATCAAAATCACATAAAGAGTATTTCTCTCTTTAATGCTTTTATATAGTATATATACAACAATCCCCCCAAAATAAAGCATTGGTATAATTCCATAGTAATAATGCCAATTAAAAAAACAATTATGAAGGTTTTCATAATGTCGTAAAAGATAACTAGTTTGAATATTTGCCCCGAATATGAAATTGAATATGTTCTCTTTCATTAAAGCAAAATACTGCTGTAGCATCAGTATTCTAGATTCAGAATCACCTTGATTTATGTAGTTCAAAATTTTTTCAATACCATCATTAATGTATAATAAAATGCAGGCCGAAATAAGAATAAAAATTACACATTTTATCAAATTCACAGACAACTTTTCATTTTCAAAAAGCCATAATATAATAATTAGGAAGCTAAAAGTTACAACTCCTGCAATTCCTCCAGCGATCAAAGTGATCAAAAAACAAATAAAGGCAAATAAATAATTCGTTTTCTTATGAATACTATAACGGTAGATTTCATCAATAATAAAAAATTCAAGAAGAACTATTGATGTAGAATTTGATCCAAGTCGATCACTTATCATTATCCATCCAGTTTCATATTGTGACTGTACGATGTAAATTAACATTCCAAGGTATACCGTACTTATAATCGCAAAATTTCTGTTTATCTTGAAATTTTTTGTTTTATACATAAAATAAAATAAAATCCCCATATTTTGCCATGCAAAAAGCAAAATCAAATCTGCTATCGTATGATTCTTGTTGTACAATAAACCGATCAAGCCAACCACATCTATAATTAAGAATGTAATTTCATTTTTTTTTATTTTTTTGTCAGTTTCATAGGTAAAGCAATATAAAAAAGACAATACCGAAACAAACAAAAACACAGCTAAAGAAACTACGATATTGATATTGGTAAAAAATCTCAACCAAAATCCTACAAAGAAACAAGTAGCAAAAAAAGCTAGCACATTAACTTTAATTATTCTTAACATATTTTCCACTCAATTTTATATTATCTAATTCTCTCACATCATTTAGTATTATAAATTTCTGTTTATCAGCATAATCATTTTTAACATTTTCAAACAGTGTATCAAATTTTTTCCACTCATTACAATACTTTTTATACAATCTATAAGTTAAAATAATTCTAGGCTCTTCATTGAATATCATCTTGGGCAATATACATGCTGTAGAAAACATTGAAATCAATGTTTTATCATTTATGTTTTCCGTAAGACAGAGCGTTTCAAAAGTCGTTACACTCTCAAATACTTTTACGTTCTTAATTTTCGACCATTCTTTCAAATTTGAAGGATGTGGTTTTACTATAAGTTTCTCTCCAAATATTGAAATAATGGAACTAACTATTTTTCTATTCTCATTTCTTGCTTTATCGGAATTAAACCATGCGTCAAAATAGATTATCTTCTCCCGAGGAAATATTTCTGACGCCCGACCAAAAATTTTTTTAAGTTCAATTGCCCAAGATCCTCCAACAGCTATAGTTGGAATTTTCTTAACGGGGATTTCATATTTATTCCCGCTCACATACTCTGGTTTGTAAACATAAATAGCAACACATCTTTCAATCAAATAATATCCAAATCTCATTTTCAAAATTCGATTGCTTCTGTTCGTTACCTGTCTATTTAAAAGCGTATCATAACTTTCCATCCCATCTTCATAATAAAATAGTTTTGTATTTGGATTTTTTAAAAAATTAAAAGCTATTATTCGAGAATAAATCTCTGTTCCAGAAATAAAAACTCGGTCTGGATTCTCGAGAATCATTTTTATATTTTTAGGGAATAAAATTCTTCTTATACTTGATAAATAGCTTTTAAAATTGCCCTTAATTTGACCAACTTCAACAATAATTACCTTTTCAAAAAGGTCTGCTTTAATAGCTTGCTCGTATATCCTGTTGACCAAAGTTGGGATGCAGTCCAATACTATTAAATAATTACGATCTTCCTGATAAAAGCCATGAATAATATTAACTATATTAAAAAGATGATATTGAGTCGTACATATATATATATTGTTCTTCATGCAATTTCTCCTGTTTAACAATCATCTTTTTACATTCCCAGAAACACTGTTTCTAAGTACGTTGTAAAGCAACGACATATGTGATTTAACAATTTTACTGAATTTCATAATTATGTGTAAATAAATAAAATGCTCTTGCTTTAAAAGGTTAGAAATTAAATAATCAGTTTTTGCCAACTTCTTCGTATCATCAATTTTCCCAATATCAAATACCTTTTTACAAGTCACCATATATTTTTTTCCAATAGAGCACGTTACACTAGGGTCATTATAAAAATTTGACAAACTACTTCTAACTAAAACAGCAGTCATTCCATTCTGAAAGTTCTCACTAATATTAAAATTATTACATCCAGTTACATATTCTGAATAAACTGTTTTCATATCTTTTAAAAAATCCTTTCGGCGACCATTTGACAATGAATTGTAGTTCACATCGTAATTGTATAATTCATCTGAAATCAGGCATCCATTCCTTACATACTTATAATATTGACAATTAAACAGCAAATCCTCCGCACAATGTCTATTTGAGAATCTTAGTTTTTCTATTTTTATAATTCTAAGGCAATAAAGCTTGTTCCAAGCAAAATTATAAATCGAATTTCCCATGCCTAACTCAGAATAAATTTCTTTTCCAGATTTTTTTGTTGTTTCAGGAGACACTCTTCTTAAATTTTTATTAATATGATAATAATATCCGCAAATACAAACATCTGCTTTATTTTTTTTTATCGCAGTATACATTTTTGATAGATAATTTTTTTCTACCCAATCATCACTATCCACAAAACAGATATACTCACCTGATGCTTTTTCAATTCCAGTATTTCTTGCTGAGCCTAGTCCTCCATTAACTTTATGTATCACTCTAACATTCTCTAAATCAGAATACAAATCACACATTTTACGAGAATTATCTGTAGAACCATCGTCCACAAGAATGATTTCATAATTTTCAAAATTTTGGGAACGCACTGAATCTACACAGCGTTTCAAAGTTTTTTCCACATTATATACTGGTATTACAACTGAAATCTCATACATAACTCAGGTTGCCTTTCTTTTTTAGCCCTGAAACAACGCAATTATCTTTTTGATAATTGCGTTTTTATCCATAGCATACTGTTCTCTTAAATACCTTTGATTTCCCACTTTTACGCAATAAACATCATTCACGCCCATCCTTACTAATTTCGCTTTACCTCCATATTCTGCCATTACTTCTGCTACTGCTCCTCCAAGACCGCCAAGGATGTTGTGCTCCTCTACTGTAACAATGTAATCACATGTATCTGAACATTCTTTAACGACTTCTTTATCAATAGGTTTAATTGTATGAAAACTGTACTGAGAAATTCCGTATCCTTGTTTCACAAGTTCATCACAAGCTTCTGTTGTATCATCCAAAATTGCTCCCGTTGATATAACAGCAACTTTACCTTTTCCTTCAATTTCTCGAATTCTTAAAGCTTTTCCGATTCGAAAATCGTCAATCTTGTCATGAACACGCTTTTCGCCACCACGCCCCAGCCGTAAATAGCAAGTTCCAGGCATATTGGAAATAGCTTTTGTTGCTTCTTCCGCTTCCACAAGATCCCCAGGACATTCAACAACCACATCTGGCAATGCACGTAATATGGCTATATCCTCCGTAGCTTGATGACTCATGCCAAGACTTCCATAAACAAAACCGCCTCCGACACAAACAATCTTCACATTTGCGTTATGATAAGCACAGTCGTTTCGAATCTGCTCTAAACATCTCAATGTAGGAAAATTTCCAATTGAATATGTAAAAACTATCTTTCCTTCTAATGCCATACCTGCTGCCATTGTAGTCATATTCTGCTCTGCTATACCAACATTAGTAAATTGATCGGGAAGTGCTTCATAAAATGGTTTTAGCACTCCAAAACCAAGATCTCCTGTCAAAAGTTCAATATCTTTATTCCTTTTTGCTTCTTCAAGCAAAGTACGAACAAAAGTGTCACGCATGATTTATACCCCTTTTACATTTCTTTCCAAGTTCAACTGAAACACGTTTTCTGACAGGATAACTTGGATGCCATGTTGATGTAGTTGTATGATCATGATAAATATCTGCATCTTTTCCCGGAAGAGCAGGATTCTCTATACCTTTTGGCGTATATGGATCTTCAATGCCTTCTGGCTTTTCCTCATACAATTCATTCACAGCGCAATCATATTCCCAACCATCATGGGGAAATCTATAATGCCAGAGAATATCATTTTCCATGAAACTGATGCCCTTTCCCTTAATCGTATTAGCAATAATTACCGTTGGTTTTTCTAATGACTCTTTTGCACTTTCAAATGCATTTTTCAGTTCTTCATGATTATTACCATTAATTTCAATCACATTCCAACCAAAAGCTCGCCATTTGCCTCCCATGTCAACAACTTCAATCGTGTTTTCACAAAAATCCATAGACTGCATATGGTTATAATCAACAATAGCAGTTAGATTATCCAGTTTATTGTGGTTTGCAACTTCTGCTGCTTCCCACACAGACCCTTCATTACACTCCCCATCGCCTAATACGATATAAACTCTCGATGTCTTTTTGTCTTTCTTCAAAGCAAAAGCCATGCCAACTCCTGCAGACAACCCATGACCAAGTGAACCCGTAGAAAAATCCACCCCGGGAAGATGATGAGACACATGACCAGAAAGCCTGCTCCCATTTGCATAGTGCGTTTTTAATTCTTCAACAGAAAAGAAACCAGACTCTGCCAATGCTGCATAAATTGATGCACCAGCATGCCCTTTACTAAGAATCATTCGATCCCGTCCATCCCATGACGGTTCTTCCGGTTTGAAATTTAATACATCTGTATAAAGTACGGCAATGATATCTGCAACTGACAAAATTGCTCCAATATGACTTCCACCGGAAAGATGTGTCATTTCTATCCCGTGTCTTCTAATCAACCATGCAAGTTTTTCACTTGTTTTCTTTTCCATAACAATAATCCTCTCTTACCTTGAAATATCATCAAGAATCTTTAATTCTTCTTCAGTTAAATTCCACCCCATGGCCTCAGTACTGCCTAAAATTTGATCGGGTCGTTTTGCACCAACTAAAACCACTGAATTTGGAATGAAATCTAAAATAAATCTAACTGCAACAGCTGTTACAGATACGTCATGATTCTTAGCGACAGGTCTCATAGCTTTTACAATTTCTAAGTTCTTTTCTATTTTATCACCATGAAAATTAACATAAATCGAACGACTTCTACGATCGTCACTACCAAAATTCATATTGTTCTTTGTATATTTTCCGGTTAATATTCCCTGGCCCAAACTTCCCCACGTTAATGGTGTAAGCCTTAATTCATCACACATGGTCGTAAGATCTTCTTCAAATTTTCGACACGCAAGACTATATTCATTTTGAACGCATGCAAAAGTTCCAACAAGAGACTTATATTCCTCTGCATCTTCAGCGTGAATATTACTCAATCCATAGTATCTAATCTTGCCTTCAGCTTTTAATTCATCCAAAGCATTTACAACCTCAGCAATTGGTGTTTTTCCATCTCTATAATGTACCTGATATAAGTCAATATAATCAGTTCCAAGTCTTTTCAAACTATTCTCACAAGCAGTCCTAATGTATTCAGGACTATTATCATAGAAAGTTTTTCCATTTTCTACGCGAACGCCAAACTTTGTGGCTATTACCACATTGTTTCTTCGTTTTCCTAATCCTTTACCCAAAATCTCCTCTGAATGTCCTAAGCCATATGAATCTGCATTATCAAACATCGTTATTCCAGCGTCCAATGCAGCATGAATAGTTTTTATTAATTCTTCATCCTGAACATCACCCCAGCCGTAGCCGCCCATCGGACATCCGCCAAGGCAAAGTCTGGATACTTTCAAATCGGTTCCTTTTAGTGTAAGATATTCCATTTCATACGCTCCATTTTTCCTACTTAATTAATTTTTACTTTGTTTATCCTAATCATTTACGTTTTCTTATTTATGTTTTCCTCTAAACATAAAATCAAATGCTTTCTGGAACACCTTAAAACCAGTTAAGAAAAATAGTTTCATATCTGTTCCAAACGACACAGTTGCTGCATATTTAACTCTAAGTTTATTCTTTCTTGGAAGTACATGCTCTTCATATATCTCATCAGCATTACCGCTGCCAACTATTTCATCAAGATTTATAAATTCAATTGAACTGTAGTCTGTGATTCCTGGCCTGACTTCAAGAATCAATTTTTCTGTTCCTTTATACTGACTCGTATACTGAAGCAACTCTGGTCTTGGACCTATGAAACTCATTTCTCCAGTCAGGATATTGAAAAGATTTGAAAATTCATCAATTTTAGTTTTTCTAATAATATTCCCTACCTTAGTAATTCGATTATCATTAAGTGCAGTGGTTCCACCACCAACTTTATCTGCATTTTTAATCATTGATCTAAATTTACAGATTCTAAATGTTTTACCGTGAAAACCACCACGCTGTGCTCTGTATAGAATTGGAGTACCATCTTCTATAAAAATTGCAAGTGAGGTAATAATTAGAATTGGCGAAACAATGATTGTAATGGTTAAAGCCAAAATAATATCTATAACTCGTTTAACAACACGGTTGTAAAAACCTTTATATCCTGTAACCAGTGATTCATCTATATCTGAGGCTTTCACATTTTCATCATCAATCAATGATTGCAGTCTTTTATATTTATGGTTCATTTTCACTTCCCCTTGAACATTTTTTCAAAGTAATCAAAATACCCATACTGCGAGTACACAAGTCCGGAATTGTAATTAAACCATTTTAGATATCTAGGTTCATCTGCTCTCAGACCTTTGTTTGCTTCATCTATATTAAATTCATCTGGAAGCACACACTTAAATAACAGCGATATGAAGTGGTTTCTTTCTTCTTGATCTAATAGCTGTTCTGTTATTTTTATTGGTGCTAAAGAGTGCTCAACTTTCGAGTAGAATTCATAATATTAAACACCTCTTTCTTCAATCCCATGTTTTAATGTGTCCTACATTTACAAGTGACGGTCTTCTAATATCCGAAAACCCTCACGGAACTGGTCGTGCCCTATTAAGGCATACAGCTCTTCACAAAAGAGCAGAAAACCCGTCTACCCTCCACGGCACCGTGGCCGATATTCGGTTTTCCATAAAGTCTCTCACCTGCCAGCTTTACGCACAAATGCAATGCTGCCGTACAAGCCGAAAGTGCAACCGCACACTTAATTCCTACTTTCTGAGCCGCTATAGCCTCACACTCTTGGATATTTTTTCCAACCGTGGATACCCAGTTGGTATCAAAAGCCTCATCCATATACATCCGTGATTCCGGATGCATGGTCGGCGAACTGAGCAAGATTTTTGCTTCACTTGGTTTTATATCATGATTTTCCGCAATAAACATTTGTATTCTCCTTCCTACTCTTGCCGCGTCCCCCTGCTCTCGGCAAGATTCCCTCACAACTCTTTAGGGCTCGGTTTGATATTCTCGCCTCGACTGTGATCGGGTTTGGTAACACCTGCCGTTCTGTGATCTTTGGCAGGCACTGATTGATTTATTTTCAGTCCTATATAGGCTATACCAGTCTAATATAGGCAGTACTTTGTTTTAGTCTATAAAAGTATGAATCTGTAGGGACAACTCCCTAAAATCTCAATATCACCTACAGTTGACATCCAGTTTTTTCATAAGCTTCCTGCATATATTTCAACTCTCCACCATGCATGGTTGGCGAAGACAGCCATGTTTTTTCTTTAAATGGTTCCATTCTAATTTACTCTCCCCATCGTTAAAACCTGTTCAGGATTTTCCTGTTCTTTTTGACTGAGTTTTCGAATCCTTTCTCTTTCAATTTCATCTTGTTCTTTATTTTCAGGATGATATGTTGGAACAATTTCAGAAACGAGTAGCTTGATATTCTGGCTGTTGGTATAGCTTGCTTCTGCTAAGATTTCTACTTGCTTCATAAACGTTTCCACATCAAATGGAATAGGTTTCGCTATATGAATCAGTTTATTTGGCGTCGTTTGTAATCCTTCTTCCGCCATTAGCTTCTCTTCATACAGCTTCTCTCCTGGTCTTAATCCGGTATACTCAATCTTGATATCAACATCCGGTTTATATCCAGACAGCTTAATCAGATTTCTTGCCAGAGTATCGATCTTTACTGGATCTCCCATATCCAAGACAAAGATCTCTCCGCCTCTCGCGTACGTCCCCGCCTGAAGTACTAAGCTTACCGCTTCAGGAATCGTCATAAAGTATCGAATGATATCCGGATGAGTCACTGTTACCGGACCGCCATCCGCAATCTGCTTCTTGAATAACGGAATGACGGATCCATTACTGCCCAAAACATTTCCAAACCGGACTGCTACAAATTCTGTCTTGACTGGATTCGCTCTCACTTCTTCAATCGGATTCCAACTGTGTGACCAAAGCTGAGGTAATAGGTTAACTTGTCCTGTCTGGCTGATTCGATTCATACTCTGAATCACCATCTCACACAGCCGTTTACTCGCGCCCATGATATTTGTAGGATTCACTGCTTTGTCCGTACTGATTAATACAAAGCGTTGGCATCCACTCTTTAATGCAGCGTAAGCGGTCTTATACGTTCCTATAACGTTATTTTTAATCGCTTCATTAGGACTGCCTTCCATTAACGGAACATGCTTATGCGCAGCCGCATGATAGACGATATCGGGTTTATACGTTTCAAACACCCAGTCAATTCTCCGACTGTCTCTTACAGAACCAATGAGCACGACTAAATTCAACTCAGGATATTTCCGTTTTAATTCCTGTTCAATGTCATAGGCATTGTTCTCATAGATTTCGAACAGGATTAATTGTTTCGGATGATGACCTGCGATCTGTCGGCACAATTCACTGCCGATTGACCCTCCGCCTCCTGTTACTAAGATAACTTTCCCTTTGAGATGCTCAAAGATTTCATCCAGATTAACCTGAATGGGTTCTCTTCCCAATAGATCCTCAACCGCGACTTCCTTCATCTTTGATAACATCACGTCGCCATTCACTAATTGGTAGATTCCTGGGAGGATCTTCAGCTCACATCCAGTTTCTTTACAGATATTTAAGATGTCCCGCTTTTCTTCGGCTTTCGCACTTGGAATCGCAATCAGGATCTGTTGGATCTGATACTTCTCAACACTCGCCATAATCTCATCTCGCCCACCAACGATCGGGATATTTTCAATATACCGTCCCCACTTATTCGGATTATCGTCAATGATGCATTGCACCTTACCGACATTAAACTCTGTTCTCTGAACATCTCTGAGAATCAATCGTCCGGCATCTCCAGCTCCAATTAACAGAATATTCCTGCCTTGGTTCTTCTTCTCTGCTTTTTCCCTGCGGCTGCGTTCCAATAAAACAAAACGATAAGAAAAACGAATTCCGATAATCAAACAGAACTGGATGATCATGCCAAACAGAATATAGGAAATCGGCATCGCTTTGAGGAATACCGTAATTCCAACGTAATGAAGGAAGCCAGTAAGTACCGTTGCGGCTGTTACACGCAACAATTCACTGTATCCCGCAAACCGCCATAAGCTTCTGTATAATTTCAACACTGTGAAAACAGATACACAAAGCACAGTATAAAAAGGCGAAAATTGAATCCAGGCTTTCAGATAAACCTCAGGAATCAGTGAGAACCGGCAGTCAAAACGAAACCATAAAGCCATCAAATAAGATAAATTAACCGCGAAGATATCATAAACAACTAAGTAGAGAGAAATCACTTGCCAATGTTCAATTCTCTTTTTTTCGAGTTGCTTCATTTTCTTTCCCCCTTCTTCCCCCAATGAAAAAGGCTCTTTTCAAAGCCATAAAAAATGTTTCTTTTTTTTCTTGATTTCCCTGTATTTTTGAACAATCGGTTCATTCTTCAGAATCTTTTCAGGGTTTTCCTTTGTCAATTGAACAGCGAACTGTTCTCCCAATTCTTCCGCGAGGAACTCTCTTGCCTCAGACAATACACAAGGTCTGTGTTCATTATGGACGTCGCTAGCAATAAAACTAACATAACCATGTTCAATCATTGGAACAAGAACTTTCTTCGTTTCTTTTTTAAATAAGCTGTTTTGATTTGCTTGTAAATAATAGCCTTCATTCAGCCATCGAAGACAAAGGTTCGGATCTTCCTGAACATAACTGTACCGTTCTGGATGTGCGATAATGATTCGATATTTTAACGATAATTCATAAAGGATCTCATCATATTCATCTTTATAATCTTGAAATGGAAACTCGACTAGGATCGTTTCTGATTCAGCTAAGGTTAAGACTTCATCCTTTTCTAATAGTTCTGGTAAGTCAGGATGAATATAGAGCTCATTCCCTAAGTGAAGCTTAATCGGCCCTGTATAGGCTTGTTTCAGTTCATTGAATCGCTGTACAAGCTCTGGCGCTTTCATCCGGAACTCTCCGTTTTTCATAAAATGAGGGGTAGTGATGAGCTCGGTGATTCCATCTCGTTCAGCTTGCTTTAATAAAGAGAGTGATTCTTCTAGGCTTTGACTTCCATCATCCACTCCTGGGATTAAATGACCATGAATATCAATCATTTCTTCTTATCACTCTTTTTTGTGATGTTTGAGAGGATTGAACTCTTCTTTTTCTTCTGTGTTGTCTTTTTTTGAGTATCACTATACCGATAGCCATAGCTGTTATAATATTTTCGCTGTACCGGCATCATCGTCATGACGATTCCAATGACATTGACTTGTGTCTGTTCTAATTGATCTTTAACTCGAAGTAATTCTTTCCGATCATTTCGATTTGAGGCACAGACTAAAATCGTACCATCGCAATACGAAGCTGCCACAATGCCATCCGTTACCAATCCAACCGGCGGGCAATCCAAAAGGATTAAGTCGTATTCTTTTTTTCTCTCCTCAATGAATTCTTTCAAGGCATTTGACTGGATAAACTCGGAAGCAAACGGGATTTTCGTTCCTGCGGTGATGACATCCACATTTTCATAAGGCTGCAGAACCACTTCTTCAAATTCTGCTTGATGGCCAATAATATCAGAAATACCCTTTTTATTCTTTAACTTCAATTTTTTATGAATCGTTGGCATTCTTAAGTCTAAATCAATGACTAAGACTTTCTTCTGTAACTGAGCGTAAACCATAGCTAAATTGAGGACACAGGTACTTTTTCCTTCCTGGGCAGTCGTTGAAATAATATTGATGATCTTCATATCCCGATCGAAGTTTCGCATCAGAATGTTAGTTCTCAAAGTTCGGTAAGCTTCAGAAGCGGGTGCATCCGGATCAATTAAAGTAATCAGTTCGTCACCGACTCTTAACATTATTCAGCACCTCCTGTTCCATGAGTCATATCTGGTATTAAACCAATAATCGGATAATCAAAAATCTGTTTCATTTCTTCTTCGGTTCGGATATTTCGGTCATTCAGCAAAATATATAAAACAATACAGCCATCAATGACACACCCCAGTAAGAATCCGATCAGAGTATTTTTAATGTTCGACGGACTGGATTTCTTCTCTGGAATCTTTGCGGAATTTAAAACGGTCACATTTTCAATATTCATAATAGAATAGATCTTATCTCGAAATACATCCACAATCTCATTTGCAATTACTGCGGCTTCTTTGGGATCCTTTGACGTTACCGCAATCGTGATGACTTCCGTATCTTTCACTGAGCTGATTTTAACGATCTTCTGATATCCTTCTGTATCCAGGTCTTCTAATTTCAGATTTCGAATCACTTCATCACTGATTGCTTCACTCTTCAAAATCTCGCTGTAGGTATTCACCAGCTTTTGTGATGTCTGAAGGTCATTGTAACTGATCTGTTGGCTGTCCGGATTGGATTTCTGGACAATGATCAGCTTTGCTTCCGCCGTATATTTTTTTGGTATCAGAAACAGCGTGATCAAAGCTGCCACAATGGAAGCGGCCAGGATGATCAGCGCAAAAGGTTTGAAATGCTTTTTAATGATTTCAAACACCCGCGACAGATCAATTTCAATTTCGTCGTTTTCGTACATTCTCTTCTCTCCCCTTATTTCTTCTTTATTTCCAATTAAAAAGATCCCATTCAGGATCCAAATTCTCTTTGTATATTTTGTTCAAGTTGAACAATCGTTGAACTTGGCTGATAATCTTTATCCTCATAGATATTCCAATGTAATTCTTTTGCCAATTCCTCATAGTTTTCCATCATATAGATTGGACTGAATCCATTGTATTCGATTACCATTTCGATCGAGTCCATTCCTTTTGATGGAATTTGAAACTGATCCAGATGCTTCAAATCAAAACTCAATAAAGAACTGACATAATTCTTAATTTCATTGTTCGTCAGATTCGTTTCTATATAAGGAAGCATTTCATTGACGATATCCATTAATTCAATTAAATTCTTTTTACTGAGTTTCTCAATAATCTTTAAGATAACTTCATTCTGACGATCCATCCGGTGAAAGTCATCGTCTGTACTTCTTACACGACAATAATCTAAAGCCTGCTTTCCTTTCAGATGAAAAACATTTCCATCTCGAGTTGCACCGGCATCAATAACTCGTTGAGCTAACAGTCCGTCAGGTAGTGTGATATCAATCCCGTCCACTAAGTCAACTAACGTTTCTAAAGCTTCGAAACTAAACCCGACATACTGTGTAATATCCAAATCAAAGTTATAATTCAACATCTTGACAGCCAATTCAGGACCTCCACGCCAATGGGCATGGTTAAGTTTGTCATAATCGTTGTAAGGTTCAGGTATCCAGATTAACGTATCGCGCTGTAATGAAGTAATCTTGATCTTTTTAGCATCAAAATCCAATGAAATAATCTTTGTGGCATCGGATCGTTCCATCTCGTAATTATTCCATTGGGCAATTTCTTTATTGTCGGCACCAAATAAAGCGATATTTACAATATGATGATTCTTCACTTGGTCTAAAACTTCCTGATTGATCATCGCGTCTTCATCTGTCAGTTTTCGAGATCGAATTGTTTTATTTAATAATGAATCAATATAGAGATTTCCGCTCAGGATTAATCCTAAAATTAATGCAATGAGAACCCCTGCAATTAATAATAATGTCTTTGTTTTATTCCTTTGTTTCTTTCGTTTCAATTTGTCACATCCTTTGTTAGAAAACAAAAAAAGGTATGCTTCGCCGACCCAGACATTAAAAAATGGGTTCGTGAAAAGCATACCTATGAAACCCTTCCCCAAGGTGCCCCTTGCAGCCATTGAGGAAGAATAACTTTCTTTTTCATTTCAGTTCCGTTTTTTCCAATAAAAAAGCAAAAAACTTGTAGCGCTTTTTTGCGGATGATTGAACTAACGCAAACCTAATTTCACATTTGTAAGAAAACCTACACATTTTGTGACAGTGGTTTTTAAGGTAATTAATGGAAATAATTGCCCTATCCTCTTACATTAGACATTATAAAAGCAGATCAGATGATTGTCAATCAAAGTGTAGGTAAAGTTCCAGTTTTGACACCTAAAATGTAATGAATTACGTATTTTCTGTCCTGAACGTTCGTTAAAAATTATAAAAAATCGAAGAATTTTTACCTTCGATTTTTTAATTTATACAGTTTTATAACTCAAGAAAATCTAACTGGGCTTACATCCTAACGAATCTTATAAACTGTTTAAAAGAATAAACAAATTAATTTTGAAGCCCTTTCCTCTCTTCTTTTTTCAACCTGCGCTTTAGCCATCCGCCCTGCAGATAATACAGCACAAACAGAATTGAAGTCAGACTCCACGTCAACGGATAGCTGAACAAAACATTCTCAATCGTAGGATTCAGCGGTACGGCGATCCAGATCCAGACGACGCGCAATACACATACCCCCATGCAGGTCATGATCATCGGGATCACGGAATCTCCCGTGCCGCGCACCGCCCCGGACAGCACTTCAATACACACATAAGTAAAATAATAAGGAGCCAGATACAACAACATCTGCATCCCCACCTCAATCACCGACGCGTCCTGCGTAAACAGATGATAGATCCAGCGGCTGGTCACCATCAGGATCCCACTCATTCCCAATGCCGTGCCAAATGCCATCGCCAGGCACACCTTGACGCTCTTGTGAATCCGGTCAATTTTACGCGCACCGAAGTTCTGCCCAACAAACGTCGTAATCGCCACGCCGAAAGCGCCCATGATCATCCAGAAGATCCCGTCGATCTTCCCATACGCCGTATACGCCGCAATCGTGTCCGTGCCAAACGTATTCACGCTGGCCTGAATCACAATATTCGATACCGAATACATGACCGACTGCAACCCTGCCGGGATCCCGATCACAACGATTTCCTTCAACAATTCACCATGCAGCCGAATTCGCTTGCGGATCAGCCGGTAACGGTCATCCTCAGCCTGAGACAAGCTCAGATAGACAAGTCCGCCGCTGATAAACTGCGCCAGGCAGGTAGCCGCCGCCGCGCCGAAGACGCCCCATTGGAAGACCAGGACAAAAAGCAGATCCAAAACCACATTAGCCAGGCAGCAGACAATCAGAAAGTACATCGGCCGCTTGGAATCCCCGACGGCCCGCAGAATACCGGACCCGACATTGTACAACAAATTCGGAATCAAGCCGATGAAGTAGACGATCATATAAATCAATGAATAATTCATGATGTTCTCCGGCGTTCCCATCGCCCTTAACGCCACCGGTGCGCCGAAGATCCCGATCACCATCATGATCGCCCCGCCGATCAACGACATCGCCACCGCCGTATGCACGGCATCGCTCGACTGTTCCACCTTCCGCGCGCCGTAATACTGCGAAATGATGACCGTCGCTCCCGAAGACAAGCCGACAAAGAAACCGACCAGCAAATTGATCAAAGTCCCCGTCGCGCCCCCAACTGCCGCCAGCGCCTCCTTACCGACAAACTGGCCGACGATAATCGCGTCGACCGTGTTGTATAACTGCTGGAAGAACGTGCCCAGCATAATCGGAAAGAAAAACAGCAGCAGCTGTTTCCAAATAACCCCTTCCGTAATCTCATTAACCGTTGGATGTTGATGCTTCCTCATCAGTGATGCTCCCCCTTGAACTGAATACTAGAATAGCACTGAAATTCCTGTTTGTCACGGACAAATATGAAAAAACCAGAAGCTATTTTCAGCTTCTGGCAAACTTGGCTTAAACCCTAATTTTGTTCAGCATTGTACTGTTTTTCGTCCAGCATTTTCTCGCTCCGGGCAACGATGACCGACGTTGCGGCATCCCCCACGACATTCAGCGAAGTGACCAGCATTTCAATCGGCCGGTTGATCGCCAGGATCAGCGAATACGCCAGTAACGCCGCGTCATTGGTATAACCCATCCCTGTCAAAATCGTGAACAGGATGACCGCTCCCGCCCCCGGAGCCGCCGGCGTACCGATCGAAGCGATCAGCGCCAGGATCGCAATGATCGCGATGCTGGAAACCGTCACGGAATAGCCGGAGGAAGCCGCGACGAAGATTGCGGCAATGACCTGCATGATCGCCGTTCCATCCATGTTGACCGTCATGCCTAGCGGCAGCGTAAACGATGCGATTTCATCGCTGACGCCCAGTTCCTCGGTTACCGTCTTGCGGTTCAGCGGCAGCGTTGCCGCACTGGAGGACGTGGAGAAGCCAAACACCGCGACCTTCGCAATCTTCTTAACGAACGGAATCGGATTGATCCGGCCCAAGACCGCCACAAAGACCGCGTAGCCGACGATCAGGAAGGCCAGCAGAAGCAGCACCGTCGTCACGACATAGGCCAGCGCCGGCTTCAAATGATCGATACCGTAAATCGCAAACGTCCGGGTCAAAAGAACGAAGATTGCCAGCGGACCAAATTTATTGATGACATAGCTTAAGCAAACCGTGATGATATCACTGATCTCCTGCAGCAGCTTCTTTAAAACGGTTACCTTGGAACCTAAGGCGTTGATGCCCAACCCCGTCGCTACCGCTAAGAACACTACCGCCAGCACCTGCCCGTTGGTTGAGAACGCACTGGTCATGTTGTTCGGAACGATTGACAACAAGATTGACAGCGGATTGCTTCCGCTGGAACCGGTCGAGACATTCAAGCCGTTGACCTCCACCGCGTTGAAAGCTCCGGTCGCGTAAACGGTAAGACCGACCGCTCCGGCGATCACCAGCGCTACCGCCGTCGTCAGTAAGAATGCCCCCAGCGTCTTGCTGGAAATCCGTCCCAGCTTGCGCGTATCGGTGATCTGGCAGATCGCCAAAGCGATCGAACAGAAAATCATCGGTACGATGATGACCTGCAGCGCGTTGACAAACAGCTGACCGACGATGTAGAACAAACCGATTGCGTTCTTGCCGGCCTCCGCCGTAATATCCTGGAATAATAGATTGTTGATGGCCGCCCAGGTCTGGGTCTGGCCCGAGGTCAAGAGATTTTCACGAAGCATCAGCATGGCCAGGCCGCAGATCAGCCCCAGAACCATCGCAATTGCCATTTTGACGGCAAGATGATTACCTTTTTTTTCTGTTTTTTTCATACAGTTCCCCTTTCATAAAAATACTCCTGACCCTTTAAGATCAGGAGTAAATGAACAGGCGAAACGTATTCATCTTCCTTGAGCAGCCTCACGGGACTCTCTTAAAGGATCACTTCAAAAAGTATACTCATAAATGAAGCCTCTGTCAATAATCAAAAACAGCTTATTTCCGGAGCGGCTTTCGCCTTAGCGTATCCTACTTCTTTAGGATGGATCTTTTCTCAGAAATGATTTACGGACGAACGCCGGCCGCATCCGGGATCCGCTTGAAAGCATACGAAAGCAAAAGTTTTTCCACCTTTTCCAAATAGTTTTCATAGTTGCCCCAGCTGACATTGAACGGTCCGTAGCCGCCAGCCATAACCGCGACATAAGCCGTAATCTCCCTTTCTCGAATAAACAAGGTGATTGTCACACCCGTTGCCGAATTTGTCCGCGCGTAATAACGCTCAGCGGTGATGATCTGCACCTCGGCATCGCCTGCCCGCTGCCGATAAACAACAACGTCCCTGCTGAAAGTTTTGACCTGGCTGGCGAAGGTTTCCGCAAACGTAGCCTCCGGTTGTCCTTCAAAACGATAGAGCTGATCGATGATATTTTCATTCATATTCATTTCCCTGTTCCTTTCATTGAGATTCCAGCCTTGGTTGTTCTCCTTCCACGCCGGTTACATTGCCCTATTCCTTTCCTGATGATTTTCACTTCAACGATGGATCAGTGCTTCTCCCGTAATCAGCCGCCGCCCGTTTTCATGACAGAGCCGCAGCGCGGTATCCCGGTCAGTCCGTCGTTCAATCTCGGCCTGAACATCGCTCAGCTTAATCACCCGCTTGCCCCAGCAATGATGCGCGTCAGTGCCGACGGCGTCGCAATAACCTTCCTCTACCATCCGCCAGGCCAGCGCGCATTGTTCCTTATCGTCGTTGAGGATCAGCGAAGTCCGGTTGACCTGAAAATCGCAGCCCATAGCCCGCCAGCGCTTCAGCATGGAGAAATCCTCCTGCACGCTCTTATATCGTTCCGGATGCGCGATGATCACCTCATAACCCGCATCCAATACCTGCTTTAACAGCTCGGTTTCGCTGCTGCCCAGCTGCACCTTCTGATACCAGGGGAATTCGATCAACAGCCGCCGCGAACCGTTCAGCGTCAACGCCCGGCCTTTGCGGATCCATTCCAACGACGCGTCGGTCAAAAAGAATTCGCAGCCCAGCGCCGTTTCAATCGGCCAGTTTTCCTCGGCGATCAACGCCTGCAGCGCCGCAAAGGGCGCCGCCAGTGTTTGCGCATCGTTTTCATATTTATAATAAGGAAGACTGTGCGGTGTACACAAGATCGCCTCAATCCCATCCTCTACCGCAATTTGCAGCATCTTCTTCGCTGTTTCCCGATCCTGCGACGCGTCGTCGACGCCCCACAATACATGGCAATGAATATCAATCATTCCGTTTTTTCCTCCTCTTTCCGCAATCGCTATCCTTATTATAATAGAGCGTGCGAAAAAGAAAAGAGAATCCCGTAGGATTCTCCTCAATCTACATTTTACAAAATGGATTCGTCAAAATAAAGTTCAGACAGATATTGGAGTTCATATTGATTCGCAAATTCATCCACAAACTTGTCCAGGCAATATCGATTTCATAGATTCCATTCGGCGATGAAGGCAAGCCGATCTCAACGTCGTTACCCGGCACCTCATCCAAGGCCAAACACTTACCTTTATCATGTCTCTGACTTTCCAAAAAAACAATCCGGGACCTCAATCCGCTTTATCTTGTCTCTCATTCTTTTTCGATTTTGGCTTGTAAAACGCCCGGTTTTCCATCGGGAACAGACGCGATGTGAAACTGCCTGGTTCCGTCTGCGCATAGGCCTTATCCAGCGTGTTCATGCGTGCGTCCAGATTGTCGATCAGATGCAGCACTTCCGCCTCCGCGACCATCGGCATGACCGGCGAACCAAATTCCAGCTGACCGTGGTGCGACAAAACCATGTGCCGCAGTAAAATCGCTTCCTCGCTCTTTTCGTAGCCCAGCTGAACGGCGACTTCCATAATCTTCGCCTGCATGATCGAGATATGCCCGATCAGCTTGCCTTCCAGCGTATATTCTGTCATGACCGGGCCGGACAGTTCCGTCAGCTTGCCCAGATCATGAACCAGCACGCCGCTGACCAACAGATCCCGGTCCAGCAGCGGATAGAGCTTGACGATCTCATTCGCCAGATCGACCATCCCGGTGACATGCACCGCCAGGCCGCCGACGAAGTTGTGATGGTTCTTCGCCGCCGCCGGATAATCGAAGAACGGCTTATCATATTCCGCGAACAATGCGCTGACAATCCCCTTATAGACCGGATTGGACAGCGAGCTGATCGCGTCCTGGATCTTCTGCTGCAACAGCTCCTTGGGAATATCCGAAGCGATAACATAATCGCTTAATTCAATACTCTGCTGATCCATCGGCGTCAGCCGGTGTACACGCAGCTGCAGCGAATTCCGGTACCGCAGCACCTCACAGCTTACCTCGCCAACCCGTCCCGGCACGCAGGCCGCCGCCTGTTCTTCCTTCACATCCCAGATCTTGCCTTCGATCGTCCCGGATTTATCCTGCAGCGTCAAAGACAGATAGGGCGAACCATTGCTCGTCACGCCCTTGGTGACCTGCACAAGCAAAAGCGGCAGCGTCAGGCTTTCCCCTTCCTTAAACTCACTGATTTTCTTATTCATCGTCCCACTCCATTTCACTTAAAATTAAATAAATATCCTCGACGTCGAAGCCCTGGGCTGAACAGTAGCGGAAAACGTAATTGCGCAGCTTGGTGCCGCTGTACTTCGACTGATACCGCTTCTTCGCTTTCGCCGCCGTCTTGCGCAGGCTCTCCAGCTCTGCCCGTTCTTCCTCGACAAAGCTCAGGTTGTCCATGACCTCGTTGATTACGTCGACCGCAAAGCCCTGAGCGATCAATTTGGATTTCATCATATTCTTCTTCATCCGCACTGATTTTTCCTTGATCGTCGGCTGCAGCTTCTGCGCCCACTTCAACGCGTTGCGGAATTCCGACTGTTCATCCTCATCGGCGAACACGGATTCGATCATTTCATACGGAATGCCCTTCTTCCGCAATGTCCGGCTGATCTTGTTTTTGCCCTGCATCAGAAGCTTCAGATTATAAACCTGATTTTTCGTATAGCGCAGGTCGTTGATCAGATCCCGTTCTTCCAGCTTCTCAACGATCTCGTTGATCTGCTTGATATCCAGCTGCGTGTTCTGCGTCAGCCAGTCGTAGATTTCCTTGCGCGTGCGGTCTTTCGCCGCGATCCGCTTCAAACAGCTCTGATACGCCTTGACCGCTTCTTCTTCGCTGATCAATTCATCCAACTCATCGCTGCTGATCAGCACATCCTTGCGCAGCCCTTTGTTGAAATACGTTTCCAGTGAAACAAGAATCCGGATTTCATCGTTGGGCGAGCAGACCTTCAGCTCAACGCAGTCGTCCTTTGGCCGGATTGATTCCAGCCGGTACATCTCGCGGTATTCCGACGCCGCGCTCTGATAGACTTCCAGCACCTTCTGATAGAAGATCCGGCTGTCGTAAACTTCAACCTGCGACTTCGCGGCGGCCTTCATCGCAGCGCGCTCCTCTGCGCTCATCGCTAAGAAAAGCTGCACTTTCTCGGCAAACTGTTCAGGTTTCTTAAACAGGAACCCGGTCTGGCCTTCCAGCACCAGATCTTCCAGCACTTCATCCGGCCGGGCAAAAACCGGCAGTTCGCTGGCTAACGCTTCGATGTAGGTCATGCCCTGCGTTTCAGTCAGCGAAGCAGAAACAAACGCGTCCGCGCAATGGTAGTAGGAAGGGATCTGATCCGCCGGCTTCTTCCCGGCAAAGGTGATCATTGAATCCAGCCCCAGTTCATGCACATGGCTCTGTAAGACTTCCTGCTCCGGTCCGCCGCCGATCACCGCAAAATGAACCGGCACCCCGGCTTCTTTTAAATAGGTAAACCCGTCGATCACAAAGTCAATGCTTTTTTCCTTCGCGATCCGGCCGACGAAAATGATCAGCGTTTCTTCCGGATTCGCCATCAGTTCTTCACGCCGCTGCCGGATCGTTTCCGCATCCGTGCGGTGGGCGTCAAAGCGCTGCAGATCCAGTCCGGTTGGAATCACGTGAATCCGCTTCTTAATCCCATAGCGCTGCAGCATTTCCTTAGTCTTCTGGGATGGGGCGATCAGTTCCGTACTCGTCTCGCCATACAGCTTGCTTAGGCTGCTGACCGCCTTCTTTGCGACCTTATCGACCGTTTCCAGATTAAACACGTTGACGTAATGCGTATAATCCTCATAGGTTGTATGATACGTCGACACCAACGGAATCTGCAGCATCTTCGCTACGATGCGGGCGAAGATCCCGACGCCGAATTCCGTATGGGCATGGATCACATCCAGCTCCATCTCGCGGATATCCTTGAGCACCGCGAAATGAATCGGACTGGTCAGCACATAGCCGTACAAGCTTTTTAATTCCACCCCCGGCAGCCGCAGCACATTGCCTTCGCGCTGGACCTGAAGCAATCCCGGATGGGTTGTGATCACGAACACATCGTGACCATTCTTTTCTAATTCCTGCTGCAGCGTCACGATAGAAGAAACGACGCCGTTGACATCAGGCAGATAGGTATCTGTAAATAATCCAATTCTCATTTCTTTTCCTCCTGCATCGGTTCGACAACGATCGCCGGCCGGCTCTTAACCCAGATAAAGGTCAGACCGCCCAGGATCAGCATAAAGTAATAAGAGGCAAACCGCCATAAAATCATCGAGCTGGTCGCGCCCAGCTTTCCGAAGATCGTTGAAAACATCAAAACATACGTAGCTTCCGTACCGCCGCTGGCGCCCGGAATCGGAATGAACGCGTTGATCATCGACACGAACGCCGATAGCGCCATGCAGTCGATAATCAGATCAAGGCTGACGTTCAAGCCCAGCGCCTGCGCGCAGAAAAACGGGATCGCGTAATACAGGCCCAGCCGTACAAAGTTGGCCAGCGTCACTCTCACAATCAGCGGCCGGTGGCCTTTCAGCTTCGCGGTTTCACTGCCGAACCGGTCGAGCTGATCCTTTAATAAAGCCAGCGCTTTTTCCGGATTTTTCACCAAATGCAGCTTGCAGCCCAGATTCAGACCCGTCGTGCTGATCCATGTGTAAACCTTCGGAAACCGGACTAGCGCCCACAGCCCAATGATCACCAGGCTGTTGACCAGAAAGCCGAGCAGGACAAGCAAAAAGAACTGCGAATAGTTGGTGTAGAAATGATGAAACCGCAGCAGGATCAAAATGAAAACCGAAGCGATCATCGTCGACTGGTACACGATAAAATCCATCCACAGCACGCTGGCCGAATCGCTTAACGGCACGCCCTGTTTCTTAAACACATACACCTGGGCAAACTGACCGCCCGAGGCGCTCGGGGTCACGCCATGGAAAAAAGAAGCCACCAGGGCGTTGACAATCCCATAATTCAGCTTGTAATGCGGATTGCTGATGCGCGTCAGCTGCGTCAGAATCCAGCCGATCACACACTGATAAAGAATCGCGATCGCAATGATCACGATCAGCCAGCCGGCGTTCACCTGCTGCAGAATCCCCATGACTTCGTTAAAATTATCCTTCAAGGTAAACCACAGCACTCCGGCTGTGAAGCCTACGATGAGCAGAATATTAATCACATAGTTTCGCGCTTTTTTCATACTTCCTCAGCCTCGTCAACTTATTATACAATGAAAAACAAGGTTACACAAGGAATAAGGCTTCCTGCTCCGCGCTCTTAAGACCGCCTTCGGTCATTCTTTTTTCTTTCTTAAGAAATCCCCGGCAAATGAAAGAAAAAGAGAGCCAGGCTCTCCTTACATCGTTGCCGGCCGGTAGTTTTCCAGCACGGTTTCATAAATGGTTTTCAGCTGCTGACCCACGCTGGCAATACTGCGTTCCTGCGCCGTCTTTTTGCCCTCATCGCAGACCGACGGCAGCCGTTTCTCAACGACGCCTTCAATCAGATCAACAAACTCGTCTACAGACTGGCCTTTATAACAGTTCACCTGATCTTTCAGCCACGGATCGAACACCCCGATATCGCGGACGATGACCTGTTGGGAAGCGGCCAGCGCTTCCAGCACGACGATGCCTTCCGTTTCCTCGTAAGATGGAAAGAAAAAAGCATTCGCTCCGGCATACGCGCCCTCGATAATCGCGCCTTTGACATAGCCTGGGAAGATCACATTGACCGGATGATCCTCGACCAGCTCGCGGATATTCTTCGGTACGGAGATCAGCGGCGTATAGCCGAACCAGATAAACTTATACTGCGGCAGACGCTTCGCCACCTCAATGAAATCCGGCAGTCCCTTGCGTTCAAAATATAAGCCGACAGACAATACGACCTTATCGGTTTCATTCAGGCTGAAATATTTGTAATACGCTTTGACCTTTTCCGGATTGTAGCTGAAGCGATCCAGGTCGATGCCGTTGGACACGGCATAAATCGGCAAGTCAATGCCATAACCTTCCAGCAAGCTCTTGGAATAGGGCGTCGGCGTAATGATCGCGTCGGCGCTGGAATAGAGCGAAACCAGGTGCTTCTTAAACAGCGGCGCAATCTGATTGGACAGCACAAACGAATTGCGGAAATCTTCTTCCGTTGAATGCGCGTGATAAATAACCGGTTTTCCTTCCCGGTGCGCTTTGGCAATCACCCCCGCGCTGGCCGGTCCGACCGTATTGATGTGCAAAATATCAAAATCATCGTTCGGATCCAGCGTGTACTCAATCCCCGCCATCGTCAGCGCCTGCTTCTGATGCTTCAGCGCCCGGCCGATCCCGGAAGTTGAGATCACCTTTTCTCCTTCAAAAAACAACAATACTTTCATGTACAATACCTCGAATCCACTATCAAGTATAATGAAAACCCTATCAATTATCAAGCCTTTCCGCGGTTTTCATCCTTAACCCTAGACATCCGGCCGACATTGTCTTATGCGTTTTCCAGCAAGCGGAACCTATTTTATCCGGATTCAGTATTTTGAAATCAAGCACCGATGAATTCACAGCTGAATTTCTCCAGCCGCTGGGACAAAAAAAGCGACCCCCAAAATGAGGGTCAGCTTTCTATGCAGGTTTCAGCTTATTCTTCCGACAGCTTGACTAAGCGTGTATAACGGCGCTGCGCATCTTTCTTTGTTCTTTCGAACATTTCGTATGCTTTTTCGCCCTTCAGCTTCGGCAGCTGGCTGTAACGGGTTTCGTTCAGCAGGAACGCCTGGAACAGATCCCAGTTCGGTTCCTTGGAATCGATCGTTAACGGATGTTCTTCGTTGCGCGGATCGAAACGGTACAGAACGGTATAGCCGCATTCAACAGCCTTAGCCTGAACTTTCTGATGGTTCGCCAGACCGCCCTTAATGCCGTGTTCAGCACATGGAGCGTAAGCGATGATCAGGGATGGTCCATCGTAGCTTTCAGCTTCCTTGAAGGCTTTCAACGTCTGAGCCCGGTTCGCGCCCATCGAAACGGAAGCGACATAGACATGGCCGTAAGCCATCGCGATCTGACCGAGGTCTTTCTTCGCGGTGCTCTTGCCGCCGGCTGCGAACTTCGCGATCGCTGCCGACTGCGAAGACTTGGAAGCCTGTCCGCCGGTGTTGGAGTAAACTTCGGTATCCAGAACCAGGACGTTAACGTTCAGGTTGTTCGCCAGGACATGATCCAATCCGCCGTAGCCGATATCATAAGCCCAGCCGTCGCCGCCGACGATCCAGATCGACTTGCCGACCAGGTCGCGTTCGTAGTCCAGCAGTTCCTTGACCGCTTCGTTAGCGGAAGCCTTGACGCCAGCGATGATTTCGTCTTTGATTTCACGCTGCGCATCGCGGTTGTTGCCCGCCGCCAGATATTTCTCGAAAGCCGCCTTCAGTTCCGGTTCAACGGAATCCAGGTTGTTTTCCATCAGCGACAGGATACGGGATTCCTTGAAGTTCTGCGCTAAAGCCATGCCGTAGCCGTATTCAGCGTTGTCTTCAAACAGAGAGTTCGCCCAGGCGACGCCGTTGCCTTCCGCATCATTGGAGAACGGAGTGGACGGGGTCGAGGAGCAGTAGATCATCGAGCAGCCGGTCGCATTGGCGATCATCATATCCTTGCCGAACAGCTGAGAAGCCAGCTTGTAGTAAGGCGTTTCGCCGCAGCCCGGGCAGGCTCCGGAAATTTCAAAGTAAGGCATTGCGAACTGCGAGCCCTTAACCGTGTCAACCGGGAAGTAGTTCGTCTTGTATTCAGTGTGCTTGAACAGGTAATCCGCCAGCGGTTCCTGACCCAGCTTTTCGTTGATGTCGACCATCTTCAGCGCCTTGTTGCCACCCTTGCCCGGACATTCAACAACGCACAGACCGCAGCCAACGCAGTTCGCCGGAGAAACCTGGATCCGATATTTCAGGTTTTCAACGCCCTTGCCCATTGCCTGGATCGTCTTGAATTCCATCGGCGCATTCGCGATTTCTTCATCAGTCAGTAAGAACGGACGGATCGTCGCATGTGGGCAGACGAACGAGCAGAATCCGCACTGGATACAGTTGTTCGGATCCCAGGTCGGAACCTGAACCGCGATCGTGCGCTTTTCCTTGAAGGAAACGCTGTTGTGGATCGTGCCGTCGAGAATATCGTACTTCATGAAGTTGGATACCGGCAGATCGTAGCCTTCCAGAGAGTTGATCGCCATGACATGGTTGTCAAAGTATTCGTCGCCGGTCAGCTTGCGTCCGGAATCATAGCTCAGTTCAGCCCATTCCGGCTTCACTTCGATTTCAACCAGACCGTTTTTGCCCTGGTCGATTGCCTTGTAGTTCAGCTGGACGATTTCGTCGCCCTTCTTGGAGTAGGACTTCTTCGCCATGTACTTCATCAGCTCAACCGCTTTTTCATACGGCATGATCTGTTCGTTCAGCGCGAAGAACGCCGACTGCAGGATCGTGTTGGTCCGGCGGCCCATGCCGATTTCCTGAGCGATCTTGGTCGCATCGATGATGTAGAACTTCGCGTTCTTCTTCGCCAGCTGCGCCAGCATGCGGTTCGGCAGGTGATCCTGCAGTTCCTCTGCGGAGAACGTCGTGTTCAGTAAGAAGGTTCCGCCGTTCTTCAGGCAGCTGACCATATCATACTTGAAGCAGTAAGCGTCTAAGCTGCAGGAAACGAAATCAGCGTTTTCGATATAATAGGTGGAACGGATCGGGGAATGACCGAAACGCAGGTGGGAGCGGGTAACGCCGCCGGCCTTCTTCGAGTCATACTGGAAATACGCCTGTGCATACTGATCGGTGTTGTCGCCGATGATTTTGATCGAGGACTTGTTCGCCGAAACGGTACCGTCAGAGCCTAAACCGAAGAACAGGCAGGACGTGTAGTCCGCGCCGACATGGAATTCCGGATCGACTTCCAGGCTCAGGTGTGTCACGTCATCGTTGATGCCGATGGTGAATTCAGCCTTCGGAGCGTCCTTCGCCAATTCGTCATAAACAGCCTTGATCTGGTTCGGCTGCGTATCGCGGGAGCTTAAGCCATAGCGGCCGCCGATGATCGTCAGATCCATGCCCTTTAACGCGTCTAAAACGTCGAGGTACAGCGGTTCGCGGGCGCCCATTTCCTTCGTGCGGTCCAGAACCGCGATCTTCTTGACCGAAGCCGGCAGCACCGCTGTCAGATACTTCACGGAGAACGGACGATACAGATGAACTTTGATCAGACCGACTTTTTCGCCGCGCTTGGTCAGCTCGTCGATCGTTTCTTTAATCGTTTCGGTCACGGAGCCCATCGCGATGATGACGCGTTCCGCATCCGGTGCGCCGTAATAAGTGAACGGTGCGTATTCGCGGCCGGTATGCTCGCTGATCTTCTTCATGTAGTCGGCAACGATATCCGGGATCGCTTCATAATGCAGGTTCTGCGCTTCGCGGCCCTGGAAATAAATGTCGTCGTTTTCCGCACCGCCGCGGGTTACCGCGTTGGTATGCGGGTTCAGCGCCTTCGCACGGAACGCTTCAACCGCGTCCATGTCGATCAGGCTCTTTAAGAACTCATAATCCATGACTTCGACTTTCTGAATTTCGTGAGAAGTTCTGAAGCCATCAAAGAAATGAAGGAACGGTACGGAACCCTTGATCGCCGCTAAATGCGCGACGCCGGCCAGATCCATTGCTTCCTGAACGGAATGGGACGCCAGCATGCAGGCGCCGGTCTGACGGCATGCGTAAATGTCGCTGTGATCGCCGAAAATGCTCAGCGCACGGGTTGCCAAAGAACGCGCTGCGACGTGGATAACGCCTGGCAGCAGTTCGCCGGCCATCTTATAGATATTTGGAATCATCAACAGTAAGCCCTGGCTTGCCGTAAATGTGGACGCCAGCGCACCGCCCTGCAGAGCGCCGTGAACCGCGCCCGCGGCACCGCCTTCAGCCTGCAGTTCCGCAACTTTGACAATCGTGTCAAAAATGTTTTTACGGCCCTGAGTAGCCCATGCGTCAACGACTTCAGCCATCGGTGAGGATGGGGTGATAGGATAGATTGCAGCTACTTCAGTGAACGCATACGCGCAATGAGCGGCAGCTGTATTGCCATCCATGGACATAAAAGTTTTTGTCATGGTTAAACCTCCTGTACTCTCTAACCGTTACCATTATAAAACAAAAGGTTTGATTTTTAAACCTCGATTTTCAACTTCTTCCTGCTTCTTTCGGATTTTTACCGGTTTTTTCCAAGCGCTTTCCTACTTGTGATTTAAACTTTACAATTTCTCTGAAAACCGGCCGTCAAAAAAGGATGGAATCCGTGAATTCCACCCGCTAATCTCTACACTTGAATCCGCGTCCACTTCGCTTCGCGGAAGCGCCAGTAGCTGACGATATACCGCGTAAACTGATCCAGGAACACCGACAGCCAGGCTCCCGCCAACCCCAGGTTAAGCGGATAGCACAGCACCCAGGTCAGAACCGGCCGCACGATGGTCACGCTGACAAACATCAGAAGCGCAACAAACTTGACGTCGCCCGCGCCGCGCAGCGAACCGACGATGATGACCTGCACGATCTGAAACAGCACGGTGACCGAAAGAATGATCAACGGCGTTTCCCCGGCCAGGATAACCGCCGCCTCGTTGGTGAACAGCGCCATCAGCTGAGCGCGGAACAGCGTGATCGAACCGGAGACGAGAATTGCCAGGATCAAGCCGATCCGCTGGGCGACCTTGCCGTAAATGATCGCCATGTCTGTGCGATTGGCGCCTAAGCTCTGCCCGACCAGCGATGTATTGGCAATCGACAGCCCGTCGCCGACGGAGAATGATATCGACATGATGTTCATGACGATCTGATGCGCGGCGAATGCGACCGTGCCCAATCCCGCCACCGCCTTGGCGTACATCAGAAAGCCGATCCGCAAAAAGATCTGTTCAACAAACGCCGACCAGCTGATGTTGTAAAGATCGCGGATCGCCGCGAGATCCGGTTTCCACGACTGCCGCTGATGCAGCTTTAAGAAGCCCTCGGTATGCGTGACGGAATACACCGCGATCAGAAACGAAACGATGTTGCCGATCGCCGTCGCGATCGCTGCGCCGGCCACCTCCAGGCGCGGGAAGAAAAACAGACCGTTGATCAAAAGCGCGTTGAACACAAGATTGACAAGATTCGCCGCGATGTTGGTGACCATCGAAATCCGCGTGTTGCCGACGCCGCGCTGAGCGGCGGTAATCGTCAGACCGATGCAGTAGAAGAAATTGCCGAACATGATAATCCTAAAATAAGTCACCGCCAGGCCCAGATAATCCGGCGTCGCCCCGGCAAACGCCAGAATCTGCGGAGCGAACAGCGCGCCGCAGAAGGAAAGCAGAAAAGAAAACCCGACGCTGAGCAGCAGCGCCTGGCGCAGATATGTATTCGCTTCCTCCTGCCGGCCTGCGCCTTTGCGGCGGGAAACGAGCACGGTAACCCCGGTGTTGAGCGCCAGGATCGTCGCCAGCACCAGAAATTTCGGCTGGTTGGTAATGCCGACCGCCGCAATCGACGCCGAGCCCAGATTGCCGACCATCATCAGGTCGACCGCCCCGATCAGCGCGATCAGCACGCTCTCGACGGCACTCGGCCAGGCGATTTGATAAGTTCGCTTATAAATTGCTTTGTTGCTTGGTATTTCGCCGCGGATCTGAGCTGGTTTGATCATCCCCTGCCAGCGGAAAAAGTTCAAGATTGCGTCCACTTATGACTCCCCCTCAATTCTATACCGAATAGTTTACCATACTTCTTTCGAAAATGCGCCTTTAGTTCTGCCCTTGATTAAGGGAAACGGACCGGCCTGTTTTCTTCAGTTCAACAAAAAAGAAACCCGCAGCGCCAAGTTTGGTATCGTCCAAAGCAGGCTGTGAGTTTCATCGTTAAAATTCAGTTTTATACTGGGATTGTTTCCGATCGACGGTTATTTTTCGATCAGGTAGGCCGCCAGCAGCGTGTAAGCTGCGCTGACCCCCTGCATGTGCGTCCGTTCCATGCCGTGGCTGGCATGCACGCCCGGGCCGATCAAAGCCCCGCGGATATCGTTGCCGCCCTTGAGCGCCGCGCCGCAGTCGCTGCCGTAAAACGGATAGATATCGACGGCATACGGCAGCTGGTGAGCCTGAGCCAGTTCGATCAGCCGGCTGGTCATCTGATAATCATACGGCCCGCCGGAGTCCTTGGCGCAGATCGACACGTCGGTCTCAGTACAGCTCAGATCCGTACCGATGCAGCCCATATCCACCGCCAGCAGCTCCGTGACATCGCCCGGAATCCACGAAGCGCCGTGGCCGACTTCCTCATAGGTGGAGAACAGGAAATAGGTTTTCTGCGGCAGCGTCACATTTTCATCCTTGAGCGCTTTCAGCAGCGTCAGAAAGATCGCGGCGGAAATCTTGTCGTCCAGAAACCGGGATTTGATGAAACCGCTCGGGGTGATCGTCGTCTTCGGGTCGATTGCGATGATATCCCCGGCCTGGATTCCCAGTTGGCGCACATCCTCTTCATTGCGGACCAGCTCGTCGATCCGCACTTCCATCGTTTCCTCCGAGCGTTCCTGACTCGAAGCTTCCTTATAAACATGCACCGCCGGGGCCGTCGACAGAATCGTGCCGGTATAGACTTTTCCCTGGCGTGTGATGATGCGGCAATATTCGCCGTCCAGCGTCGGCAGGCATGGACCGCCCAGCCGCGTAAACGCCAGCTTGCCGTCCTTTTTAATCGCGCGGACCATCAGTCCCAGCGTATCGGTATGCGCGCTCACCGCAACAACCGGCTGATCGGCCAGGCCTTCAATCTCCACAATCAAATTGCCCTTGGCATTGCGATAACAGGTATAGCCTAACGCCTGAACCTGTTCCTCGATCCAGGCGATCGCATGCTGGGTAAAGCCGGTCGGGCTGTCGATCCCCAGCAGCTGCTGAGCGTAATCCGCCAGGATTTGTTCGTTCATCTTCTTCATTGCGCTTCCTCTTTTCCTTCTAACTGATATAGACTCCGTCCTGACCATCCGTTTCGCTGACCAGCACTTTCACATCCTCATTGAGCGAGGTCGGCACGTTCTTGCCGACATAATCGGCGCGGATCGGCAGCTCGCGGTGTCCGCGGTCGACCAACACCGCCAGATGAATCGCCCGCGGCCGGCCGAAATGCATGATGCCATCCATCGCCGCACGCACTGTCCGGCCTTTATACAAGACATCGTCGACCAGAATCACGATTCTGTCCTGCACCGGCACGCCCAATACCGGCGGCTGAACCTCGCCGCGTTCAATGTCGTCGCGCCACGAAGAGATATCGAGGCTGTCGCAGGGAATATCGCATTCCTCAAACTGATCGATCATCTGTTTCAAACGCTCCGCCAGAAATTCGCCGCGGGTCTTGATGCCGACCAGCACCAGTCCTTCCACACCCTTATTTTTTTCTACGATTTCATGCGCCATGCGCACTAACGAACGCTTCATGGAACTGGCGTCCATAATTTCCTTCATGTTTGTCTTCTCCTTTCGTCACACAATCTGGAACAAATAAAATTTAAGATACCGGGTTTCCGGTACGGTCATTAAAATGGGATGATCGGGCGCCTGATGACGGACCTCGATCTGCCGCAGCTCAACCTTTGCGTTCCGCGCGGCTTCCTGCAGCATCGCCTCAAACATCGCGTCCTCCATAAAATGCGAACACGACGCCGTTGCGAACAGCCCGCCCCGCGGCAAAAGCTTCATCGCCAGCGTATTGATCTGGCAATAGCCCTGATAGGCGTTGCGGATCGTTTTGCGGGATTTGGTAAACGCCGGCGGATCGAGAATGATGTAATCGATGCCCTGCGCCTTCCACTTCGGATCCGCTAACAGATCGAAAACGTCGGCCTGCACAAACTCCATCACTGCTTCCAAACCGTTGAGCTGCGCGTTGTGTCTGGCGCTGGCTAACGCACTGGCGGAAATATCGGCGGCGATTACCCGCGCTGCCCCGGCCTTCGCCGTGTTGAGCGCGAACGATCCGGTATGCGTGCAGCAGTCCAGCACCGTCCTTCCCTTCGCCAGCCGGGCAGCTGCCTGACGGTTGTATTTCTGATCGAGGAAGAACCCTGTTTTCTGTCCCTCGCCAAAATCAACCTCGTAGCGGATTCCGTTTTCCACGATCTGCGTCGTCGTGCTCTCAGGATGCGGGAAGCCGGCCGCCCAGCCCGTGTTTTCCTTCAGCCCTTCCTTTTTGCGCAGTGCGATATCGTTGCGCTCGTAAATCCCCGCGACCGTTTGACCACGTTTTTCCATTTCTTCCCACAACAGGGCAAACAGCTGATCCTTGATCCGTTCGATGCCCAGCGACATGATCTGGCTGACCAGCACCGGACCGAAACGATCGACCGTCCAGCCCGGGAAGTGATCGGCTTCCCCGAAAATCAACCGGCAGCAGCCGAAATCCTCGCCCATGACGATCCGGCGGTAATCCAGGCTGTACCCGATCCGGCGGCGCCAGAATGCTTCGTCGAACCCGTCGTTGGCATTCTGCGAAACGATCCGCACGCGGATCAGCGACTGGGCATTATAGAACCCTGTCCCCAGATAGGTTCCCTTCTCATTGACGACGTCGCACAGCTGTCCGTCCGCCGTTTCTTTGACTTCGATGACTTCGCCGCCGTAAACCCACGGATGGCCTTCCTGCAGGCTGCGCTGCGCTTTTTTCGTCACGGTCACCGTCGGAAACTGACGTTGTTGTTTCATGTTTCATCCCTCATTTTCACAGTCTTATCTTATCTGAAAGTCTGTGAAATTACAAATATTCTTTTCCCAAATTTCCGGTTAAACCTTTGACAAGCCTACAAAAAGAGTGTAATCTGAAATGGCACCGTTTTTTATCATTTCTGCAAGCCAGACCTCTGTTTTTATTCTGATTCCAAACAAGTCAGGAGAAAAGAGGGTGCCAGGGATATGAGTTATGACTTTTTCAGCATGAATACGATTTGTGAAAACGCTGTGCTTCATCACAGACTTTTTTATTGCGTCAGCGAGTTATTCCGGGTGCCCGGAAATCACAAACGGCCGCAGTTAAGCCGGCCAGCTCAGCTGCTTCACGAATTGGGCATGCCCAGCAGTCTCTCCGGTTACCGGTTCTTGGAATTCGCGATGATCATGCTCGCGGAACAGCCGCACCTGCTCAAGAATCTGGACCGCGGATTATATCCGATGATTGCTGAGAAGTTTAACAGCACCAAAGAACGAGTTGAGAAAAACATCCGCTGCGCGATTGAGCGGGCCTGGCTGCGTGGAAATCCGACATTGATTCGTGAGATTTTCGGTTATTCCGTCAATCCGGATCAGGGCCGGCCTTCCAACGCCGAGTTCCTCTGCGCCGTCTGCGACTATTTGAACCGTTGATTCGGTTCGGATGTGGTTGGTTATGGGCAGCAAAAAAATCCGCCGTTAAAGCAATGCATCGCAAAACCTGGGCTGCGGCCCTGAGCTATTCGCGATCAAGCGCTGGACGGCGGATCTTTTTTATTTTACAGGAAATTCTAAAATCTGAACTTGGAATCGGTTTATTCGTCATTCGTTTCCGGACGCAGCGCGATGCCGCTGTCCGGCTTCGTGATTCTAAGCAGATCGCTGAGAATTTCAGTCTACTCGCCGGCTTGCCGGGCCAGCGCCAGCACCTGTTCCTTGAACTGACGGCCGCGCTGTTCATAATCGGTAAACTGATCCCAGCTGGCGCAGACTGGCGACAACAACACGATATCGCCGTCTTTCGCCAGCTGATAGGCCTGCTCGACGGCCTCCGACAGCGTTTCCACCACGATCGCATCCGGCCGCAGCGCTTTGAGCTGATCGCGCGTTTCGCCATACACGATCATCGTCGCGACCCGGTTCAGAACCGGCTTCAGACCGTCGAAGCCGGTCTTTTTATCATAGCCCCCGGCAAGCAGAATCACCGGTTTCTCAAAGGCTTTCAGGGCGACCGTCGTCGCGTCGACATTGGTCCCCTTGGAATCGTTGTAATACCGCGCCCCGCGGATTTCCGCCACGAATTCGATCCGGTGCTCAACCCCTTTGAATGCGCGGATGCCTTCGCGGATCTGATCCGCGTCTACGCCCAACTTGACCGCCATCGCCGCGGCCACCATTGCGTTCTGCAGGTTATGCCGGCCCGGCAGATGCAGATCGCTCAGCGCAAACAGCGGCTGGCCGAACAGCCAGACCTGATCCTGCTTTACGCAGACGTCGGCCGGCTGATCCAGTGAGAACGTCACCCTGCGGCACGGCAGCTCCGCGCAGCGTTTGACGATTTCCGGATCGTCGAGATTGACTAAAAACCAGTCGTCGCCGGTCTGATTTTTCCAGACGAGCATCTTGGCGTCGTAATAGGCGTCCAGCGAACCGAAATAATCCAGATGATCCGGCGTCAGATTCATGCAGACCGACACCGCCGGATGGAACTTCTCCATTGCGACCAGCTGAAAGGCCGCGACCTCCAGCGCCACATCGGTCTTCTGATCGCCCTGTTCCCGCACGATTTCTGATAACGGCACGCCGATATTGCCCGCTGTCCGGGCATTGGGACGCTTGCGTTTCAGCAGCTCGCCCAGCAGCGTCGTCGTCGTGGTTTTGCCATTGGTGCCGGTCACGGCGCCATAGGTAAACTGATCGGTAAACCACGAAGCGACCTCGATTTCATTAACAATCCTTGCTTTTTTCTCTACGAAATACTGCACGAACGGCGCATGATAAGGAATCCCCGGATTCTTGACGATCAGATCCCAGTTTTCCATCTTCAAAAATTCCGGATGTCCGTGATCCAGGACCTGAACTCCGGCTTCTTCCAGTTCGTGTTTTGCGTCGATCTGCTTCATATCGGTGATCGTGACCGCATGATGATGACTTGCCAGCAAATACGCCGCCTGCGTCCCGCTGCGGGCCGCGCCGATGATTAAAACCTTCATATTACAACACTCCAATCAGAAAGCCGGCCACTGTGCAGACCAGCTGTAAAATCCAGAACATCAGAACGACCTGCGTCTCGCGCATGCCGCCTAAAACAAAGCTGTAATGAATCGGCGTGTAGCGGAACACGCGTTTGCCGCGCAGCTTCACCGACGAGATCTGGATGATGACGCACAGCGTTTCCCAGACGAACACCCCGCCGATCACCACAACGGCGATCTCCTGCTTCAGAATCATCCCGACCGCAGCCAGCGCCCCGCCCAAAGCCAGCGAACCGGTATCGCCCATGAAGATCTTCGCCGGATGCGAATTGTATTTCAAAAAGCCCAGCAGCGATCCCATCACCGCCATGATGAACGTCGCGATCGCCAGCTTGTCCTGCTGCAGAGCGAACATCACAAACGGCGCAAAAGCCAGGAAGCTGCATCCCGCGGCCAGACCGTCCATGCCATCCGTCAGATTAACGGCGTTGGACGCGCCGGTGAACATGAAGAACACCAAAAGCATATACAGCCCGCCTAACGGAATCACCCATTCAAGAAACGGCAGGATTACATCCGTCGACGCATTCTGACGATACATGAAGAAGAACAACACCGCCAGGACCAGCTGCAAAAAGAATTTGTACCGCGGCTTAAGGCCTTCGTTGTTCTGCCGGATCACGATGATATAATCGTCCAGAAAGCCGATCAGACCGTAGCCGACATACGCCAGCATCACGATCATCGCCTGCAGGTCGCGGATCGCCCCCGGCTGCAGGAGCAGCGTTACGGCTAACGGCGTCAGCACGAACACGATGCCGCCCATCGTCGGCGTCTTCTGTTTTTGTTTGTATTCTTCTAATGAATATTCGCTGACGGTCTGGTTGTAGTTGATTTTATGTAGATAGGAGATCAGCAGCGGCATCGTCGCAAGCACGACGATCAGGCTGATTCCAAAAGCGCCGACCAGTGTTAGAAACATGTTTCTGTCCTCCCCGCTTACCCGAAATACCGCTCGATCAACAGGCGGTCGTTAGGGCAAGTCTTTGCCGTGTCCTGGATCAGGGAGGTTTCCCCGCCTTTTCCAGCGACTACTATTATATCATCAGTTTGCGCGCCGTCGAGTACAAATTTTATCGCTTCCGCCCGGTCGCGGATGATTTTCTGAGAGCCGTCGCAGCCTGCCGCAATCTGCGCCAGAATTCGATCCGGATCCTCGGTGCGCGGATTGTCGTCGCACAAGACGACCTGATCAGCGTAGGCGCAGGCAATCCGGCCCATCAGCGGGCGTTTATCCGCCTCCCGGTCCCCGCCGCAGCCAAACACCACGCTTAAGCGGGTATGCCGCCCGTCCGCCACCTTCCGCCAGTGCTTCAGCATCGCTTCCAGCGCGCTGGCAGTGTGCGCGTAATCGACGACCGCCAGCACCGGCTGCCGGCATACGATTTCCATCCGGCCTTCCGGCAACGCTGCATGATGTGCGAATTCGAGCATCGCTGCCCAGGGGATATCCAGCGCAAACCCGCAGGCCAGCGCGGCCGTCAGGTTACGCATATTGAACGCCCCGGCCAGCGGCGCTTCAACACGGTGGCCGTTGAGATCAAACGTGATCGAATCCAGCGTTTCCGCGACCGGATGAATCCGGAAATTGACGCTGTCCCGGCCATAGGTAAACACCGGCCGGTGCAGCTGTCCCAGCCAGCGCTGCGTCACCGGGTCGTCCTGATTCAAAATTGCCGTGCCTTTCTCTTTCAATTTCTCAAACAACATAAATTTCGCCCGCTGATATGCTTTTAACGTCTTGTGATAATCCAGGTGATCCTGTTTCAGATTCGTCAGCACCGCCAGATCGAACAACAGTCCGTCGACCCGGTGCATCGCCAGCGCCTGGGAGCTGACCTCCATGATCACAGTATCAATCCCCCGCCTCACCGCTTCGTCCAGCAAACGCGTTAACGTCAGCGGATCGGGCGTTGTATTCGGACTGAAGCGAATTTCATCGCCGATTACAATCCGGCCGGTGCCGATCAGACAACAACGCCGTCCAGCACCGCTTAACATGTCGTAAAGCAGCTGGGTAACCGTGCTTTTGCCATTGGTGCCGGTCACGCCGATCATCGTCAGCTTCAGCGCCGGATAATCGTAATACGCCTGCAGCAGCAGCGGATAGACCGCGCGCGGATCAGGATGCACGATCGTCCGTTCCCCCGGCTGATCGCTGAGCACGTACCCGCCGCGCGAGCGCACCGCGTCAGCCCATTGCCGTCCGTCCGTGCGGTCGCCCCGCAGCGCGACAAACAATCCGTCCCGGCCGATTTCCTGCGCCCGGTCGCTGAGTGCGGTCAATTCGGTTGTGTCTTCCGTTTCAATGCCAATCACCCGCAGCAGCTCATTCAGCCGACGCCGCCGGGCAGTAGAGCCAGACTGTGCCTTGTTCATCAATTTTCACCCCCGGACTCGGCAGCTGGTCAACGACGACATCGCCCTCGCCGATTTTAACCAGCTTCAGATTTTCGTTTTTCACCTTTTTGTATTCCTTGCCGATATAATCGCCGACCTCGATGGTCACCGGATCGGTCCACAGCTTGATCTTCGCCATCTGATCGTCGGTTCGCTTGACCTCATAGAGCGTCAGCACATCTTCCAGCACATTGCGCACGATTGGGGAAACGACGGTGCCTCCGTACTGAATGTTGGACTTCGGCGCATCCAGCGCGATATACACGACGATCTGCGGATCATTGATCGGAGCCGCGGCGATCGTCGACAGAATGTACTCGCCGCTCAGATACGCGCCGTCCTTCGCCTTCTGGGCGGTTCCGGTCTTGCCGCCGATCTTGTAGCCGTCGATATACGCGCCCTTCGCCCCGCCTAACGCCACGACGCTTTCCAGCGCGTAGCGCATCTTGAAGCTGGTGTCCTCGCTGATGACCTGGCGCACGGCGTTGGGCTTCACCTCGACGATCGGATCCTTGGTTGTCGGATGCAGGATCGCCTTAGTGATATATGGCTGGTACAGCGTCCCGCCGTTGACAATCGCGCAGAAGGCCGTGACCAGCTGGATCGCCGTGACGGAAATGCCCTGCCCGAAACCCGTCGTCGACTGTTCCAGCAACCCCCAGTCGTCGGTATTGAACAGGATGCCCTTGGCCTCGCCCGGCAGATCGACGCCGGTTTTCTGACCGAAGCCGAAGGCATCAAGATATTTACTCAGATTATCGCCGCCCAGCATCTGGGCGATGTGCACAAAGCAGGGATTGGACGAATTCTGCAGGCATTGCATATAGGTCTGCTGACCATGACCGCCGGCTTTCCACGACTTTAAGCGCGCGCCTTCGACGATCTCATAACCGCGGTCGTAATAGCCGTCGTGCTCCATATCGAACAGACCCTCCTCCAGCCCCGCGGAAAACGTCACCGTCTTAAACGTCGAACCCGGCTCGTAGCTCATCCAGACCGGCAGGTTGCGGTTGTAGACGGATTCGTCATAATCCTGGTAATGATTGGGATCAAAGTCCGGCTTCGACACCATCGCCAGAATCTCGCCGGTGTTGGGGTTCATCGCCAGCCCCCAGGCAGAATCGGGGTTGTAGCGTTCCATCGCGTTGTTCAGCTCACGCTCCAGAATACTTTGAATCCGCGTGTCGATTGTCAGCATGACATCCATTCCCTGGCCCGGCGCTTCATAGCGCTCGGAATAGATTTTCACCGGATGACCCTTCGCGTCGAATGGAATTTTCATACTTCCCTTATTCGCCTTTAGAATTTCCTCATATTGCAGCTCCAGTCCGGCCAGCCCCTGATTGTCCACGCCGGTAAAGCCGAGCACCTGCGCCAGGTAGGCGCCGTTGGGATAATAGCGCAGCGAGTCCTGCACCAAATACACGCCGGTCAGATCCAGATGGTCGATCGCCTTGGCCTGTTCGTTGGAAATCAGCCGGCCGTAAGGGACGATCCGCTGGGTCGAAACCTTGCGGGTGATCTGCTTATAGATGTTCTCTTTTTCCGTTTCCAGAATGTCCGCCAGCTGCTGGGCGGTGCTGTCGGGATCAGTGATCTGAGCCGGAACAACCATGACCGACGTCGAAGGAATATCCGTCGCCAGCACTTCGCCGTTGATGTCCAATACATTCCCGCGCAGCCCGGACACCGGGAAATCCCGCTCCCATAAATCCTGCGCTTTGGAAAACAACGTTTCCCGATCCAGAATCTGAACGTAAGCCAGCTTGCCGATGATCAAGGCAAAAATGACCGTGCCGCCGATCACGATTTTATCGATGCGTTTTTTTATCCGCGTACTCAGCATCCGATCACCTCTGTTTCATCCTATGAAAAAAGACCCGCGCTCATGCGGATCTTTCTTTGTTTGTAAAGGATGAAACGTCTATTCCTGCAGCACGACCTCGATTGCCGTCTGCTTGTTGACCAATGTCCCCGGCGGAATATTCTGGGAAACGACCTTGCCGTAGCCTTCGATCTTGACCGGCAGACCGCTGGCTTTCCAGAAACCGCTGACCTCCTTGCGCGTCCAGCCGTTCATGTCGGGCATCGTGATCTGGTAGGTATCCGTCAGCAGGAAAACCTTCTGACGCGTCACCACCATCTCGCCGGCCTGCGGGAACTGGTCGATGATCTCCTCGCCGCCGCCCAAGACGATCACATCGCATTCGCTGTCGGCCAGCTTGTTCTGCGCGTAGGTTAACGTATGATTGATCAGCGACGGCATCGTGGATTCATGAATCGGTACGATTTCCGCCGACGGCGCGCTCGGTTCGCTGACGTCCTGCTGCCCGGCAAAATTGTAGGTCATCGCGACCTTGCGCAGCACCGATTTGATCGCGTCGGATTTGACGTGTGCGTTCTTATCATAATCGGCCTGGAACGCATAATACACCAAGACCTTCGGATCCTCCGCCGGCATCGCCGCCATCAGCGAAACGATCGTCTTGCCTGTGCTGTAGCCGCCCCCGCCGACCGCCGCCAGCTGGGTGGTTCCGGTCTTGGCGATGATCGTCGTTTCCGGAATCTGATAGAACCGGGCAGTGCCGTCCTCGCGGTTGGCCGTGTCGTACATCAGCTGCTGGACCTGCTTCGAGGTTTCAACACTGATCGGAGTGCCGACAACCTGCGTCTGGCCCTGATACAGCACATTCTGATCGTCATAAGAGGAACGCACCTGGTCGATGACGTACGGCTTGACCATCGTGCCGTCGTTGAAAATCGCGGAATAGGCCTGGATCATCTGCAGCATCGTGACGGTCGAGCCCTGCCCGTAGGTCAGCGCCAGCTTGTCCGCCGGCCAGGTAAAATTCTTCACGCCGGTGCTTTCCGCAATGCCGTCGGTATCAACCAGCTTGAAAAAACCGAAACGGTCGAGATACTCCTCATAGACCGACGGTTCAATTAAATTCGTAATGATGCTCGCAGTCACGACGTTGGACGAATAGACTAAGCCCAGATCGTAAGGGATCATGCCCCAGCTTTTGCCCGACGCATTGCCAATGCAGCCGATCTTGCGGGAATCACCCTGGGAAACGCGGTACGGCTTCCGGTTGGTTGCCGCGTAACAAAACCGCGAGCTGTCCACCAGTACGCTGCCGTCATACGCCCCGCTGTCGATCGCCGCGGCATACGTGAAAACCTTCATCGTCGAGCCCGGTTCGTAAGGCATCTGCGATACATAATTGACGTAATCATCAATATTCATCGTGTTCGGATCAAACGACGGCGACTGGCCCCATGCCAGGATTTTGCCCGTTTCGACTTCCATGACCGAACCCCATACCTTTTCCGGGTTAAACTCGGCCTGCGTCTGCATGAACGCCGTTTCCAACGCTTCCTGAATCCCCTGATCCAGCGTTAAAATCACGTCGTTGCCATTCACGGCGCTCTTTTCTTCCATCTTCATGCCCGGCAGAATGTTGCCGTTTTTGTCTGCCTGATAGCGTTTATAGCCATCCTCGCCGCTCAGTGCGGCGTTCATATATTGTTCGATGCCCATCCGGCCGCTGACTTCCCCATCGTCGTCCGCCTGCGCGAAGCCGATCAGATAGGAAGCAAACGTACCTAACGGATAGGACCGCTTCGTCGTCTGCACAAATTCGATCCCGTTGAGATCCAGCGCTTCGATCGCTTCCTTGGTTTCCCGCGGCAGATTGCGGCCTTTGCTGCCAAGCTCCACCTGTTTGGCGTTCTTGGTCAGATAGCCGTAAAGCGTCGATTCCTCCATGCCTAAAATCGGCGCCAGTGCACGCGCCGTGGCCAGCGGATCGTCAACATAAGCGATCTCACCCTTGCGGCTCTGACGGTTTTTATCCAGAATAGCGATGATATTGTAAGTCACGTTGTCCTGCGCGATGATCGTTCCGTTGCGGTCTAAAATATATCCCCTTCGGGCCTGCTGAACCGTCCTGTGCACGTTGCTGGCGGAAACATAATCGGTCAGATCCGTTCCGCTGCGGGCGTGGACCTTCACGACGGCCACTAAAAAAACATTCGCCGTGACCAACCCGCTGATCAATAGAATCGTCGCCAGGATCAGCAGGATCATGCGATTGCTTTGCCGCATGAGAATTACTCTCCAGTTTTGGCGATTGTCACAATATTCCCCTGATTTTGTGTCATGCCGTCCTCGGCCGCAATGCCGGTGACGCGGTCGCGCGTGCTCAAGCTCTGGACTTCAATCTTTAACGCGTCGTTCTCAGTCTGCAGTGCCGCGATGTCGCGGGATACGCTCTGCTGACGCGCGCTCAATGAGTTATTGTAAGTTCTTAAGAATAACGAAGAAGAAACATAACAAACTGAGGCGAAAAAAAGCAGCACTGCAGCCAATCCTTCTAACCTTAGCTTCTTCTTCTTTTTCACTAACTTAGCCATGATTCTAATCCCCTATCCTTTCTAATACACGTAATTTTGCGGAATGTGAACGATTGTTTTCCGCAAGCTCCTCCTCGCCTGGCAAAATCGGCTTGCGGCTGACCAGACGGAAATCCGGCTGCCGGATCTGACTTGGCAGCAAGGGAATCCGCGGGTCGGTTTTTTCAACGCTGGACGCCTGACGGAAGGTTTCCTTCACGATCCTGTCCTCCAGCGAATGAAAGGTGATGACGGCGATCCGGCCGCCCGGTTTGACTAACGACATCGCCGCCCGCAGACCGGTTTCCAGCGATTCCAGTTCGCCGTTAACGGCGATCCGCAAAGCCTGAAACGTCTGCTTGGCCGGATGTCCCTTCTTATTGAGCACTTTCGCCGGCAGCGCCTTTTTGATCACGTCGACCAACTCGAAGGTCGTGTCGATCGGATGCAGGGCGCGGGCCCGCACGATCTGCCGGGCGATCGGACGGGAATAACTTTCCTCGCCGTATTTCCACAGCAGCGCGCTCAGTTCTTTTTCATCAAGCTCGTTGACCAGATTCCAGGCCGAGCGCGGCTGACTCTGATCCATGCGCATATCCAGACGGGCGTCGTAGCGGTAGCTGAATCCCCGTTCGCCGTCGTCAAACTGCGGCGAGGAAACGCCCAGATCCATGACCACACCGTCGACGCTCATCACGCCCCGCGCGTTCAATTCCTCGCGCATCTGCGCGAAATTGGCGCGGATCAGCGTCACGCGGTCGCCGACTTCAGCTAATCGCTGTGCGGATTCCGCCAGCGCCTGTTCGTCAAGGTCGAACGCGTAAAGATGACCGTTCTGCAAGCGGCGGGCAATTTCCAGACTGTGGCCGCCGCGGCCTAATGTGCCGTCAACATAAATGCCGTCAGATTGGCAGTTCAGGGCGTCGATGGACTCCTGAAGCAATACACTGTAATGTCTTGTCATACGAGAAACTCCGTGAGCTGTTCGGCAACATCCTCAAACGAAGCACTGGCTTCGTCATAGTAGTTATCCCAGCGTTCCTTGGCCCAGATTTCCACGTGATCGGCAACCCCGACCACGACACATTCTTTTTCAATTCCGGACTCGGTGATCAAAGCGGCAGGCAGCAGAATTCGTCCCTGGCTGTCCAGTTCGCATTCCGACGCTTTCGACGTCAGCATGTGAATGTACATCCGGGTTTCCCGCTTGGTTGAAGGCAGCCGTTTCAGCTGCTCGAACACGGCGTCCCACTGCGCCATTGTATAGGTGCGCAGACAGCCGTCCAGACCGCGGGTAACAACGAAGCGATTGCCAAGCTCATCGCGAAAGCGGGCAGGAATGATCATTCTGCCCTTGGCGTCAATGTTGTGCCGATATTCGCCCATGAACATGATCAATCACCCACAATCTACCACTTTATGCCACTTCATACCACAATTATAACACCGTCCCCGCAAATGCCAAGAATTTATTTTAATAAAACGTCATTAAGTTGTCATAATTTGTTAACCAATTTTTACCATTTGGCTTAAACACAGGCTTTTTGTCGAAATGTGTCAAAATAAATCAAGTTCTGTTTCTTAATCTAATTGAATTATTTTCAACTTATCTATAAGAATAAAAAAAGACACCGGAAACCTTTTCCGATATCTTCTTTTTGTTTTATTTGCCGTTGTAGGAACCGCAGGAGCAAACGCGATGCGGCAGCTTGTATTCTCCGCAAGCCGGGCATTTAACCAGCGTCGGAGCCGTCAGCTTAAAATGTGTTCTGCGTTTTGCCTTTCTTGTCTTCGAATTTCTTCTCTGTTGTACAGCCATGTGTCAGCACCTCCTAATCATCAAACTTGAATTCTTTCAGTTTCGCTAAACGAGGGTCAATTTCTTGTTTCTTCTGCCGGTTGTAATCTTCTTCCCTGATGACTTCCCAGCCTTCTCCCTTGGGATAGGAAATTCCGCTTTTAACAACCTTGAGCGGGACTTCGGCCAGGATCAGCTGAAAGACAACCGGGTAGAGTTCAAGTACATCCTTCTTCAGAACATGAACCTCTGCTTCCTCGCACGGAAGGAAAGAGAACACTTCGTGAGAAGAAGTCTCAAACGGCACGATGACGTCTTCCAACGACACCGCGCAGGGAACCACCATATCACCCGTGACCTTGAGATCTGCCTCGAAACGCTGCCGCGACGGATCGTAAACTCCGCTACCGGTCACCGTCACGTTCTTCAAATCCCGCAGGCGGTCGCTCGCCAAACTTTCCGGATCAAAAGTCACAGCCTCGTTAATTGTGAGTTCTTGATTCCCTTGATTGATCAGTTCAGTCTTAGACCATTTCACGCGCAGTTCACCCTATTTCGTTAACAGCCTTTATTATATGTAAAAAACCAGCCAAAGTCAATGATAACTTTTAAAGCTTAACACCGGGGTTTTTCAGGGTTGCTTAACGGGGAACCGCGGAAATGGAAACCGGATAAGATCTCTTCCGCCGGGTTCTTTACCGGCTTACCCGGCTCGTTACTGATCCGCTTGTTCCGTTCGCAGATCGGCGCAGCCGCCAATCTTGCGGGCCGTCCAGTCGAGAATCTCCGCCGCGACCTGATCCTTTTCTTTTTCATTGAGCAGTTCATGGCGCAATCCTTTGAATACCCGCATCTCGATGTCGTCATAGCCGGCTTCCCGCAGCGTTGCCGCCGAGCTTTCCAACCCCTTGCGGCCGCCGGTCACCGGATCGTCCCCGCCGGCGATAAACAGAATCGGCAGCTTCGGGTTCTTGAGATTCCAGCGCATCAGATCGTGCATATCCTGAATCCCGTAAAACATATCGTCAAACGCTGAAGCGGTAAACCGGAATCCGCACAGCGGATCGGCGATGTACGCGTCGACATTGTCCGGATTCTTGCTCAGCCAGTCTAACGGCGTGCGCGGATTGGGGATCTGCTTGTTGAACGAGCCCTGCACCAACTGATCGAGCAGCTTGCTGCGGTAATGATCGCCCTTGAGCGCGATGATGGACTTGGCGGCAATCCGGCCGGCCGAGGCGGCCGGGTTGTAGTTCGGCGCACCGCACAGGATCAGTCCGTTCAGCAGCGCGTCGTAACGTTTGACAAAGCTGCGGGCCATGATCGAACCCATGCTGTGACCAAACAGGATTACCGGCACGTCCGGATATTCCTGCTTCACCTGAATCATCAGTTCGTACAGATCGTTGACGCATTTCTGCCAGCCCTTGTGCTTGTTGAAATACCCCAGCTCCTCAGGACTGGCGGCCGATCCTCCATGTCCGCGGTGATCGCTGGTCACAACCACGAAGCCCAGCTGGGCCAGATTCTGTGCAAATTCCGCGTACCGCAGCCGGTGTTCCGCCATCCCGTGCGAAATCTGGAAGATCGCCCGCGGCTGCCCTTTCGGGCGGTATATCGTTGTCGCTATTTTTTGTTTTTCATCCATTGTTTTTGTTTCACCTCGGATTCCTAGTTTATTATAGCATAGCGTTTCTCCGGTTTGTGAGCATTTCACGAATGTTTATGATATCATAAAGGACAGCAGTGAAAAAAACCGCTGTCCGACTTCGTATAAGGAAGGTTTGGAAAGATCTGGAGGTTGTCTATGAAAGCATGTGGAATTATCGTGGAATACAATCCGTTTCATAACGGTCATCTTTATCATCTGGAACAAGCCCGCGCGATCACCGGCTGCGATGTGCTAATCGCGGTGATGTCAGGGAATTTCGTCCAGCGCGGGGAGCCGGCGATTCTGGACAAATGGAAACGGGCATCGACGGCAGTGACGCAGGGCTGCGATTTGATCCTCGAGCTGCCCTATCCCTGGGTCACGCAAAGCGCTTCGCATTTTGCCGAAGGCGCGGTGACGTTATTAAAACTGGCGCAGGTTTCTTCACTGGTCTTCGGCTCGGAAAGCAACAACCTGGAGGAACTGAAGGAAATTGCGTCGATGCCGATCAATCCGGATCATCTGAAGGAGTCGATGGCCGCCGGGCTGGCTTTCCCCAAGGCGTATGGTTTATGGGCCAAGGAGATGCTGCCCAACGATATCCTGGGCGTGGCCTATCTGAAGCAGCTGCAGGACAGTCCGATCACGCCCTATACGATCCAACGCACCGTCGGCTATCATGAAACGACGCTGCAGGGTCCGGTGGCCAGCGCCAAAGCGATCCGGCTGGCTGCTGAACAGGAATGCTTCTCCGATGAACAGACGCCGATGGCTTCCGCGCTGAAAGCCGGGCCGCGGGTCTCTCTGGCGCAGTTCTATCCTTATTTAAGAATGATGCTGACCACGATGCCGGTACGTGTACTGCAAACGTACTTCCTGTTTTCCGAAGGAATTGAAGTTCATCTGGCTCATTGCGCAGAGATTTCACCGGACTGGGACAGCTTCATCGCCGCCGCCGTGAACCGACGCTATACCCGATCGCGGATTCAGCGCACCTGTCTGCAGCTGTTGTGCCAGATTCATTGGGATGAAGTCCGCTGCCTGCCGCCGCTCGATACACTGCGTCCGCTGGCATTCAACGAAACCGGAAGACAGTATCTAAAACAGCTGCGTCAACAGGAAGTTCGCATCGCCTCCCGCTTTGCGGCTGTTCCCGAGCCTTACCGCCGGCTGGAATACCGTTCGACACAGCTGTACGCCTCGATGATGGCGGAACCTGACCGGATCGCATTGTTAAAAAAAGAAATCGGCGGACCGATCATCTTATAAAATTAATGGAACAGAATAATTCTTCCTCAATTTCAATTAAAACAGCTGGCGGCAGTAAGCTTAAAATCAAGTTTACCGCTGCCAGCTTCTTTATATCAGAAATTCGATTGTTCCTAATCTGAGTAAAAACACAAATGAATCTTTATCCTCAGAATCCTCAGTTTCACATTGATCAATCACCCGCGTCAATCTCTGATTTTTTATCCCCATTGACGCGGAATACTATAAAGTCCTATGAAATTGGTATTTCCAAGCTATCCCTGTTTATTGAAAATTTCTTCCACCGACATAGGACCCGCTTGGCCACGATAAACACGTATTTTTGTAATATCGGTTAACCCTTCATATTCCGGCACTTCCACACCGATACCATAAACTTCGATTCCATAACCAAATCCATCATCCGTTTTCACATTCAAATAATAATGTCCGTCATCGATGTCCATGACTTCCATCAGCTTTCTTTCGATGTCGTCTTCATCAAGAACGATAATCATTCCTTCTGAATTGACATATACGCCGGCAAAAGAAGAAAAATCCCCCGCCATGATTTCCTCGTGATCCAATTCCGGCTCAATCTTATTCTCTAAATTTTCTGCCTTCTTTGCGCAGCCTATCAATAACATTAACGCCAATAAACTAATCCCTATTTTTTTCATTTTGCCTCCGCAGACATAATGTAGAGCAAACACCGGTGCAGAAGTGACGATCAGCCGCTTATTTCAGCTTTTCCAGATCTTCCTTGATCTTGGTCGTAGAGATCCCTTCGGTGCGCGGCAGATAAACAACCTCGCAATACGCCTTCAGTTCATCAAATTTGCCTTCCCAGTCGTCGCCCATGACGAACAGATCGGCGTGATATTCCTGAATATCCTTTGGCTTCTGTCCCCAGTCGTTTTCCGGAATCACCAGATCGACATAGCGGATCGCTTCCAGCATCATCTTGCGTTCCTCATAGCTGTGATAGGCTTTTTTTCCTTTGATCGCGTTGAATTCATCGGTCGACAGGCCGACGATCAAATAGTCGCCCAGCTGCTTCGCTCGTTTTAATAAACGGATATGCCCCCAATGTAAAAGGTCATAAGTTCCGTAAGTAAGTATTCGCTTCATGATTCTTCATCCTTTCGTCACTTTTTCATTATACCAAAATTCTTTTATTTCGGATATCATTCTTCTGCCTTAGCCTTGTTTTCAGCTTTTCTTTCAAGCAACTTTGTGAAATTATTTAACTATTTAACTTCTTTATTGTTTCTTTCAGTGAAGAGGAATACGATAAGGGTAAAGGAGGGATTATCTTGAAAGCTTTAGAATCCAAAGTTGCGTTGATCACCGGCTGCAGCGGCGGGATCGGCCGGGAAATGGCGATTCGTTTCGCAGAAGAAGGCGCGAAGCTGGCCATCTGCGCGCGAACTCAGTCCAAATTGGAGGAAACCGCTGAAATCTGCCGCAAGAAAGGAGCTCAGGTTCTGGCGGTCGTCTGTGACATCACCGATCCCACACAGCTGGAAAATCTGGTCCGGCAGACTGCTGATCATTTCGGCCGGATCGACATTCTGATTAACAACGCGGTCAATGCCAAACCCGGCAGTCCGTTCCTCGACCAGACGGAAGCGGATCTGATGACCGTATTTGAGAGCGGCTATCTGGCAACCTGGCGTTTAATGAAGCTGTGTTATCCTTATTTAAAGGAAGCGCATGGCAAAATTATCAATTTTGCTTCACCGGCCGGATTGTTAGGCACGGAAGGCTACGCCGCCTATGCTTCTGTGAAAGAAGCGATCCGCGGGCTGACGAAAGTAACGGCGCGGGAATGGGGGAAAGACGGAATCAACATTAACTGCATCAGTCCGACGGCGATCACCCCGAAGATGCAGGCCATCATCGATTCATTCCCAGAAGCGCAGCGCAAGCCGGAAACACTCGGTTTCAAAGTCCCAGCGATCGGCAGAATCGGCACGGCGTATGCGGATTTAACCCCCATCCTCGTTTTCTTAGCCAGCGACGCCTCCGGGTATATCACCGGTCAGACAATCCGCGCTGATGGCGGCGGCACCATTTTCTAAATCCCCGCGTTCTATTAAGCAAAAACGAGATAAAGAAAGCCCTGAAGCTTGACTCAACTTCAGGGTTTCTTTTTAAACGATCGTTTTTTTATTCCGCTTCGACGTTATGGTAAACCTTCTGCACGTCGTCGCAATCATCCAGCATCGTCAACAGACGATTCCAGGATTCCTTGTCTTCTTCGCTCTCCAGCGTGACGTATTCCTGCGGCAGCATCGTGATTTCGCAAGCGTCGTATTCGACTTCCGGAATCAGAGCATCGATCGCTTCCTTCGCCTTGTGGAAATCCGTCGGATCAACCGTCACCGTCATGTTTCCGTCTTCGCTTTCGATGTCGATAACATTCACATCCGCCATGATCAGCGCATCCAACATGCCTTCTTCATCTTCATACGGGAAGTTGAACAGACCGACGTTGTCATAGCTGTGCGAAACGCAGCCCGCGACGCCCATCTTGCAATGTGCTTTGTTGAAGCAGGTCTTGACCGCGCTGACGCTGCGGTTGGTGTTGTCGGTCAGACAGTCGATAATGATCGTCGCCGCTCCCGGACCGAAACCTTCATAACGGCAGGAATCATAGTTTTCCCCGCTGCCGCCCTTTGCTTTTTCGATCGCTCTTTTGATAACATCCGCCGGAACCTGGTTTGCCTTGGCTTCGGCAATTTTCCGTTTCAGGCCCAGATTCATCTCCGGATCCGGAACGCCCGCTTTCGCTGCGATCAACAGTTCTTTGCCGTAACGAGAGTATAATTTTGACTTTGCTGCGGCTGTTTTGGCCATTGCCGCCGCACGGACCTCATGTGCACGTCCCATAGTTAATAACCACCTTCCAAAATTGACTTTATCATTATATCAAAGCACACTGTAAAAATCACGAAGAAAATTGTAAAACAGGCTTAAAAGCGGTGAATTTCCGCCTCATTTTCAAGAAACGGGATACGCCCGATCTGAATCGCCGGTTTATGATGACCGTGGAAGTCGCTGCCGCAGGTCATCCACAGTCCATGATCCAGCGCTAGCTGCCGGTAATGACGGGTTTGTTCCTCGCTGTGATAGCTGCTGTAGACCTCCATGCCCTGCACGCCGCTGTCTAATAATCGTTCCAGAATTTCATCTTTGCCTTTGAAATTAGCTCCCGGATGGGCGACGACTGCTTCCCCGCCGGTGGCATGAATCAGATCGATGATTTCCGCCGCTGTCTTCTTGCTTCCTGCGGTATAGCCCGGCTTGCCCTGGGAGAAGAAATCCCAGAAAAAGTTCACGTTCGGATTATCGCTGCGGCTGCCGCCCTCACGATAAGGATCCAGCCAATGTAAATCGTCGTATTCTTTATGACTCAGCAAATATGCGCCGATATCCTCAGGCACAAGAATGTTGTCCTTGGCCACGGCTTTCAACAGCTCATCCGGCAGATCCAGTCCCATCGCTTCGCAGAACTGATGCTTCGCTTTCCAGGTATTTTCAACGGACTGGTCATAATAATAATGGAACAATTCGTCATAACGCGGATCGGTAATATCAATCCCGTAAGCCGTCATGTGAAAGCCTACGCCTTCAAAGTCACAGTCGATCTCAATGCCTGGAATGACGCGGATGCCTTCCGCTTCACCCAAGCGCGCCGCTTCCGCGACGCTGGCAACGTTGTTGTGATCAGTAATCGCCAGGGTCTTCACGCCGTTTTCCTTTGCCATACGGATGATTTCCGCCGGTGTATAATCGGCGTCGGTGCTGACGATCGTATGGATATGATAATCCAGGGTACTCATAAAATTCCTCCTCTTACCTCTAGCTGAAGTATACCTTGAAACCGGTTTCTAAGCAACAAAAGAACCCGGAATTTTCCGGGTTTTGATTTCAAGCGTGATCTGTTTCCATCCTTTACTGGAACAAGCTTGACGGGTCCAGCGCCGTTTCATTCTGAATCAGATAGAAATGCACATGAGGCCCGGTTGCCCGCCCGGTCATGCCCATGATGCCGATCGTCTGTCCCTGCGCGACAGCATCGCCTTCCTCAACCTGGATTTCGCCCAAGTGTCCGTAGAAGCTCTGAATCCCGTCGACATGATCAAGAATGATGTAATTACCGTCGATCTGATTAAACCCGGTTGTGTTCACTGTTCCCGCCGCAATTGCCAGAATAGGCGCCTGCTTGTTATCCGGATCGGTGATATCCAGCGCCTGATGACCGGCGTAACAGCCCCAGCGGCAGGTAATTTCAGGGTTTTCAACCGGCGAAATCGCCTGAATCCGGGCTACGGCGTCAGCACCGTCCGCTACCGGATACGGCTGAAGAAGCTGATCTGAAGTCAGTTTTACAAAGATCCGGTCTTCCGGCATGAAGCAGGTCACGGATTCCGGGATTTCCCCGAATTCCAGCTGCGCCAGGGATTCTGCGCCCCTCTGCATATCGGTCAGCGTCATCGCTTCGCCTGATGCTGAAATCCATGACTCGGCCCGCACGGTGACCGGAACCTCCATACCCATTGATTCCAGCGCTTTTTTCGAGCCTTCGCACCAGACTTTGATTTCACCAGTGTTCACCAGTTCCACAGGCGTTGCTTCATTTTGAAGCAGCGTCAGCTTCATCGTCATTTCCCAGCCGGACTGGGCATCCGGTTTCAACATCATGCCGGCGCTGATCCCGGCGCAGATGACGACGATGCCTGCGGCGATGAGCCACGGCGTTCTCTTTTTATTCACAATCCATCCCATCCTTTCTTTCAAACGCTTCCGCGTTCTTTTACTGTTAAGACATTGCAGAGCGCTCTGATCGTGGTCTGCGCTGAAGGAAAGCAACAGATTTGCATAGTCGATTCGTTCTTTCTGCGGCTTGTTCTCCAGCAGCTTTTCATCGATAAAATATTCCAGATCCAGGCGCAGCTGGTTCATCATCAGACGCACCAGCGGATTAAACCAGTAGACGATCTCCAACAGCTGGATGAATCCCAGAAACCACGGATGTCCGTACTTTACATGCAGACATTCATGATCAAGCATCATTCTCCGCTGTGCTTGTGTTCGTTCTTCAAAATCTGCGCCCAAGACCAGCCGCGGCATCAAGTTGCCATAGATCGCACAGCTGTGGACGCTCATACTCTGCCGGACAGGAATCCGCAGACAACGATTGATCTCCATCTGACGCACCGCTTCTTCACGCAGATCGTGAGAACAAGGCTGTAACCCTAACCGTTTTTTCAGTTTCACCCGGGCAATGACATTTACCCCTGTCATGATGACCATTCCCAGTATCCAGAGCATCACCAGCCCCTCTCCCCAGGTCCAGTTTGACGGTGTCGGACTGTCCTGCGGCAGCGGGAGCGCATCTTGAGTTGGAGGAATGATCATCGGCGCGGCTTCAATTTGTTCCACTGTTTCCGCGAATGAATCCGCCAGCGGGATGGCCGTCAGTTTCTGATACGGGCTATGTACCGACGTCCGCTGAATGGGGATTGCCAACTGAAGAAGCAGCGGAACCCACAGCAGCAGCCGGGCCGTTTTCCCCAGCTTTCGGAAAACTTTCCGCCGCAAGGCCAACAGAATCAAAATCAGCGGACTGATCATGATCGAGATTTCAATCAGGCGTATCACGCCATGTTCCAGCATCGCTTTCCCTCCTTCCTGATTTTCTTTTTCTGGTCAAACTTTTTACCTGAATGCAAGCGGGAGCCTTTCCCGCCCCGATCTTTAACACAGATTGGCTTAACAACACAATCTTTAAGAAGCTTAGATCAAGCGGTGGAAGACAAACTGTTAGCGGCGGAACAGAATATCCGAATTGACGCGAAGGCCGTCAACCATCAGAAAGAAATGGACGTGGATATACGGAGATTTTCCAGTGGAACCTATGATTCCCACTTTTTCACCCCGCTTGACGTTCTGACCTTCTTCAACTTGGATATCGCCCAGATGAATATAATAGCTGAGCACCTCGTCGCCATGATCGATGACCAGAAATTTCCCGTTCATCGACGAATAGCTGACTTCCGTCACGACGCCATCCGCGACCGCCAACACAGCCGCCTGATCATTGTCCGGATCCGTCGCATCCGTGGCCTGATGACCTGCGTAACAGCCCCACCGGCACAGCACGATTGGATTTTCAAGCGGCGGCTGAGCGCCTTTTTGCACCGCTTTTTCCGGCAATTGCGGAGAGGGTTGGTCATGTGGCAGACCGCTGACAAGCAACGACAGCCGGGTTTCCTTACCGCTGCAGGCCAGTCCGTTCGTTTCCGGCAGCGTCCACTGAATTTCAGCTTCCGCCTGGCCGAAAGCGAGCGTTTGTAAGCTCACGGTTTTCCCATCCTGAATTAACGTAGCTGTGTCGATTCCTGCATGAATCGTCATTTCATCAAGCTGCTCCAGCGCGGATGGCTTTCCCTGGCATTGATAATGAACTTCCGGCGACTGCGCATAAACGGAGTATTCATACGCCTGCAGCCCGATCACGTCGAGGGCCACGGTGCCTTCCCGCGTCGCTAACGGCTTAGGTTTCAGCAGCATCGCTCCGCACAAACCGCACAAACAGATGACGATCAATCCCGCAATCAGCCCCGATATCCGGTTCTTCCTTAAAATCTGGCTGAGGCGTTCTTTCAGCTGCTGCTTTTCCTCGCTGCCGCTGAGTCCTTGCAGCGCTTTATGCCGCGGTCCTGCCGCCGCGTTTAAAATCATCGCGGCATAATGACAGCGAACCGGCTGCGGCTGATTTTTCAGCAGACGATCGTCGATCTGCAATTCAAGATCCTGCCGGATTTCTCTCATCATCAACCAGACCAGCGGATTAAACCAATAGAGGATCTCAACAAGCCGCAGAATCCCGCACAGCCACGGATGACCATAACGTAGATGCAGACATTCATGCCGGATCATCAGCTCCTGATCTTCCGCCGGCCAGTCTGCCCAGCGCTCGCTGATGATCAGCCGCGGAAATAGATGTCCATAGACAGCGCAGCTGGTGATTTCCGGACTTTCCAACACCGCCACATTCCGGCATCCCGCATGGGCCAGCAATTCACGAATCTGCACTGTTTTTTCATCGGCGCAACCGTGGGCCTGCAGCCGCCGGCGCAGACGAAGCTGCGAAATAAAATTCACTAAGATCAGAACCGCGATCCCGCCCAGCCAGATCTTCACCGCACTATCCATTATCAGATCGGCTTTAACGACAGGAGAGGGATCATGGAATTCCGCGGCCGTTCTCTTTTCCTCTGTCATTTCTTCCAGTGGAATTTCCTGATAGGAAGACTCGTGGGTCAACAGATTCAGCTGGACTTCGTCCGCAACCAGCTGATAAGGACTGCGCCGGGTTTGCCAGGAAACCGGAACGATCAGCTGAATGATTAACGGAAGCCACAACAACAGCCGGGCAGTTGGGCCAAGCCGGCGCAGAATATTTTTTCTCAGCAGGAAGATGAAGATAATCAGCGGACTGATCATCAACGAGATTTCCAAAAGCCGCTGCAGACTATTTTTCAGCATCGCGGATCATTTCCTTCAGTTCTTCCAGCTCGTCTTCATTCAGCTGGACTTCTTCCATAAAGTTCAGCATCATTCGGCTCATCGAACCGTTGAACAGCTTATCGGCCAGACTTTTCTGCGTCTGCCGCGTATAATCCCGGCGGCTGATCGCCGGACTGTATAGAATTTCACGCGAGCTGCGGTCAGCTGTCACGGCCTGCTTTTCCTCGCAGCGGTGGATTAACGTACGGATTGTCTTGGCATTCCAGTCCTTTTGTTTGGAAACCTCCTCGACAATCTGATTCGCGGTCAAGGGTTCCCGCAGCCACAGAACTTTGAGTACTTCTAATTCAGCATCTGTGATTTTTTCGGCGTTCATCAACGTCCCTCCCTTCAGATTACAATTGTAATACATTTATATATTACAATTGTAATCCTGTCCTGTCAAGCGAATTCATAAAAACGTCCGGCTTGTGCCGGACGCTCTGTTTATTCCTGGATTCCCATTTCTCTTAGAATTTGTTTTTCATTGGCTGCCAGCTTGGGCTTAAACACAATCTCACCGCGATGCTCGCAAAACCATTGATAGGCTCGCGTCAGGCCGGTTTCAAACGAAGTGTCTTCCGGCACAATCTGATGAATCTTCGTCACATCCAGCACGTTATCGTAATCGCGGAACGGGAAGTAATCTTTGGCCTTCCAGTTTGCGTCATGAACCGGGATGATCTTCGCCTGCGTTCCGCAGACGTCAGCGCACTGTTGAATCCACTCGCTGAAGCTCACTCCCTGCTGATCGCCGACATTGTAGACCTCAATTCCTTGTTTCAGGCACGCTAACAAAGTCGTGACGATCTTGGCTAAATCACCGGTGTAACAGAATTGAATGCGATTATCCGCGGCCGGGATCAAAATCGGCTGATTCCGCATCAGGTGATCAAAAATGAAGCTTTCCCGCTGCACATAATTATATTCCCCATACATATAGGGCGGCCGCAGAATCGACAGCGCGATGTTATGCTTTTGGCAAAATGCCGTCAGCGCGCTTTCCGCCGCGATTTTATCGGTACCATATTGTCCCCAGTATGGATTTTCTCCTAACGGCTCCGTTTCTAAAATCGGCAGCGCGCACCGGTCTACGTCATAAACTGCGCTGGAACTGATGAATATCCAGTGTTTAACCGAGCAATCCAGACTTTCGCAGCAGATCTCAATCTGCTTCTGGTTTAATCCCGATACGTCGATCACCGCGTCGAAAGTTCTGCCTTTTAACGTTTGTTTCATCGCTGCCGCGTCTTCCCGATCGCAGGTCAGCTGCGTTACCGGTCTCCCTGTCCACGGCTTACTGCCGCGGTTTAATAACGAAACCTCCCAGCCGTCTTCCAAACACTGTTCTGTAATCCGTCTGCCGATAAAATAACTGCCGCCTAAAATCAATACTTTTCGCATGAATGATCTCCTTTTTCAGGTTTATTATATCATCAGCCTGAACAATTTCCAGTTTTCCAATTGGTTCTTCCTGCATAATTATCCTATATGCAGAATAACAGAATCCCCATCGCAGCTTATTCCCGAAAAAGAGCCTTCGGCATTTTTTTCTTTATGAACAATACCCCCATCGTTATAATCATAGCCAGTCATACCCATTCTTTCAAAATGAATACTTTCACCTGTAGAACTTAAATTAAGTTTTACAAAAGGTCTATATTAGATTTTGACTAACCGCTAATATCTCTTTGAATAAGTACAGCGCTTTCTAATCCATTTTCTGTCCAATCAATTCTGTTATTCTAATTTCTGGCTCTGCCTCGTTCAAATGAGTCGCTGCTAATACGTTAATTGAATACATTCCACACACTAAAAACACGGAAAGCAGTGATAACATTAATTTTTCCTTTACAATTCATTTATTAAAAAGGATCTGAATCAATTAAACCTTTTAAAACATTTACTCTTTCATGGGTCATTGGGAAAGAAACACTAAACTCCAAAACTAATACTCTATTCTGTTTTAGAAGAAACACATAATTTCTATAATATTTCTTATTTGGATAACTGTCATAATCATAGAGTGCGTATGCTTTTTCTACATTCCATTCATCACCATCAAGTCTAATAAAGTCTTTATCCATTTCTATGTTTTTTATTTCATTAAAAGAAACACAATTCCCCTTACACTCTGATAACCATTCCTGCTCAATCTTTTTTATAGATAGCATTTCTTCTAGTAAAATTTTCTCTGCGCGGTTAACATCATTAGTATCATACAATTTTACGGTAATGAATTGATAACTATCTCCCCCTACATCCTTTGTATTAGCTACTCTTAATTCATACAGATTGATATCTTTTCTATAAATTATACGATTAACTTTTTCCGTAATCGAATTTTCATAGCCTAAACTATCCATCGTCAATATCACAGGAAAAGAGTTATTATTGACAGCGAACTTCTGTATAAACAAGCTAATTACAATGATAAGAAAGAAAATTTCACAAACCCATCCGCGACCACTAGACATCAATTTGTTTATACAACTCAAAATTTTACGGATCATTATCACTGATCCTCAATTATAAGAAATTCCCATGGCTTTAAGATTTTATACTTTTTCATAAATTTATTTCCTCCTAATATACGATTGGAACCGGAAATCATGGCAATCCGTCATGATTTGATCCGCTTGTTGTTCAAGCTGAAACTGATCTCATTTCCCATTCACTTTTCAAAAGGTGTCTCTATGCGCTGTCTTATTGGTATCAACGTCGCCAAAGCGTGTTTTGTCATGCCTTTTTCGCTGATTTCTCTTTTTGAATAAATTGCTTTAAAAATACTCTGACATTTTGTTGGCAGGCTTCTTCTAACTTCTGATACTACGATGAGATACTAAGCTTAACTAAACATCACCGGCATGATTTCTTCTCAATCTCAATATTTTATACTCATCTAATTCTATATTGAGTAGGATACTTTATTCCTACTACCTATAATACAAAAAGCGCTGCAGCATCTACCAAAAGCATCAGCGCTCATCTGTCCGCCGCCACCGTAAAAGGTAGCTCATGACGGGTGCCGCCTTTCAGCAACACCTTACACCTTTAGTATAGGCATTCCTGATGGAATTTCAACCTTTTTCTTTCCTTTCTGAGTTAATCCGTTATTATTCACTGGGAACAAGGCTGAAAAATAAACAAGAATTTATAATAAAAAGGCTCAAATCAAAACACGGCACTGCAAGCCGAAAAGAGTAAACGATATATATTGGCAAAAATGAAACGAAAGAAATTGATTTCGTCCATCCTTTGACGACGAACGTTTGTTCAAGTCTGCCGGAATTTACTGCCAGCCACAAACTTCTGCACCGCAAAAGAAAAGCCCGGCTTACGCCGGACCTTCCTTATTCTTCTTCAAACAAACTCATCATTTCAATATCGGAATGAACTTTTTCATCCGCTTCTGATTCTTCATCATAGTCTTCAAACGGAATCTCGTCTTCGCCGACCGGATGATCGACGATCCGCACTTCCTCAATCCCCTTGATCAGACCCCAGTCCTTTTTCAGTTCCAGCGGCGTGGAGAAGGTTGCTTCCCGGCTCATCATCGGCACGTCTTTCGCCTGAAGAATCTGCAGCTGCGGATCCATCAGCATCAGACTGTCATACGGCTGCACGCATTGACAGTAGGCGATATGGTAAGGGTTGGTCTTCAAGCGTTTCACAACGATTTCACCTTTGACCGGACGCCCGGTGACGTTGATGTCGCTCATCTTGATCCGTTTCATATTGCCCTTATCCGACAATACCCACAGGCTCTGACGTTCGTCGCTGTAGCTGCAGGCCGCCGCCAGCGTGTCGTCCTTCGCCAGATTCAGTGCCTTGACGCCCTGTGACTTGGTGCCGTTGGCCGGTACCAGATCCGAGGAATACCGGCTGATCCAGCCGCTGCGGCTGATCATGATCAGATCCTCGTGCGCATACACAACAAACGCCCGCATCATCTCGTCGTCTTTCTTGAGATTCATCGCGGTCATCATCTTGTTGTTGCGCTGCACCTGCCACTGACTGATCGGTGTTTTCTTGACCTGTCCGCGCCGGCTGACGGTCACAATCCAGGCGTAGCTGGAGAAGTTTTTGACAACAATCGCATTGATGATTTTATCGTCGCCGTCGATGCTGACATATTTATTCAGATGCGAGCCGACGTCCTTCCACTTCGCTTCGTCGATCTGATACACCGGCAGATGCGCGTAATTCCCTTTGCTTGTGAATAACAACAGCGTATCGAGCGTATCGACTTCCAGCTGTCCGACAAGCACGTCGCCTTCCTTCAAGCCGGTCATCGCGTTGTCGCTGGCTCCGTAGGAACGCAGCGATACCCGTTTGACATACCCATCGCGGGACGCGGTGATCATGACGCGTTCATTAGGAATCATCGCGGTCTTATCAATGACGATTTCCTCAACCTCCGCCTGAATCTCGCTGCGGCGCGGGTCGGCATATTCCTTTTTGATCTCGCGCAGTTCCTTGATCAGAACGCTCTTTAAGACGGTTTCGCTTTCCAAAATCGTTTTCAGCATTTCCATTTCGTTGACTAACTGCGCAAATTCCTCACGCAGCGCCACGATATCGGTCGACGTCAAACGATACAGCCGCAGGGTGACAATCGCTTCGGCCTGGGTTTCGCTGAAACCAAACGATTCCGTCAGATTGCGCTTGGCGTCGCCCTTATCCTTCGACTGCCGGATGACGGCGATCACCTCATCCATGATCGACACGGCTTTCATCAAACCCTCTAAGATGTGGCAGCGTTCCTCCATCTTATTATAAAGGTAGCGGCTGCGGCGCAGCACAACCTCCTCACGGTGCGCGATGAAGGCGTCCAACATCCCGATCAAGCCCATCTGAACCGGCCGTTTGTTGACGATCGACACCATATTGTAGCTGTAATAGATCTGTAAATCTGTATTCTTATAGAAATAATTCAGGATCACATTGGGATCGGCATCCTTTTTCACATCGATGACAATCCGCAGACCGGTCCGGTCCGTTTCATCACGGATATCCATGATTCCTTCAATTTCGCGGGAAAGCCGGATATCGTCCATTTTGCGGACCATCGACGATTTGATGACCTCATACGGAATTTCACGGATAATAATCTGATTGCACGTCTTGCCCGTGACAATCTCCGTGCGGGCGCGGATGACGACCCGGCCCTTGCCGGTGGTGAAGGCGTCGACAATCCCTTTTTTGCCCATGACGATGCCGCCGGTCGGAAAGTCCGGTCCCGGCAGGATTTCCATCAGTTCCTCCAGCGAACACTTGGGCCGCTGCATCCGGTAGATCGCCGCGTCGATCACTTCGCTCAGATTGTGCGGCGGGATGTTGGTCGCATAACCCGCTGCAATCCCCGTCGCCCCGTTGACCAGCAGAACCGGAAAGCGGGCCGGCAGGACGGTCGGTTCATTCTCCGTATCGTCGAAGTTCGGCGCGAACAGGACCGTGTCCTTGTCGATATCCTCCAGCAGCGTTCCGGCGATTTTCGCCAGCCGTGCTTCGGTATATCGCATCGCCGCCGCCGGGTCATCGTCGATCGAACCGTTGTTGCCATGCATATCGATCAAAGGCATGCGGATCTTCCAATCCTGCGACATCCGCACCATTGCGTCGTAGACCGAACTGTCGCCGTGGGGATGGTAATTACCAATGACCAGGCCGACGGTTTTCGCCGATTTGCGATGCTGATGATCAAACGTGTTGCCATCATGATACATCGCGTACAGAATCCTCCGCTGAACCGGCTTCAATCCGTCGCGGGCATCCGGCAGCGCACGTTCCTGAATAATGTATTTGGAGTAACGGCCAAACCGCTCGCCCATGATCTCCTCTAACGGGGAAATCACCAGGCTGGGTTCTTTTTCGGGTGCTTTATTTTCTTTCTTCTTCATCCTTATTCCACCTTAAACGTATCTTCCAGCGTAAACGCAACGTTCTGCTCGATCCAGGTGCGGCGCAGATTCGCTTTGTCGCCCATCAAAATGGAAACGTTGCGCTCCGCCTGAACCGCGTCTTCAATCGAAACCTGAATCAGCGTCCGGGATTCAGGGTCCATCGTCGTTTCCCACAGCTGGGAAGCGTTCATTTCGCCCAAACCTTTGTAGCGCTGAATCTCAACCTTGCCCCACTGCTGCTTCACCTCGTCCAGTTCCTCGTCAGTGTAGGCATAGCGCAGCTGCTTGCCCTTGGTAACCTTATATAACGGCGGCAGGGCGATGTACACCATGCCATGCTCGATCAACGGCCGCATGTAGCGGTAAAAGAACGTCAAGAGCAGCACCTGGATATGCGCGCCGTCGGTATCGGCATCGGTCATGATAATGATTTTGTTGTAATTGCTGTCGGAGTAATCGAAGCCGGAACCGATCCCCGCGCCCAGGGCATGAACGATCGTATTCAATTCTTCGTTCTTTTCAATTTCGGACAGTCCCGCCTTTTCCGTATTCAGCACCTTACCGCGCAGCGGCAGGATCGCCTGATACTTGGAATCGCGGCCCTGCTTGGCAGAACCGCCGGCGGAATCGCCTTCCACTAAAAACAATTCTTTGCGGGACGCATCCTTGGACTGCGCCGGCGCCAGCTTGCCGGAAAGCACCTTTTCACTTTTGCCGGCCTTCTTGCCCTTCCGCGCTTCTTCACGCGCTTTTCGCGCCGCCTCCCGGGCCTGGGACGCTTTCTGCATCTTCTTGATCAGCATCGTCGAAAGCTCTTTGTTTTCTTCCAGATAAAAGCTCAGTTTATCGCCGACAAGACTTTCGACCGCGCTTTTCGCTTCCGCGGTGCCCAGCTTACCTTTGGTCTGCCCTTCAAACTGAAGCAGATTTTCCGGAATCGACACCGACACGATCGACGTCAAACCTTCGCGCACGTCGCTGCCTTCAAAGTTTTTATCTTTTTCTTTTAACAAGCCGAGCTTCCGCGCATAATCGTTAAACGCCTTAGTGAACGCCGTTCTGAAGCCCATTTCATGCGTGCCCCCGTCCTTGGTGCGGACGAGGTTGACAAAGGAAACCATGCTTTCCTGGTAATCATCCGTGTACTGAAACGCGCACTGCACCTCAATGTCATTCGCCATTCCGGTAAACACCACCGGATCATGCAGCACCGTCCGATCCTCATGCAGATACTCCAAAAAAGCCTTTAAGCCATCTTCATAATGGAACGTTTCCGTCTTGCCGGAACGTTCGTCCTTCACAACCATCGTAATATTCTTCAATAGGAACGCGTTTTCCCGCGCCCGCTCGCAGATCAAGCCGGCATTGAATTCGATCGTCGAGAAGATCCGCTTGTCCGGCATAAACCGAATCTTACTGCCGGTCTTGGTGCTTTTGCCAAGTTTTTCGAGCTTGCCGACCTTCTTGCCGCCATCCTCAAAGCGCATGGAAACCATCTGACCTTCCTGGCAGACTGTCACCTCAACCCATTCGCTTAAAGCGTTGACCACTGACGCGCCGACGCCGTGCAGACCGCCGGAGGTCTTATATCCCCCTTCGGATGAAAACTTGCCGCCCGCATGCAGGACGGTAAAAATAACCTGAATCGTCGGAACGCCGCTGGCATGCATGCCGATCGGCATCCCGCGGCCCTCATCCTCAACGCAGACCGCGCCGCTTTTTTCCAGCGTGATCGTTATTTTCTTGCCGAAGCCGTTGAGCGCTTCGTCAATCGCGTTATCGACGGTTTCCCAGACCAGATGGTGCAGTCCGCGCGAATCCGTCGACCCGATATACATCCCCGGACGTTTTCTGACCGCTTCCAATCCTTCCAGGATCTGAATTGAATTCTCATCGTATTTCTGTGTTTTAGCCATGTTCTATCACGATTAGAGAAGAAAAAATCCTACTCTTTCTCCTTTCCGTTTCAGCCCGATTTTCCTGAACTTAGCCTTTCCCCGCCGCCTTCATTCCAATCTGCCATAAATTAGATTATACACAAAAACGGCTTAAAATAAAAGTTTACGCGCCCGGTTTTTATGATAAAATAGGAGCGAAGGAGTGAAGAGGAAATGATAAAAATTCTTTTTGCGGTGGTCCTGGGTTATCTTTTTGGATCGATTCCCTGGGCGTTAGTCATCGGCAAAGTCTTCTATAAAACCGACGTTCGTAATTTTGGCTCCGGCAATCTGGGCGGCACCAACGCCGGCCGCGTGCTGGGAAAGAAAGCGGGCGTCACCGTGATCATCCTGGATGGCTTGAAAGCCTTCTTCGTTGTTGGCCTGTGCGTCTTGTTTGTTCCGGAAGCCGCGGTCTATGCGGGGCTGGCCTGCTGCGCGGGACATTGCTTCCCGATCTTCGCCAATTTCAAGGGCGGCAAAGCGGTCGCGACGACGTTCGGTTATCTGCTGGCTGCCGGCCTGTTCGTGACCCATGAACCGATCCAGATGTTTGTGATTCCGTTTGTGATCTTCATGATCACCTTAAAGATCTGGAAGATGGTATCGCTGTCGTCCATCATCGGCATCGCCAGCGCGGCGCTCATCACGACGCTGACCCAGTCCGATCTCATGATCACCGTCTCGATCTGGATTCTCTGGGCGTTTGTCACTTACCGCCACAAAGCCAATATCGAACGGATTCGCAACCACGAGGAAAAGAAAATCTCCTGGATGTAACTGACGATCAATCAGAAAAAAGCTCGTTTTCATCTGAAAGCGAGTTTTTATTTTATCGTCGATTCAAATGCCTGTCATTCGCCGTTGAGCTGTTCATTCAACGCCTGGAGAATCACATCGTTCGCACCATTATAAATGATCATCAGCTGATCGTAATAATAGATATGATAATGGGTGTCCAGCACTTTTTCTTCACGGGCTTCTGCGGATCCTTCAACAATATATAAAGTCGCATCTGACGCCGCGAGCGAACCGATCTGTTCGGCGCTGATCGTTTCCAGATTCAACGTTTCATAAAAATCATAGCTCTTAAACCGATCCAGCAGATTGCTGATCGAGATTGGAAATCCATCGTTGCTGACGCTGATCTCGGCCTGGGATTTAACGGAATAATCCGTAGCTACCGCGTTTTTAGGCTGGCTGCCGCATCCTGCGCTGATCAGAAACACGCAGAAAAACAAGAAAGGCAAAACTGACCTTTTCATAGACAGAACCTCCTACCTCTTAGATTATACCGATCCCGGCTTTAAATAGATAGAGGATTAAGGAATGCTTCATGTCAATTTAAGAAAGGTGTAATAAATTATTCAGTTACATGCCTAAATAGTTGGATGACCACTCCAAAGCGGCCTGACTTTGCGCCGCGTCGATCAAGCCGACAGCCTGCATTGCTTCTAAAACCTGCTGCTGACGATGCAGCGCCAGATCTTTGCCGGAGCTGAGCTGATAACGGCTCGGCGACTGCGGCAAGCCGGCCAGTAAAGTCGCTTCAGCCAGCGTCAGCTCGGAAGGTTCTTTATCAAAATATCCGTGACTGGCCTGGGCAATGCCGTAGTGTCCGTCCCCGTAATAGATGACATTGACATAAAAGGCGAGAATCTCATCTTTGGAATAAGCCGCCTCCAGATCGTAGAGGAAGAACACCTCCGCGATTTTCCGTGTCAATGACGGTTTATGCGTAAAATACAAGTTTTTCGCCAGCTGCTGGGGAATCGTGCTGCCACCTTCCTTTACTTCACCGGAGATCAGGTTTGTCAGCAAGGCCCGCCCCAGAGAGATCACATCAATCCCCTTTCGGGTATAAAAGCGGCGGTCCTCCACTGCGACGACGGCGTTGACAAAATCCGGACTGATCTGGTCCAGCGGCGTATAATCTTCACGTTGTTTCACTGCCTCGATTTTCTCCGCTAGCGGAACTTCGGCGATCGCTTCTTTATATCGCTGATAGCCTGAAGCTGTCAGCCATCCCGCGCCGATCAAAAGCAGGACTAACAGAACAAGCACGAAACGTTTTATCACTTTCATCTTTATCACCTGACCGCATTATAACACGCAAATCCTGCCTACACCCTTACACTTTAGTCATGTTCCCGTCACCAAAATCCAATAAAAAAACTGACAGGCCCGGCGATCATATCGCCTTGCTTATCAGCTTTTTATTTCCTTCTTTCCAAGGTTCAGTTACTGTCCCATGGACTTCATAATAGCCCGGATCTGAGCTTCCGACGGCTTCCGTCCCATCTGCAGGAACATGGCGCGAATCATCTTCTCATTGACTGGAGGATGTTCCTTCAACTGCTTTTCAAAATAACGGCGCGTGAAGAAGAAACCCAGACCGCCTCCAATAAGTAATCCTAAAAGCAGAAACATGATTGAACTCAAGAATTCATTTCCCATTATTACACCACCTATCTTTGTGATTATCGTACTTATTGTATCGTTTTTCAGTCTATTTTACAAGTCTATTTCCGACAGAACCAACGTCCCCCGCAGTTGCTTCAATTCATACAGAAACGGGTATTCCGCCTTATCTGAAAGAACCAGATGCCATTGCTTTTTTTCCAGCGTGCTTGTCCGCTGCGTCAACGAGTTATAATAAGTTATTTTATCCGGCACCAGAAACATATCGTCCCGATATTGAAAGCGTGTCTTCAGCTGTTGGAAAATGACATCCGGCGCGATCAGTATCGCAGCCAGCTGAGCTTGATATTCAGAACGCCCTTCCATCCAGCCAAGAACCGACGTACTGTTTTTCATGACGGAAATAAACTCGTCGCGGATTATATATCCTTTAATCATCTTCTCACCCTGTTTAATATAACAGCTGGCCTTTAAATAAATTGTCGAACAAGAAAAACGGTGAATCCGACTCCCTATCCGATTCACCGTCGCTACTTGTGATCAGTTTTGCACCTATATAATAGACTGATCACTCACCAATTTTTATCATTTTTCTACAAGCAAGACATCAAATAAATATCGATTATGTTTTTATTCTCACTGTAGCGGTCCGGTTTATTATGTTTCTGCAACTTAGTTCATCCAACTTGTTCCGTTCTCTCGTTTTCCCGTAGAATGAAGCCCCCATTACTTCGCCATAATAAACATTGTTGTTGATTTTATGCAATTCAGTTAATTTATAGATTAACCAAACATGCAATCTGGTGCTGTGCAACCCGCTGGTTCAATGCACAATTCTGGATGTTCAACAGAGCAACCTTCTGGGTCTGTTTCTTCAGCACTCACTGGTGTACACAATACGCATAACGCTACTAAAGCTAATGCGCTTAACAATACTTTCTTCATATTTCCTCCTTTCAACGGATTTATTATATAATAAAAATTGCATTTTATATGTTTTTGTTACATTTCAAAAAGCAGAATATTTGAATCACTAAATCTTTACATATCAAGCAATTTTATGCGAAGTAAAATCGTTGAAACTATCAATATCTTTATATTTTTTCGTTATTTTTACTAATTTTGATAATTCAGACTTAAAATAGCTTAAAATACTTTCTGATCGATATTGATTTATCAATAATCTATGAATATCTGTCATGATATAATTTTGTAAGTCTTTAGCAGGAGCATTATTTATTTTCATTGAAAAATACTCATAGAAAATTTTACAAGTACTATTATCATTCGGATCTTCTAAATGGATCTGTCTGAATAATGCCGTATCTATTGGTAAATTTAGTTCTTCAAAACACTCTAAAATATGTAAGATATGAGCTGTAAACTTAGGCTTATAACTTAAGAACTTTTCAAAGTATTCCTTAGCCAACAGATAGTCTTTATCAAAATAATAATGATAACCTACATTAAAATAATTTTCTTTAAGTTTTTTTTCAGCTAATCGACCACCACACTTGGATAAGTATTCTATAGATTTATCAAAGTAATTTTTCACATTATCTTTGTTGCCGGTATGCAAAGCTAACGCTTTAGTATAATATAAAATACCTAAATAATATATGCTATTTAATTTAGTAAAATAAACGATTCCCTGCTCAGTATAGCGTAAGGCGTCTAATAATCTTTCTTTATAGATTAGCCAGAAAACTATATAAACGGTTGAAATTTGCGATCCATTTTTATAATCAATTAATTGTTCTGATATTTTCTCAGAGTAAGACATATTCATTTCTCGGAAGAAAAAATAATCAAATAATATATTTTTAAGTATTTCATCTATTTTTGAACTTAATAAAAAGCTCGTATAAAACATTCTTTCTGCAGTCGCACTATTAGGGTATTCTGCAAACAAATAATATTGTATTATGATTTTAAAAATTTCATAAATATCACCATAATAGAAATAATGTTTAGCTCTAGTAAATAAAATCTCTATTTTATGATCAATTTCCTTTATTTTTTTGATATCATATAATTCTACAGCTTCAAATAATTCATCGCTGATTAAATCAACTTGAGACATCACCCCCGGAAAGTCATCGACCTTAAAACCCAGCTTCTCAATAAAGAAAACATATAACTCGTCATCCTTGATAATCTGTCCTCGCTCTAAACGGTTTAATGTAGCTCTGGAACAAACTGGTTCACCCTCAACGATTTCATAAAAAGGATGATCCTTGGTTGCCAAGATAAATTCGTTACAGCTGAAACGTTTATCTTTAGATCCCTGATGCATTCGTTCACGATAGATCTTGATAAGACGTCCACTGTTTTCCCGCATTTTGTTATTCGCAAACATGTTCGTTCCCCCTCCAAAAATTCCGGTTATATTCTATCACAGATTATATTGAAAAATGGTAATATTTGGGAATTCTATTTATAAAATCATATCACAAATTTATCAATACAAAGCAAAATGTAAGAATTATTGAATTTATAGGACACAAAATCTCTACGATATCAAGTCCTTGGTTTTAATCGCCTGCTTTCTGTTACCTCCATCAAGAGCTTTGTAGCTACTAAATCAACTTGAGTTTCTACAGCTTTACCAGTATAAAAATCATGACGCAATAATTCCAAGATTACATATCAGAAATTACATTTTCCTTGTTGTGAATTCATTTAATAACAGTATTTTTATCAAAACCTGGTTCTAGCCCTGGCTATTTCTTGATTGCTAAAATACATACATTATCAATCCACTGTTTTTCTTTAGATTTTCATCAAATTTCGACTAAAATCGCCGGATTGAACATACGTTAATGATAACAAGTGGACACAACTATTTTAAATACTTCAGATCTTCTTCAGCTGCTTTATCGTTCCATCCGAACAACCTCCTTCCCGCAGCCTTTGATGGCGGAAGAAGAACAAAACGCCTTACAATGCATGGCGAAAGGCGACATCGAAGCGCGGGCTGATTTAATCGAACACAATCTTCGTTTAGTCGCGCACATCGTAAAGCAATTCGATATCCGTCGTAAACAAACCGAAGACCTCATCAGCATTGGCACGCTTGGTTTGATCAAAGGGATCGACACGTTCAAAGTCGATAAAGGGCATAAGCTGGCAACTTATGTTACCCTCTGTATTGTATGTTATCCTCTCACGGATGCGTTTATGGTTCCAAACCAATATCCCCAGAGCAGAAAAGAACTGAAATGGCGTATTTTGGCACAGGTATCTGAGAAGATATACATCCTTTGTTCCGCTTTTGACGGTTGTGTAAGGTATGCTCCTAGGTATATCTTGAAGATATTCCCAATGTACCGGACAGGCTCCGTTGGGCCGTTACTACATGAGACTGATACAAAAGAAAGTTGCAGCACTGATTGGTATCCGCCGTGGATGATTACAATCGTTTCTTATATAAAAGGCAGGGTAAAATAATACGAGAGTATCGGGATAATCTTGGCATGAAAAAGAAACCGTTCGCACGGATGATACATCTTGCCCCTGGAACACTTCGCATCTGGGAAAAGGATGAAAAGGTCATGTTCAAAAAATCTTGGGAGAAATATTTCAAAGCTATTATGGTATAAGAAAAGCAGGTGTTCAAGCCTTAAATGGTTTACTCACCTGCTTTTGACTGGCTGCTATGATAGCAGCCAGTCAATCAAATTTAAAGATTTGATACCTTCGTAGGATGTGATGAAGTCTCTGTCCATGGAGAGAACAATTTTTTCATAGTTATCCTTTATCATGCGAAGGGGGCGAAGTTCTCGCTCACGGGTTTCCGGAGATTGCATACTTTCTGTTACCTGAATATAAAGCTTGTCATTTGGTTTTTCAGCTACAAAATCGACTTCGATTTCTCCGACTTTTCCGATATAAACACGATAATCACGACGAAGCAATTCCAAGAATACAATGTTTTCAATAATATGTCCACGATCAGCATCCCGATAGCCGAGAAGCATATTTCGAAAACCCATATCAATGATATAGTGCTTTCCAAGAGTTTTTAAGAGCTGCTTGCCCTTTATGTCATAGCGTCCGACAGAATAGAAGATAAATGCACTACGGAGCATAGAGATATACTTGTCAACGGTTTTTCCTGCAACATTTTTACCTTTGGTCTGCTGAATATCACCTTCATTGGAAAGTACATTTCCGATGTTGTTTGGAGATGTGATGCTTCCGATATTTGAACAAAGGAAAAGCATGATTTTATGGAGCATATTTTGATCAACCTGATTATTACGCTGTAAAATATCTCTTAGGACTACCGTAGAATAAATTCCTTCCAAGGCTTGATTGCTTCTTGGCTCATTGAAATGGTACTCCTTTAGAATTGGCATACCTCCAAACTGCAAATATTTCTGGAATTTTTCCTCCATTGTGATTGCCGTTTCAAATTCATAAAAGGTCAGAAACTCTTTAAAGGACAACGGCAACATACGAATCTCTACATATCTCCCAGACAGCAAGGTAGAGAACTCTGTGGAGAGCAAATAAGCATTAGAACCGGTAATATAAATATCCACATCGAAATCAAGACGGAAAGATTCAACTGCTTTTTCCCAATGTTCGACAACTTGCAGCTCATCAAAGATGAGATATGTTTTTCCTGTTGCAGGAATAAGTGCGCTGACATAATCATAGAAGGAAAGATAGTTCGTTAGATTACGGTAACGCAAGGATTCCAAATTCATGTGAATAATGTGGGTATCGGGTACATTATTTGTGCTTAGATACTGATGGAACAAATCAAGCAGTGAGGATTTTCCGCATCTGCGGATACCTGTAACGATTTTGACAAGATCAATATCTTTATTTTGAATAAGCTGAGTTAAATATTCCGGTCGATTAATTAGGTGAGACATAACGCACCTCCTCTTTTGATTCTATTATACCTCAAAGTTAGATAAAATCTATATTTTCTGAATCGAAAGTCGAAAACTTTATAAAATATGACATTTTTTGACTTATAACATGAAAAATATCAGGAAAACAATTCTTGTTAGGCTTGCTTACCTGCTTCCTTTTTTTGCGAATGCAATGACCGCATCCAGCAATTCCACCTTTTGATCTGATGGACAATTTAGTTTTTCAATATACTGATTAACCCTGTCTGCGTGGATATCAGCTACTCGTTCTGTCAATTCACGCTTTCCCTGTTCTGTTTTAGGAGAATAGATAATTACATTGATTGGAGCACTCTTTCTTGCGATAACACGCACTCCCTCGGTATTTCAGTCTATGAGAGAGAAGTTGTCCGCTATGATCTTTTTATGGATACAAAATCTCTACGATATCAAGTCCTCGGTTTTAATCGCCTGCTTTCTGTCACCTCCATCTAAAGCTGAAAATCAACTTGAGTTTCAACAGCTTTACCAGAATAAAAACGCTAATCATGACGCAGTAATTCCAAGATTACATATCAGAAATTGCATTTTCCTTGTTGTGAATTCATTCAATAACTGTATTTTTATCAAACCTGATTCTATTTCCGGTTATCCCTTAATCGCTAAAATAAATACGTTATCGATTCACTGTTTTTCTTTATATTTTCATCAAATTTCGACTAAAATCGCCGGATTGAACATACATTGAAGAAGGTGATAACAATGTGGACACAACTATTTCAAATGCTTCAGATCTTCTTCAGCTGCTTTATCGGGTCCATCCGAACAACCTCCTTCCCGCAGCCTTTGACGGCGGAAGAAGAACAAGACGCCTTACAACGCATGGCGAAAGGCGATGTCGAAGCGCGGGCCGATTTAATCGAACACAATCTTCGTTTAGTCGCGCACATCGTAAAAAAATTCGATATCCGCCGTGAACAAACCGAAGACCTCATCAGCATCGGCACGATTGGTTTGATCAAAGGGATCGACACGTTCAAAGTCGATAAAGGGCATAAGCTGGCAACTTATGTTTCCCGCTGTATTGAAAACGAAATCCTGATGCACCTGCGCAACAACAAGCACGCTTTCCAGACACGCTCTCTGGACGATGCGATCGGCCAGGATAAAGATGGCAGCGAACTGACGTTGATCGACGTGATTCCCGCCCCGGACCAGCCCGATCCCATCGACAAATTGATGCTGGAGGAAAACAAACGCAAGCTGACTCAATTCATGGGCTTGCTCGATGAGCGCGAACACAGCATCATCGTCCGCCGTTACGGCTTGGAAGGTCATCAGGAAATGACGCAGCGGGATATCGCAAGACAGGAACACATTTCCCGCTCCTATGTATCACGAATCGAAAAACGGGCTTTCATGAAGCTCCTGCGGGCATTTATGAAAGAGAATCAGGAAAAGAAGTAGCCATTTGTTTTGAAAACCATTATAATCATCTTGAGAGATTCGAGGTGGATTAAGTGAGTATAGAATGTGTAATTTTTGACTGTGACGGCCTGATGTTCGACACTGAAAAGGTCGCCAATGAAAACTGGCGCGAAATCGCCGGTCAATATGGGATTACGCTGGACGATGAGTTTTTCTATCAGATCATCGGCTGCGGACACAAATTATTCTTAAAAGCCATGGAGAACCATCAGGATCTGGAGCCGCATCTTCCGGAAATCAGCGAAGGCCGGTTAAAAAAGATCTTTGGGATGTGTGAAAACAAGGGCAGCCTGAATAAAAAAGGATTGACGGAACTGCTGGATTATCTGGAAGAAGCCGGAATTAAGAAATGCGTCGCTTCCTCCAGTCACCGCGAGTATGTCGATACGCTCTTAGGCAGTATCGGCAAGCCGTATCGCTTCGACAGCGTCGTGTGCGGCGATGAAGTAACTCGCGGCAAGCCGGATCCGGAAATCTTTTTAACCGCCGCGCGGAAAGCGGGCGTCGCTCCGGAGAACTGTGTTGTGCTGGAAGATTCCAAGTTCGGCATCATCGCTGCGAAGCGGGCAGGCATGAAAAGCGTCTGGATCTATGACTTTGTAAAACCGGATGAAGAGATGAAGGAAGCGATCCAGGAAAGCCGCAATGATTTGCTTGAGGTGATTGATTATTTAAAGGAGCAGGCACGATGAATCGTTCCCCTGCTTTACCTTCTTCTTCATCTGTTAACGGCCGGCGGTGGACCGCAATGATCCTGTCGTTGTTGATGCTCGCAGGCTGCAGCCGTCCGGAGCCGGTGCCCAATCCGGAAATTTCGCCCAGCCCAACGCCTTCTGACAGCACGGTTTCAGAAAAACTGAATGATCAACAGCTAAAAGAACTTGTCGCAAAGATGGACGTGCAGGAGAAAGTGGGGCAGCTGGTGATCGTTTCTTTTGAAACGACAGAAGTCGATACCAAAACCGAAGCCTGGCTCAGAACCAATAAGATCGGCAACGTCATCGTGTACGCGAAAAACATCGAAAACGCTGAACAGGCGACGATGCTGACCGGTCAGCTCCAGAGCACAATCCGCGGCGCCACCCAGATTCCGGCGTTCATTGGAATTGATCAGGAAGGCGGGATGGTCAACCGGGTGCGCGAAGGCGTCACGATTTTCCCGTCCCCGATGGCCATCGCAGCCGGCCGGCAGGAGAATCTGTATTCGCTGGCCTGGTCGATGGCGGACGAGCTTTCCGGCATGGGCTTCAATATGAACTTTGCGCCGGTGCTCGACGTCAACTCCAATCCGGACAATCCGGTGATCCATCTGCGCTCGTATGGCGATGACCCGAAAGCTGTCGCCAGTTTTGCTTCGACCTGGATCAAAGGCTTGCAGGAAGGCGGCGTGGTCAGCGTAGCAAAGCATTTCCCAGGGCATGGAGATACAGGCGAAGATTCGCATTTCGCCCTGCCCACCGTCAATAAGACGTTGGATCAACTGAAAGAAACGGAATTGATTCCGTTTGAAACGGCGATCCGCAGCGGCGTCAGCGCGATTATGACTTCGCATATCCTGTTCCCGAAAATTGAAAAAGAAAAGATTCCTGCGACCTTATCCAAAACGATCATTACAGATCTGTTAAAGGATGAGTTGGGTTACAATGGAATCGTCATTAGCGACAGCCTGCAGATGGATGCGATTCAATCGCATTACGGAATGGCAGAAGCCGCGGTTCAGGCGATTCAGGCCGGCGTGGACATGTTGATTCTGGGCGATGGCAAAGTCCTGCAGCCAGACAGCGAAGACGTTCAGACGCCGGTGATCGAAGCTTTAATTGAAGCTGTCAATCAGGGAACCATCAGCGCTGAGCGGTTAGACGACGCAGTTCTTTCCATCCTGCGGATTAAAAATGATTATGGCTTGTTCGAGGATAACGGCGAATTCAATCATGCGCCGTATGAAATCGATCTGGAATCCCACCAGGTGCTCGTTCAGGAAACGACAGATCAAAGCATGACGTTGATCCGCGATGAAATTTCAGCGCTGCCGCTGCCGACAGACAGCACCTTGTTCATTTCCTTTCCTTGCGTCTATCCGCTGGAATTCGATAAAAAGAGTTTCGGCGAAGTGGCCGCGGATTCCTTATTCGGCAAGGCCGTAAATGTTCATCAGGATCCGACTCAGTCGGAAATCGACGATATTCTGCAGCGGGCCTCCGGTTACGATACACTTGTTTTGTTGGTCTACAACATGACGGATTCTCCAAATCAGAAGAATTTGCTGGATCAGCTGCTTGAAACTGAAAAACCGGTTGTCGTCATCTGTGCGGGCAGTCCCTACGATCTGCAATATCTAAACGACGCGCCGACCGTTCTTTGCACGTATGGCTATACCCCTGCCGCGGTGCAGTCAATTATCTCGGTACTCAACGGAACCTTACTTCCGGAAGGCAAACTGCCTGTGGAAATCCCTGAAAACTAAAATAAGAAAAGCTGATGATTCACAACAGGAACGAAGTTATTTTCCTGGAATGAACCGATCAGCTTTTTTCTTGTTTATTGAATCTAAACAAGTCCTATTTATTTCATTTCACGAATAAAATCAGCAAGAAATAACTCATCCCGATCATGTCGCTTCGTGCGTTTGTACTCTTTTAAATTCTCGATCAGTAAATCTATCCGACGACCATAATACTCCTCATAAAATTGTGATGAATTATCATAGCGGCGGCGCTGGAACTGAATTTCTTTTTTCGCGAAATCTTTAGGTCTTTTCCCTGATCGTTGCCATACATGGATCAAGTTCTCATTGATAATCAATAAAATTTCGAGTTCCGGTTTCGTACAAATTTTAGATATCGACCCGATCCGTGATTTCAGATGACCCGGAATTCTTAATTTATCCGTCTGCGTATCTCCGATTCTGTAAATATCAAAAGGTCCCGAATACATATTCAAGGCACTTTGAACAACTGGAGAATCTAATTGACGGGCATGATAGGGTACTAAACCGATTAAATCTTCAGTATTAAATAGTAGCCGGTTATCTCTGAGCAGTAGCTCTACAATTTTCTTTTCGTTAGGACCTTCGCAAAGCACCAAAAGTTTACTCATTCATAAGCGCTCTTTTCAGATTCATTAGCATTTCATAACTGACAGCGGTCCCAAAGTTGTCATCATAAAATTTCCGGCTTTTTAACAAATCATTTCTGACTGAATAGTCACGATACATATTCGTTAATATGATCTGTTTTTCTGACTTTGAAATCCAGATATTATCGTTGCGGCCAAACAGATCCAATAGTTCGCAATAATGTGTTGAAAAGATCAAAACTGCCCCTTTCTTATTAACAGCCTTATCTTTGAACATACTGATCAAATTCTCGACCAGTGTTTTGTGAAAATGATTTTCAATTTCATCTATGATAAAACCGCTGCCTTCCTGCAGCGCCTGAATAGCCGCTGTATACAGCGCGATTCCCTTGATCGTGCCGCTCGAAAGCATTGTCAGTAATTCCTTTGCGCTGAGGTCCATCGACCGGTCTAAATACGTCAGCCGGAAAAGTTCGCTGTTGATTTCCTCCAAATCCATGATATTATCATCAAACAAATGCAGGATATGTTTCCAATATTTTTTATTAATACCATGATTTTTATAGAAATCATAAGCAGCATGAAGCATATCATCCTGATCTTTCAAATCATCGTAGTAATATGCATAGTTCTTCCGCTCCTTTAAAATATAAAACAGAATAGAAATATTGTCCGGCAGTTCACGTTTAAGTTTGAGTTCCGTGTAAATCTCCGGTGAAAATATCAATTTTGATTTTGACTTAAAATAATCTGAAACAAAGATCCTTTCCTGGGTGAAGGACAAGTTTTTACCCAGATTGTTCTGCCTGACCAGTTCTGTTTCATAGCGAAACAGCCGATTTTCGTGATAAAACGTGATTTCCAGCTGCGTACCGCTGATTGACATCAGCTCATCCTCTAATTGGAATGAACCCAATATCCGATAAACATTCTCAATCAGTTTCAGCAGGCTTGTTTTACCAGAAGCATTTTTTCCTACGATCGCTGTCGTTGAAAAAACAAACAGTGAATCGTTGATCTGATTTAATTCGTAGGTTTTATCTTCCTCTGTTTTTCTGGCTGTGGGTACAAAATCAATATGCAACCCGTTGCTGCAGTTTTTATAGTGATTTGCTTTTATTCTTAAAATTTGCATATTAGTCATTCCCTTCCTTTAAATTATACCACACAAATAGATTTCAAACGTTTTTTTCTTTGAATCAGACAGAATGACTCTGTTTCCTGTTCAAGGCTATCTGCGAGCTGAATCAAACTTAGAATCAGACTGAATGAAATCCTGTAAATCTTATTTAGGAAAAAGCTTTTATGATCAAATTTATTATACGTTAGAATCAAAAGCAGGATCACTTCCCCGCTAATCAAAATCTTACTTCCGTAAGGCAAACTGGCCGTGGAAATTCCTGAAAACTAAAATAAGAAAAGCTGATGATTCATAACAGGAATGAAGTTATTTTCCTGGAATGAACCGATCAGCTTTTTATGTCCGTTCTTGCAAACTGTAATTTTCTTAAAATTCCTGACTTAACAGAAAATCCGCAATGGGCATTGTCTTAATTCCCTCCACATTGCCGCCTGCGAAAATATCGGTTCGTAATACATATTTCGGATAATTGTCCCGAATATCCAATAATTTTCCAAATTCACGTTTCTCTGTCTCCGCGGATCCAATCTCCTGGGCAACCTGAATATACAGCTTATTCTCCTGCTTCATGGCGACAAAATCGATTTCAGCAGTATCCAGCTTTCCAACAGTGACCTCATATCCGCGACGCAGTAATTCCAGATAAACTACATTTTCCAACATGGCTGCCGTATTGTCGGAAGAATAGCCTAATACACTGTAACGGAGTCTTTTCACAGCGGCAGATGCCTATCAGGATTTTGATAAACACATATTGATGAAAGGTATAATTCTATCAACGGACAAAGTTCTATTTATCATAAGTTCGCTTCATTCTCTTTTTATTATACTTTTAGCAATTTACGCTAGTTTTTATGGTTATAATCGCATAATATTATAAAAAATATACAAATATACGGTTATGATATTATTTTATTCAACAAAAAAAGAGCCGAATTTTACAACTCAGCCCTTTCTTTGTTTAAATATTCAATTTACAGACTCATCCAGCTGGAATCCGACGGATTCGCCCGGAACGCCTGGAGCTTCTTGACATCATCGGCGCTGATGTAGCCGGTTTCTACGGCGACTTCGATCAGCGCATCATAGTTGGACGCCGATACGTTCTTTACGTCTGCGGCCGCCAGCCGGTCAAGGCCCTTCTGCAGGCCATAGGTGAAAATCGACGCGATACCCAGGACTTCCGCGCCCGCTTCGCGCAGCACATTGACGACGTCGATGCAGCTGCCGCCGGTGGAGATCAAATCTTCGACGACGACGACCTTCGTCCCCGGCTCGCAGCGTCCCTCAATCTGATTGGTGCGGCCGTGATCCTTGGCGCTGGAACGGACGTAGCCCATCGGCAGGTTCAGAATCTGAGCGACCAGCGCGGCATGCGCGATACCGGCAGTGCTGGTGCCCATGACCGCTTCACATTCCGGATAGTGCGTTTTGATGATCTCGGCGATCGCGTGCTCCACGTCGTCGCGGACCTCCGGATAAGATAAGGTCAGGCGGTTATCGCAGTAGATCGGCGATTTGATCCCGCTGGCCCAGGTGAACGGATCATTCGGCTTTAAGAAAACCGCTTTGATGTCCAGTAAATGCTTGGCAATGTTTTTCTCTGTGCTCATGGTTATTCTCCCTCCACAAATTCTCTGACGCAGCGGCGGTAGCTGGCTACCGGATCCTTGCTGGCGGTAATCGAACGACCGACGACGATGTAGTCGGCGCCGATCTCGCGGGCCTTGGCCGGCGTCGTGACACGGACCTGATCGCCCTTGGCGTCATCCGCAAAACGGATGCCCGGCGTGACGGTAAGGAAGTTTTCACCGCAGACCTGATGCACCAGATCCGCTTCCAGCGGGCTGCATACAACCCCGGCCAGGCCGGCGATTTCCGCATTGTGTGCGTAATGCTGGACGGTTTCGGTCAGCGGATGATCGATCCACAGTTCATTCCGCATCCGGTCCTCGCTGGTGCTGGTCAGCTGCGTAACGGCGATCAGCTTCGTATGCGCGCCGACCTCGTCGATCGCTTCCTGCGCGGCTTTCATCATTTCGATCGTACCGGCGGCATGGACGTTGGTCATATCGACGTCCAGCAGCGCGATGTTGCGCATCGCTTTCTTCACGGTGTTGGGAATATCATGCAGCTTCAGATCGAGGAAAATCTTATGGCCGCGCGCCTTGATCTCACGAACCATGTCCGGACCTTCCGCATAAAACAGCTCCATGCCGATTTTCACATACGGCTTTTCCTCGGTAAACTTGTCCAGAAACGCCATCGTTTCCGCTTTGGTTGAAAAGTCGCAGGCGATCATTACATCTCGTTCTTTCATCATTGGTGAGCCCTCCCTATTATGTCACTCAATTTTTCAATGTTCAGTTCATCCATTAAGGATGGCAGCCGTTCGATAATTTCCTTGCAGACATACGGATTGCGCAGGTTCTCCGCGCCGATCTCCACCGCCGTGGCCCCGGCGTACATCATTTCGATGACGTCCTCGGCGCTGGCGATGCCGCCGATCCCGATGATCGGCAGTTTGACCGCTTCATATACCTGATACACCATCCGTAAGGCGACCGGCTTGATCGCCGGGCCGGAGAAGCCGCCCATAACGTTGGCGATGATCGGCCTGCCCGTGCGCAGATCGAAGCGCGCGCCCAATAACGTGTTGATCATCGAGATTCCGTCCGCCCCGGCCTCTTCACAAGCTTTGGCAATCGCGACGATATCGGTGACGTTCGGCGACAGCTTGATGTAGACCGGCTTGGTGGTGACCGCCTTGACCGCACGGGTGATCTCGGCCGCGGTGTCCGGACTGACGCCGAAGCTCATGCCCCCGCCATGCACATTCGGACAGCTGATGTTGACCTCCAGGATGCCGACGATGTCCTGCGCGTCCATCTTTTTCGCACATTCGACGTATTCCTCTTTGGAGAAGCCGGAAACGTTAGCGACGACTTTTTTCTGGTAGACCTGTTTCAGCTTCGGAAATTCCTCGCTGATGACCTTGTCGATGCCCGGGTTCTGTAAGCCAACGGCATTGATCATACCCCGTTCGCACTCTGCGATCCGCGGCGTCGGGTTGCCGAAGCGCGCCTCGCGGGTCGTGCCCTTGGTCGCGATCGAGCCGAGGATGTTGATGTCGTAGAAATCCGCAAACTCATAGCCGAACCCGAAAGTTCCGCTGGCCGGGATGACCGGGTTGTCCAGCTCCCAGCCGGACAGCGTGACCTTTAATCTTTCGTCCATAAGACCTCCTGACTGGAAAGCACCGGGCCTTCCTTACAGATGCGTTTCGGGCCGGAAATCGTCTCGCAGCTGCAGCCCATGCATGCGCCGAAGCCGCAGCCCATGCGTTCCTCAAAGGACAGCTGACCCGGAGCGTTTGAGGTTCTCCAGACTGCCTTCAGCATCGGCATCGGGCCGCAGGCGAAGTACGGCAGATTGGTCAGACCTTCCTGAACCATGACGTCGCTGACAAAGCCCTTGACGCCTTGGCTGCCGTCGTTGGTGCTGAGCTTGACGTCGCAGCCCAGATCCGCAAACTTCTTGATATAGAAAATATCTTTTTCCGAAGTAAAGCCGAGAATCACAACCGGCTGCTTGCCCTGCTTCAAACACGTTTTTGCCAGCCCGTAGAGCGGCGGCACGCCGACGCCCCCGCCGACCAGCAGCACCTTTTTTTCATCGAAGACTTCCGGCGTGAAGCCGTTGCCCAGACCAACCAGACATTCCAGCCGTTCGCCAGGCTGTTTTTGAGACATCTGCTTCGTACCGAAGCCGACGACCTTGTAGATGATCGTCAGGCCGTTCTCGTTCCAGTCGCAGATGCTGATCGGCCGCTTGAGATAGGCGTTGTCGATCGTGACGTTGAGAAACTGACCGGGATGGGTGATCCAGGAGGAATCCCCTTCCAGCTCCATTTCATAGACCTGGTCGGCAAGATTCCAGTTGGAGATGATCCGGTATTGTTTTATGCGCTCTCCCATAACTCCTCCTTAATTCTGATCAATCGTCGAAACGCCCATTGTGATTTCTTCCAGCACATCCAATAAGACGTTGACGGTATCCAGCGAGGTAAAGACGGTCACGTTGTTTTCCACGGCGCACCGGCGGATCTGATAGCCGTCCTTGGAGGTGCGGGAATCGTTGGAGGACAAGGTGTTGAGGATATAAGTGACGTGGCCCTTGCGGATTGAATCGAGGATTTCCTCGGAGCCTTCGGAGATTTTTTTCTTTTCGCGCGTCTTGATGCCGTGCGCTTTCAAGAGCTTGGCCGTGCCGGAGGTCGCTTCGATGTTGAAGCCCAGATCGTAGAACCGGCGAACCAGTGGAATCGCCCGGTCCTTGTCCTGATCGGCCAAGGTGACCAGCACTGTGCCGTAGTTGACGACGCGCATGTTGGAGGCCTGCAGCGACTTGTACAGCGCGCGGTTGAGGGAATCGTCGTAGCCGATCGCCTCGCCGGTCGATTTCATTTCCGGGGACAGATAGGCGTCCAGTCCGTGCAGCTTGGAGAAGCTGAATGTCGGGCTCTTGACGTAGAACCGTTTCTTTTCCGCCATGACCTCGGTCGCATAGCCCTGATCCTTTAAGCTTCTCCCCAGCATGACCTTGGTCGCGATATTGGCCATCGGCACGCCGGTCGCCTTGGATAAGAACGGCACCGAGCGCGAGGAACGCGGATTGACCTCAATGACCGACACCTCGTCGTTTTCATCGACGATGAACTGAATGTTAAACAGCCCTTCAATGCCGATCGCCAGTCCCAGCTTCACCGTGTATTCCTGAATCGTCGCCTTGACCTTATCGCTCAGGGAGTATGGCGGATAGACGCTCATCGAGTCGCCGGAGTGCACGCCGGTCGCTTCAACCAGCTGCATGATGCCCGGGATGAACACGTCTTTGCCGTCGCAGATCGCATCGACTTCAACCTCGCAGCCATGGATGTACTTATCGACTAAGACCGGCTGATCCTGATCAATCTTAACCGCACTGGTCAGGTATTCGATCAGCTCCTCATCCTGATGCACGATCTGCATCGCCCGGCCGCCCAGAACATAGCTTGGCCGCACTAAGACCGGATAGCCGATCCGGTTGGCAACCTTCAGACCGTCCTCAATGTTGGTGACAGCCTGGCCCAGCGGCTGCGGGATGCCGCATTCCGTAACGACCTTCTCAAACAGATCGCGGTTTTCCGCCTTGTCAATCGCTTCGGTACCGGTGCCGATGATCGGCACGTTCAGCTTGTTCAGCCGGTCTGCCAAATTGATCGCCGTCTGGCCGCCCAGCGACACGATGACGCCCTGCGGCTTTTCCAGGTCGATAACGTTCATGACGTCCTCGATGCACAATGGTTCAAAGTACAGCTTATCGCTGATCGAGTAGTCGGTCGAAACGGTTTCCGGGTTGTTGTTGATGACGATCGCTTCGTAGCCGGCCTGCTGGATCGCCCAGATCGCATGCACCGTGGAGTAATCAAATTCCACGCCCTGGCCGATGCGGATCGGGCCGGAGCCCAGCACCAGAATCGACGGCTTGTCGGTGACGAGGCTTTCGTTTTCCTCCTCGTAGGTGGAATAGAAGTACGGGACGTAGGCGCTGAACTCCCCGGCGCAGGTGTCGATCATCTTGTAGACCGGCCGCAGATTGTGCTCGCGGCGCCACGACACCATTTCCAGCTCGCTCTTGCCCAGAATTTTGCCCAGGTATTTATCGGAGAAGCCTAAGCGCTTGGCTTTGCGGATGTTTTCCTCGCTCGGATCGGCCTTCACCCGTTCCTCCACGGAAATGATGTGGTGGATCTTATCGAGGAAGAATGCGTCGATCTTGGTCGCGTCGTAGATCAGCATCATGTCGACCTTGCGGCGGAACAGCTCGGCAATCGCGTACAGCCGTTCGTCGGTCGGGGTCTTGATGTTTTCCAGCAGCTCCTCGGTCGTCAAAGAATCGAACTTTTCAAGGTAGATGTGATCGACGCCGATTTCCAGTGAACGCACCGCTTTCAGCAGGCTTTCCTCCATCGTCCGGCCGATGCTCATGACCTCGCCGGTCGCCTTCATCTGCGTGCTCAGCGTGTGATCGGCCTTGGCGAACTTATCGAACGGGAAGCGCGCGATCTTGGTCACGACGTAGTCGATCGTCGGCTCAAAGGAAGCCGGAGTGTTGGCAATCGGAATTTCGTCCAGCGTCAGGCCGACGGCGATCTTGCTGGAAACGCGGGCAATCGGGAATCCGGCCGCCTTGGACGCCAGCGCCGAGGACCGGGATACACGCGGGTTGACCTCGATGACGTAGTAATCAAAGGAGAACGGATCGAGCGCGAACTGCACGTTGCAGCCGCCTTCGATCTTTAATTCGCGGATCAGCGTCAGCGCGGCGTTGCGCAGCAGCTGATATTCCTTGTTGGACAGCGTCTGGCAGGGAGCGACGACCATCGAGTCGCCGGTGTGCACGCCGACCGGATCAATATTTTCCATGCTGCAGATTACGATCGCGGTATCATTGTGATCGCGCATGACTTCAAATTCAATTTCTTTATAGCCCTTGATCGACTTTTCAACTAAAACCTCGCTGACCGGGGACAGCTTGAGGGCGTTTTTGCCCAGCGCGATGACTTCATCGTCGTCGTAGGCAAAGCCGCCGCCGGTGCCGCCCAGCGTAAACGCCGGACGCAGCACGACCGGATAGCCGATCTTGTTGGCATACTCCACGACTTCCTCAATCGTGCGGGCGACATAGGATTCCAGGCATGGCTGACCGATCCGCAGGCACAGGTCCTTGAAGCGCTGGCGGTCCTCCGCCTGATCGATCGATTCAAAGTCGGTACCGAGAATCTCGCAACGGCATTCTTCCAGCACGCCTTTTTTCGCCAGCTGCATCGCCATGTTTAAGCCGGTCTGGCCGCCCAGCGTCGGCAGAATCGCGTCCGGGCGTTCCTTGCGGATGATGCGGGACACATATTCCAGCGTCAGCGGTTCCATGTAGACCTTGTCGGCAATGTTGGTATCGGTCATGATCGTCGCCGGATTGGAGTTGATCAGGATGACCTCATAGCCCTCCTCGCGCAAGGCCAGGCAGGCCTGGGTGCCGGCGTAGTCAAATTCCGCGGCCTGACCGATGACGATCGGTCCTGAGCCAATGACTAAGATTTTATGAATATCCGTTCTTTTCGGCATCTTAACGGCCCTCCTTCATAGCTTCCATGTTGTGAATGAACAACCCGAACAGGTACTTGGAATCCTCCGGTCCGGAAGCGGATTCCGGATGGTACTGGGTTGAGAAGATGCGGTCCTCGTCAATCCGCAGGCCCTCGACAGTCTGATCCAGCAGGTTGATATGCGTAATCTCGACGCGGGTCTTTTCAATTCCGTCCGTGCTGACCGCGTAGCTGTGGTTCTGGGAAGTGATCTCGACCTTGCCGGTCAACAGATTTTTCACCGGATGATTGCCGCCCCGGTGGCCGAATTTCAGCTTGTAGGTACGCAAGCCATTGGCCAGCGCGATCATCTGGTGACCCAGACAGATGCCGAAGATCGGCTTCTTGCCCTGGAGCTGACGGATCAGTTCAACGACTTCCGGCACGTTTTCCGGATCGCCCGGCCCGTTGGACAGGAAGATGCCGTCCGGATTGAGCGCCATGATCGTTTCATATGAAGTGTTGTACGGCACGATTGTGACGTTGCAGCCATAGCGGTTCAGCTCGCGGATGATGTTGTATTTGATGCCGCAGTCGATCGCGACGACATTGAAGCGCGGATTGGCGCAGCGGGAATACCATTTTTTCCTGCACGAGACGCGCGCGACCAGATCCTTTGGAGCGCTGTAGGCCGCCAGCTTTGCCATCGCTTCCTCGTGGGATACGTCTGAGTCGCAGATCAGACCGAGCATCGCGCCTTCATCGCGCAGAATCCGCGTCAATTTCCGGGTGTCCAGATGCGTCAGGCCCGGCACCTCGTTTTCTTCCAGCAGCTCGTTGAGCGTCTTGGTGTAGCGGAAGTTGCTTGGCTTGTCGTTGTATTCGCGGACGATGAAGCCCTTCGGTCCGATCTGCTTGGATTCATAGTCTTCGTCGATGATGCCGTAGTTGCCGATCAGCGGATAGGTCATAACGACGATCTGTTCGGTATAGGAGGGATCGCTGAGAATCTCCTGATAGCCGACCATCGACGTGTTGAACACCAGCTCGGCAATCACTTCTTTCTGGCTGCCGAAGCCCTTGGCTTCCAGCTCCATGCCGTTTTGTAATACGAGTTTACGATCCATTGTTTATAGCCCCTCTCTATACACGATCTGTCCGTCCGCCACCGTCATCACGCAGCGGCCCATCGCCCACCAGCCTTCAAACGGCGTGCTTTTGCCCTGGGAGACAAAGGTTTTCGGATTGATTTTTTCGCGTTGATTTAAGTTGAAGACGGCCAGATTGGCCTTTTCAAAGTTGACGATCTCGCCGCCCTCGATGCCGAAGATGTCGGCGCAGTTGTAGCTCATCAGTTCAAAGCACTTTTCCAGCGTGATCTTGCCGGTGCGGACAAGATAGGTGTAGATCAGCTCAAACGCGGTTTCAAGACCGACGATGCCCATCGCACTGCCCTGCAGACCCTTCGCTTTTTCTTCCGCGCTGTGCGGTGCGTGGTCGGTTGCGATCATGTCGATCGTGCCGTCCTGAATGCCCGCGATCAGGGCTTCCTGATCGGCCTTAGTGCGCAGCGGCGGATTCATCTTGAAGCGGCCGTCGTCGGCGCTGATGTCGTCCTCGCACAATAACAGGTGATGCGGCGTGACCTCGCAGCTGACCTGGACGCCGCGCTGTTTCGCCTGGCGGACCAGTTCGACGGATTCCTTACAGGAAATGTGGCAGATATGATATTGACAGCCGGTTTCCTCCGCCAGTCTGAGATCGCGTTCGATCTGTTGGTACTCGCTGGCGCTGCTGATGCCAATCAAGCCGAGTTCCTCCGCCTTGCGGCCCGCATGGATGCAGGCCCCCTTGGCGATCAAACTTTCATCCTCGCAATGCGCGACGATCAGGCAGTTGTTGCGCTTGGCCGCCAGCATCGCCTGGCGCATCATCGCTTCTTCCTGCACGCCCTTGCCGTCGTCGGAGAAGGCGATCACCTCCGAGGCCAGCGCGTCGAAATCGACCAGCTCGCCGACGCCCTTCTGCCCCCGGGTGATGGCGGCATAGGGAATGACCTGGATTTTTGCGTTGTAGCGGATCCGGTCCTGCTGCACCTTTAAGTGTTCGAGTGTGTCCGGCACCGGATTGAGGTTGGGCATTGCCATGATCGTCGTGTAGCCGCCCTTGGCCGCAGCTGCGGTTCCGGAAGCGATCGTTTCCTTGTATTCAAAGCCCGGCTCGCGCAGATGCACATGCGGATCGATCAGTCCCGGTGCGATCAGCAGGCTTGACGCGTCGATCACCTCGTCCACGTCCTCCGCCGTCAGATCGATCTGATCCGCAGCCGTGACCCGGCCCAGATCGTCGACCAGGACGTCCATTTTGCGGACCTTGCCGCGGTAGAGCACCTCGCCGTTCTGCATTAAAAAGCTCATTTATCGTCCCTCCATTGCGCGTTTCAGCACCGCCATGCGCACGAACACGCCGTTGTTGATCTGTTTGAAGATGCGGGATTTTCTGCATTCCACGACCTCATCGGCAATTTCTACGCCGCGGTTAAACGGCGCCGGGTGCATGATGATCGCGGTGTCCTTCATCGCTTTTACCCGCTCCAAAGTCAAACCGTAGCGCGCATGGTATTCTTCCTGGGTCAGGGACATCGCCTGTTCATGCCGTTCGTGCTGCACCCGCAGCAGCATGATCACGTCCATGTCCTTCACCGCCTGATCGAAATCGATGTAATCGTACTGCGGATCGCGGTATTCCTCCGGTCCGCTGATGAAGCATTGCATGCCTAAGCGCTGCATGACCTCGATGTTGGTATGGGCGACGCGGGAGTATTTTACGTCGCCGACAATCGCGATTTTCAGGCCGTCAAAGTGACCGAACTCCTGGCGGATCGTCATCAAATCGAGCAGCGACTGGGTTGGGTGGTCTTTCTTGCCGTCGCCGGCGTTGAGGATTGGAATGTTGATTCGGCCCTGCAGCTGCTTGTAGTATTCATCCTGCCGGTTGCGGATCACCACCGCGTCGATGCCGAAGCTCTCAAACGTTTTGACCGTATCGTAGAAGGTTTCGCCCTTCTGCATCGAAGAAGCCTGAGCGTTGAAGTTGATCACCTTCATGCCCAGTTTTTCCTCAGCGGTATTGAAGCTGTACTGGGTCCGGGTGGATGGTTCAAAAAACAGGTTGGCAACGATTTTTCCTTTCTCGCTGTCGATGAACCGGCCTTGCCGGCATTGTTCGGCAACATCGAGAAGATGCTGGATCTCGTCGACGGAAAGGGAGCTGAGTTGGAATAAGCTGTTCATCAGGAATCCTCCGTTTCTGCATAAAAAAGCCTTCAAAAACAGGCTTTTGAAGGTTACACGAAAAGTACGCAGATTCATCTTAATTTTTGTGTATGCCTTCTTAGTGTCTCTGCACTAAATTAAAGCCATGAATATTATAACCTAGTTTGTTTTTCAGCACAAGCCTTCGTTCAAGAAAGAAAAAGTAAAATGGTTTCCCTCGGATATTCTGTCAGGGTTTAATGTGTTTGTTCTTTGAGTCTTTGTTATAAACGCTTTTTTAATCCACGATATTCTTGCATCGTCGATTAAGGTCTGTAAAATTCTTACAGGCAACAACTAGTTCATTATTCTTTATTCCTAACAGCGTTTGCTGAACTTCATAGCCAAGAATTCCATAAATATAACTTTCGATATATTCGAATATCGGGACAGTCGCACCGAACTCCTCTGTCCCTGGACCTCCTAACTATATTTTTGAATCAACAGTTCTCTTTGTTCTTCTGTCAGCACTCTTTCATAAACATAATCTTTTGTCGCATTCTCCAACCACTCACTGCGGTCAAAGTAAAAATAAACATCTTCTTCCTTATCGTATTTTTCCAATTCGCTGATGATCTGGCGAATTGAAGAAGGAACCGGAAAGTCAATGACAATCTGATCATCGATCCATTTTGACATTTTCAACACCTCCGTTCAGATTCTTTATTCTTATTATACACGATTCTGGAATTTCCAGAAAGCTGAAACCCTTTCACTCGGCTAAGCCCAGCTGATCAACAGGATCAATCCCAGCAGAATTCCATCCGCCACCGCCACGCCCAGCGTATTTTTGCCGAAGCGATAGACTTCCCCACGCTCGATCAGCCGGTGCAGTTTATCCTGCTCGATCATCATCCAGACGACATTCAACAGGATATAGGGCAGAAAAAGAAGGACCTGAAATGCAGCTTTGGGGGAATTATGACCCACCCAGCCCAACATGCCGGAAAGAATCAGAATCATCGCTCCCGCCATCACCGCCGCGGCGAAGAAAATTGAAATGCGATTCCCGCTGCGGATCTTGTCGGGATAATCCGGATCCCGGTAAATCCGGTCCTTATATTTCACATTAACGAGGAGAATGGACAGGACAAAGCCTGCCAGGTACATCACAAACAAAACCATCGACAGAGATTCAGAAAGCTGCCCTTCCAACAAACAGCTCAGAATTGAAAAGCTCAGCGTATCGGTCAGAATCATCGTTGCCATCGCCGCCGTCATGTCCGCCATCACGTCCAGATCATACGGCGCATGCGGATCATAACCAGACAACAGCGAGAAATCACGGCTGCGAATGCAATAGGTAAACACCGCATAGATCGACAGCGCGATCAGCACAAAGACAAACCGAAAGCCATACCGGCTCAGCGCTTCCTTCATCGTGGACGTCGTTGCGCACAACCAAAGCAACGATCCCAAATGAGTCGCCAGAATCGCCAAAAAGAGTCGGGTTAACGGCCGTGTATCGATCGCCTGGCGTTCCAGGTGGATATCGGTCAACAGTTCGTTCATATCGATGCCGAACACCTGTCCGATCTTCTTCAGCGCGGCGACATCCGGTTCCGTCTTATTCCGCTCCCAGTTCGATATCGCCTGGCGGGTCACGCCCATGACATCCGCGAACGCCTGCTGCGTCATGTTTCTCTCCTGCCGCAGTCCAGCGATTTTTTCACCCAAAGTTTTCATTGCTCTTCACCTCATCCCGATTGTAAAGGAAACCCCGTTGATTTGTCACGCAACGTTTTCTTGCCCGACGCTTAAACCGCCGTAAAGCGAGTTATTTTAAGCCTTCCTGTCGGATTTCATTCAGTTCCTCAGCCGTTAACGTTCCCGCTTTGTACAGCCGCAGATATTCTTTCGATACGTCGCTGTCAAAGATCAGAACGTCGTCGGAGTTGATCGTAACCGGGATGCCCGCCCGCTTTAACCGTGCAATCGGATGATCCGCCAGAGAAGCGACGCGGCCCAGCAGGCGGTTGCTCGTCGGCGTAATGTTCAGTCGGACTTGTTTCTGCCTCAGAAGCTCCATGACGGCAGGATCCTGGGCGGCGGCGATCCCATGCTGGACCTCGTCGAGATCCAGGCATTCGACAGCCTGACGGACATCTTGCGCGCTTCCCCATTCGCCGACATGGGCTTTTAAGACCCAGCCGCTTTGGCGGGCGCGGCGGTAGAGGGGAATGAAATTCTCAATCGGCTGCGCTTGCTCATCACCATATAAATCCAGCGAATAAAACTCCGGCCGGTCCCAGAACGGCGCCAGTTTTTCCATCAGATAAGGAACGCCGCAATGGCGCGAGATTCCAATCTGAAAACGCAGTTCTATCTGCGGCGCGGCCGCTTCCCGGACCGCCTTCCAGCTGGCAAGCAGGTCTTCAACATCGCCATGATAAAAAGGCTTCAGCGCCCACACGTCCTCGCCGATTTCCAGCACGCTCACGCCATCTTTGACTGCCTGACGCAGCGTCGCTTCCAGCAGACGCAGACGCCCTGTCCGATCCGGAAACGGCGTATTGATCGAAACCTGGCTCCATTGATCCATCTCCGCCATGGATTTTAACGGCGCTTGAATCGCTTCGATCCGGACGCCCCAGCGCTCCGCAATCCATTCCCGGTCTCCGCCGAGCATAAAATGATTGTGCAGATCCGCCTTGGGAATCTGACGCAGCGCCGCCAGATCCCCGGCGCACAGGGCAGCCTTAAATAATGCTGATGCTTCGTTCATTGAATTTTCCTCATTTCTGATTTCAAGTGTACATGAGAATTCTGCGGCCGTCAAAAATTTCTGAGAAATCCCCAATTGTGCAGGAAAGTTGGGTTTTAGAACGGAAAAAGCAGAGATTCTGCGAAAACGAAACCATCTGAAAAAGCAAGACGGAAATTGAATCAAAAAGTCATGAACCGTGTCTTGTTTTTTGATTATTGAGCCGATATAATTCTCATAGTAAATGTTTACTTTGACATTCAAATCTAAACCTTCACCGCTTCCTGACACACTTTTAATTTTAAGGAGAACCCGGATGAAAACAACTACGCCAACGCACACCGAGGATCTGTCCTTCAGTCAACAGAACATCTGGAATCTGGAACAGGCGCTGCCGCACACGCCGATCAATCATATCTGCACGACCTTGTTTATCGACGAATACTTCGACGCTGAAGCTTTACAGCGAACGCTGAATGCCGTCCTCGAACACGACGAAACGCTGCGGACGCAGCTGACGTTAACGGAAGGCCGGCCGCGTCAGTATTTCGTTCCGTTTGTCCCCCAGTCTTTTCCCGTGCTGGATTTTTCAGCGGTAACCCAGGCAGAATTTGAAGCCTGGCAAAAGGCGGTGACCCAGACGCCGATGCCCTTATTGGATCAGCCTTTGATCCATTTTTATGGTTTTCAAACCGGAGAAACATGTGGCGGTGTGCTGATTTTAGCGCATCATCTGATTTCCGACGGCTGGGCGCAGGTGCTGCTGCACAACCGCATCGCCGCGCTGTATTGCCGCGCGCAGGCTGGCGAAAGCCTGGAAGAAGCCGAGCTGACGCCTTATTGTGAACATCTGTCTCAGGAACAGGCCTATCAGCACAGTTCCCGTTATACCCGCGATCAACAATTCTGGCAGCGGGAAACCGCGGCATGGGAAGCGCCGGAATCGCTACGAACCACGCCGCTCTATCCTCTCAGTCCGGTGGGAAAGCGGTACAGCCGCATACTTTCAGAAAGCCTGAGCCGGCGGCTTCAGGTCTTCTGCAACGAACGCCAGATCTCCCCGTTTATCACGATCCTGTTGGGACTGGCCGTTTATCTCGGCCGGATTCACGCCCAAAAAGCACCGGTGATCGGCGTGCCGGTGATCAATCGTTCCCAATCCAAAGAAAAATACGCCGGCGGAATGTTTGTCAGTACGCTGCCTTTTCGCTGCGAGCTCGATCCCGCGCAGACGGCCGATCAGTTCTGCCAGACGCTCAACGATCAATGGTACCGCCTGTTAAAGCATCAGAAATATCCGTTTTCTGAAATCATGAAACTGGCCCGTGCGCAGCGGCCGGAACTGGAGACCTTGTTTTCGATTGCGCTTTCCTATGAAGACACGCGCCTGATTCCGCCCTCGGACACCCCTGTCCGCTTCCGCGGCGCCTGGCATTACAGCGGTGAACAGAGAGAAGAATTGTGCCTGCACGTCAGCCATCGGGAAAGCGACGCCTTCCAGATCGACTACGATTATCAGGTTCAGAGCTTCAGCGAAGCCCGGATCGCGCAGCTGCATCAAAGTCTGACAACGATCCTTCAGGACGTGCTGAAGCATCCGGATACTCCGATAAGCCGGCTGCGCATTCTGGAAGAAGCGGAAGAAGACCGTATTGTATATGCCTTGAATCCGCTGGCCGCGGCCGTCCCCTCGGCGACTCTGATAGCCCGCTGGCATCAGATTGTGCAGAATCAGGGACCGAGGATGGCGGTCGTCGATCAGGACCGCCGGCTGACCTTCGATCAGCTGAACGCTCAGGCTGAAGCTTTAGCCACGCAGTTTTTAACGTTACCGCAGGCAGAACCGCTGCGGATCGCGCTGCTTCTGCCGCGGGGTGAAGCGCTGATCACCGGCATGATAGCGGCGATGCTCAGCCGCGCCGTGTGGATCAATCTGGATCCGGCCCAGCCCGCAAACCGCTTAAAAACGCTGCTTGCGCAAACGGGCGCGGATCTGATCATCAGTTCCTGCGCGCTGCGCGATCAGCTGGATCCGCAGCAGTGCTGGGCCTGGAAAACAATTGAAGACCATCAGTTCCACCTGGCGGCGCGGGCAGACGCCCCGCGTCCCTTCACCCCCCGGGAAGCGGCGTATATCGTCTACACCTCGGGCACAACCGGAACACCCAAAGGCGTCGTTGTCAGTTCCGCCAGCTTATTCAACTTTATCGAAGCGATGGCCGGCGTCTATCCGCAAAATCCGGTGCTTTCGTTATGCAGCCCGGCGTTCGACGCATTTCTGATCGAATCGATTGGTGCGTTATTCAACGGACGATGCGTGGTATTTGCGGATGCGGAAGCGGCGGAGAACCCGGCCCGGCTGGCCGATTTAATCCTCCGGCATCACGTCGGCATGCTTTCCCTGACGCCTTCGCGCTTGCAGGCTTATCTCAGACATCCGGCGTTTTGCCGGGCGGCGTCCCAACTGGAATACTTGGTCTGCGGCGGGGAGGCTTATCCCTCCGCCCTGCTGCGTCAGCTGAAGCGCTGGACTGCGGCGCGGCTTTATAATCAATATGGTCCCAGCGAGGCCACGATCGGCGTCTGCATGAAAGAGCTGGCGCACGCCCGCCGGATTACCGCCGGCCAGCCCCTGCCCGGCTGCCGCCTGCTCGTGCTCGATTCTGAAGGTCAGCCGCTGCCCTGCGAGTGTATCGGCGAGCTGTGGATCAGCGGTTCCTGCCTGGCGCTGGGCTATGACCAGGACGAGGATAAGACGCAGGAATGCTTTCAGCCGCTGGCTTGTTTGCAGGGAGAACGAGCCTACCGCACGGGCGATCTGGCCTATTGGACCCAGGATGGGGAAATCGTCATCGCCGGCCGCCGGGATCAACAGCTCAAGGTGCGCGGATACCGGATCGAAGCGCAGGAAATCGCCGCGCAGCTAAGCCGGCTGCCGCACATTCAAAACGCCGCGGTCGTGCTTCAAAATGACCGCACGGTGGCGGCCTACATCGTCAGCGATCAGCCGGTCGATCCGGCTGGACTGCGGCGGGCGTTGATGGAGCAGCTGCCCGCACCGGTGGTTCCCTCTGTTTATATCGCGGTCGACGCCCTGCCGCTCACGGCTAACGGCAAGCTGGATCCCGACCGGCTGCCGCCGCTGACGCCATCCCCGCAAGCGGAGAACACCGCCGATGCGTCCTTCGCTCAGCGTTGGCTGCTCGATCAGCTGCGAACGCTCTTAAAGCGGCCGGATATGCAGCTGGACAGCGATTATTTCGCTTCCGGCGGAGATTCCCTGATCGCGATGGAATTGTTAAGCTTAATTGAAGAAAAATTTCAGATCCGTTTAAAAACGGCGGATCTTTATCATCTGCGCACCGCCGCGGCGATCGGTGAAGTGCTCGACGGCGGTCAGTCTGCCGTGGAGCCACAGCTGCAGCCAGCCCCCAGGCAGGCATTCTATCCGCTGAGCTTTCAACAGAAAGCGATTCTGGCGGATCTGCTTGCCGATCCGGAAAACGACGCGTATCACATGCCGGGCTTGTTCACGCTGCCCGCGGACCTCGATCTCGACCGCTTACATCAGGCGTTAGGCCAACTGGTTCAGGAAGAAGAACTGCTGCGCACCGGCTTTGTCCTGGACGGCGGGGAAATTAAAATGCAGATTCATCAAACCGTCAGCTTCCATGTCGAAAGCATCGAAGCGGGACCCGACTGGGATCCTGCAGCGCTGATCCGACCGATGGATCTGGCCAGTCCGCCGCTGTTTACCGCCGCTTTCATTCATCGCAAAGAGGGCTGGGCGCTGGGATTAGACATGCATCATCTGATCAGCGACGGACTGACAACGCCGTTATTGCTTGATCATCTTGACCGGCTGTACCGCGGAGAATCCCGGAAAACACCGCTCACTTATAAAGATGCGGCGTGGGCGATGCAGGACGGGCCGGCTGAAGCAGACCTTGAATTCTGGCAAAAGACGCTGACGCCGCTGCCGAAACCGCAGCTTCTGCCGCAGGACCGGCGGGAACAGACGCATCCCGGCGGCAGCCAGCTCGTCTATGATCTGAGTCTGGAGGATTCAGAAAGAATCCGGACGTTCTGCGCCGCCAATCAGCTGACCCCGGCCGCTGTCTTTGCCAGCGCCGTGCTGCTCCAGCTGGCCCGCTGGAATCAAACCGACCGGGTCACTCTTGGAATGCCGGTCAGCGGCCGGACGCAGGCCGCGACACAGGCGATGCCGGGATTATTCATGCATACGCTGCCGTTATCATTTCAATTTGAGCCTCAGATGCGGATCCGCGAACTGCTGACGCGGGTACAGAACCAGCTTGCGGCGATCCAGGATCATCAGGCCGTCGGTCTGGAAGATCTGATCCGGATGCTCAATCTGCCCCGGCAGGCCGGCGGCAACGCCGTGTTCGACATGATGTTTTCGCTGCGGCCGATCGCGGCTGACCAGCTGCGCTTAGCGGGGCAGACCTTGGGTTATCAGCCCGTCCCGACCGGATTAAGCAAGCTGCCGTTAACCGCGGAGGTTTATTGGGAAGCGGAGCGCTGGCATTTCTGCTTTGAGTTTGAGAACCAGCGCTACCGCGAGGAAACGATCCGCTTCTACCAACGCAGTCTGGAACACATCGTCATGACTTTAACGAAAGAAGATCCGGTCTGGACGGAACTGGATGTGCTCGCGCCGCTGGACCGCTGCCGCTGCCTGGACGTTCCCAACGCGCTGCGCGTGCCGTATTGCGGACTGCCGCTGGACGTCCAGATCCGTCAGCGCGCGCTGCTGCACCCGGATCAGCCGGCCCTGCGCTTTCATCAGAAAACGACGACCTTTGCCGAACTGATCGAACAGGCTGACCGGCTGGCCGGTGCGCTGATGCAGAACGCTTCGAACAAACCGGCCGGAATTCTGTGCGAGCGGGGCGAACCTCTGTTTATCGCGATGCTGGCGCTGATGCACTGCGGCCGGGCGTATGTTCCGCTGGATCCTGACTTTCCTCCAGCCCGGATCGCAACGATGCTGAATCAGGCGGGGGCCGATCTGATCGTCGGCTCGCCCGCTTTATTGGAAAAACTAAACCTGCCGCTTCCTTCGTGTTCCGTTTTCGCTCAGGCGCCGTTGGCCAAGACGCCGGACCGCCCGCTGGACGCTGTGCACTATTGCCTGTTTACCTCCGGCTCCACCGGGATGCCCAAAGGCACGCAGATTACTTACCGCAACACCGCGGCGTTTCTGGAATCGATGCGGCCGCTGATCGGCGGATGCCGGCAAGCTCTCTGCGCGACCAATCCGGTCTTCGACGTCTTCCTGACCGAAACTCTGGTTGCCCTGGCTTTGGACATGACCGTCGTGATCGCCGATGAATCCCAGCTGCGTCTGCCGTGGGAGCTGGCAGCGCTGATCGAGAATGAACGCTGTGATTTCGTCCAGTTCACGCCGACGCGAATGCAGATGAACATGGCCGACGCCGCGTTCCGGAAAGCGCTGACCTCCGTCAAGACGATCATTCATGTCGGGGAAGCCTTGCCCGCGCCGTTAGTGCGCCGGACCGCGGCCTGCACTTCCGCGCGGATTCTGAACTGCTACGGTCCGACGGAAACCACGGTGTACGCCACATGCGATGAAGTTTCTCATTCCCCGGTTACTCTCGGCGTACCGCTGGCCAATTATGAAACTTATATTCTAGATGAAGCGCACCGGCGCTGTCTGCCGATGCAGGCCGGCGAGCTGGTAATCGGCGGGATTGGGGTCGGACTGGGCTATATCAACGCTCCCGATAAAAACACGGCGTTCGTCCAGGCTCCGCAAGAACCTCAGCGGCGGTTTTACTTCACCGGCGATCTGGCGCGCGTCAATACGACAGGCAAGCTGGAATATCTTGGCCGGCGCGACGATCAGATCAAGCTGAACGGCCACCGCATCGAGCTGCAGGAAATTGAGCAGCAGCTTTTACAGCTGGCAGGCATCCGCGAATGTGCCGTTATCCCGCGCATTCAGAATCACGAGGTGCTCTCGCTGCACGCGTTTGCTTCGGGCAGCGGGGAAACAAACTGGCGGCAGGCGTTGAAAATCGTCCTGCCGGAGTTCATGATCCCGGCCTCGCTGACGTGGCTGGATCATCTGCCGCTGACCGCCTCCGGCAAAACCGACCGGCGGGCGTTGGCAGCGCTGATCGCCCCTTCTGAAGAACCTGATCGTCCGCAGGTTTCTGAAAAAAGCGAATCTGCGGCTGCCGCGCCGGTTCAGGAAAAGACCGCTCTTCCCGATCTGGCGGTTCTGTGGCGGGAGGTACTAAAACGCGGCGATGTGGATGAAAACCAATCGTTTTTCGAACAGGGCGGCACGTCGCTGGGCGCCCTGACGTTATTGACGGAATATTACAATCTTGGCCTGCATCTGACATTGGAGGAGTTCTACGCGCATCCGACGCTGGCTGAACAGCGCCGGCGAATTCAGCCGGAAAAACAAGCAAAGACATTCACCGCCGAGTCCCCTGTCCGCTTTCCTTTGAAATCCCAGGCCGCCATCGACTGGCGCTGCCCGCTGATCAGCGGCGGCTCCGGCTTCTTCGGTCTGCATCTCATCGACGTGCTGCTTAAACAGAAGTTATCTGAGACGATCGTCGTCCTGTCGCGTTCTGATCCAGCCGCGTTGTTGGAAAAAGCGCAGGCCTTGTTCGGTCCGGAATGGGTCAGCCGTTACAAAGACCAGCTTGTCTGCCTGCACTGCGATCTGACCCGCCCTGATCTGGGACTGTCCGCAGCCGAACAGGCGTCGCTGCCGACTTCGCTGACCTGCATCGTGCACAGCGCCGCCGAGGTCAGTCACTATGGCCGCCGCGATGCCTTCCTGGCCGCCAACGTCGAAAGTACCCGGCATCTGTTAGCGTTCGCCGGAGAACTCCGCGTCCCGCTGATCCATGTTTCGACGCTGAGCGTCAGCGGATCCTACCTGCCCGCCGATCCGCAGAAATGGGCAAGCTTTTGCGAAACCGATCTTGATATCGGCCAGAACTGGAATGAAAACCTCTATATCGAAAGCAAATTTCTGGCTGAACAAGCTGTCTGCCAGGCGATCGAAGCAGGACAGCCGGCACGGATCCTGCGCTTAGGCCGCTTATGCGGACGGCATCGGGATGGTCAGTTCCAGCTCCACCCGCAAACCAACGCCTTCTGGCGGTTGTGTCAGGCTTTGCGGCAGGTCAGCTGTCTGAATCCGGCGCTGGCGCAGAGGACGCTGGAGGTGACGGCGGTCGATGAATGCGCGCTGGCGGCAGTCGCCGGCCTGCACAGCGATCTCACCGTTTTGCATCTGATGAATCCGCATCCGCTGACATTGCAGGCGATTTTTCCGCAGCTGCCCGTCGTCGACGACGAACACTTCGCCCTGGCGCTGCGGCGGGAAGCGGAATCCGGCAGCGCTGTGATCGGCAGCCTGATCGAACAGCTCAACCAGCTGGAAAAACAACCCGTCCGGATCCAGCCTGACGCTGCAATGACGCTGCAGGCACTGGAAGCGGAGGGCTACCGCTGGCCGTTTCCGCGGATTGACCGCGAGCTGGCCTGCTTCTGTCAGAAACGAGGTGAAACCCAATGATAACCAACGGCGCTCTGATTACCTTTTATATCTCGATTATCGGTCTGGTGCTGATCGTTTCGCGCAACCTGCGCACAAACCGCAGCCACCTGATCAATAAGATCTACGTCGCGTTCTCGATGATTCTGATCGAATGGATGATCGCCCTGATCGGCATGCGCTTTACCGCGCCCGGCGATGAAATCATGCTTTACGTCTGGGACGCGCTGTCCAACTTCGGCACGAGTCTGGCGCCGGTGCTGCTTTTGTTGATCGCGCTGGTCTTCACGCATCATTATGACCAGCTGCCCAAACGTGTCCGCGGACTGTTTCTCGTTCCGCTGCTGACGAACGTGATGATCTGGACCAATCCGCTGCATCATCTGCATTACAAGCATTTCAGCGTCATCGCCAGCGAAGTGGTCTTCGGCCCTTATATGTATATCAGCGGCGGCTACAGCTACCTGTGCATGATCGCCGCGATCGTCATCATTCTGCATTTCGCGTTCAAAAGCAATAACCGCCTGTATATGCAGCAGGCCGTCATGTTCTCCTTGGGCACGCTGATTCCGTTGGCCGTCAGTATGCTTGCGACATTCAAGGTTCTCGACCTCTCGATCGCCGCGACGCCGATCAGTTTTGTGTTTACGGTCATCTTTCATGGCATCGCGATTGAAAAGCTGAACTTCTTGAACATCACGCCGATTGCGACGCAGCACATCCTCGACTGGATTTCCGACTGTTATCTGATCCTCAGCGAAACCGGGCTGGTGCTCAACTACAATCAGCCCTTCGCCCAGATCATCGGCAGCCGCTGCGGCATTGAGATCAACAAACCGCTGATCAACATTCAGCGCGATCATGATCCCAGCGCAATGACGGCCGTCTACAATCTGATCAGCTCCGTCGAATCCGCACGGGAAAGCCGCAGCTCAATCGCTTATGAACAGATGATCGTCGCCGACGGCCGCCTGCATTACTACATGGTCGAGGTCACGCCGTTAATCATAAACAAGGCGATCGTCGGGTTCAGCGTCATCTACAAGGACGTCACCAAGCTGAAGGAAAGCATGCAGAACTTGCAGAACTCGCAGAAACGGATGATGGAACGGGAACGGCTGGCGTCGTTAGGCCAGATGGTCGGCGGCATCGCGCACAACTTGAAAACGCCGATCATGTCGATTGCCGGGGCGCTCAATGCCATGAACGATTTAGTCGACGAATGTCAGCGCAGCTTCGGCGATCCGGAGGTGACCCCGGCGGATTACAGGGAAATCGCCCAGGAGATGACGGACTGGATTCATCGCTGCAAAGATTCGTGTTCCTACATGTCCGACATCATCACAGCCGTGAAAGGCCAGGCTGCCAATATGAACGCCTCCGATAAAGTCACCTTCACGCCCGAGGAGCTGCTTCGGCGGACGACGCTGCTCATGCGTCACGAGCTGACCGTTCACAACTGCCAGCTCGTCAGCGAAAACAACGTGCCGCCTTCAGTAATGCTGCACGGGGATATCAACAACCTCGTCCAGATTGTCAACAACTTCATCGCCAACGCGATCGACGCCCAGCTGCCTCAGTCCGACCACACCATCCATTTGAAAATCTGGCAGGAAGACGGCCAGCTCTCGCTCTCCGTCAGCGATCACGGCAGCGGCATCTCCGATTCCGTGCGCCGTCATCTATTAAAGGAAATGATCACCTCCAAGGGCACAGCCGGGGCCGGATTGGGCCTGTATATGTCCAAGGCATTGATCCAGGGGAAATTTGACGGCGAATTGTGGTTTAACGATAACCCGGGCGGCGGCGCGGTCTTTGGCTTCACGATTCCGCTTAACAGCGAAGTCCTCCAGGAAGAAACACCCCTGAAATCTGAAGAAAGGAGTCCCTTTTGATGCGTAAAAATCGAAAAGGTCAGATCCATAACGAGTTCCGTCTGCTGGTGCTGGACGACGACGAAATGATCACACTGGCGCTGCGCGCATATTTTGAAGGCTGCGGCTACACCGTCGATATCGAAAGCAACCCGCTGCGGGCGATTGAGAAGATCCGTCTGGATCACTATGACATCCTGCTGCTGGACTTTCTGATGAATCCGATCTGCGGCGACAAGGTCGTCGAGGAGATCCGCAAGTTCAACACCGATCTGTTTATCATTCTGTTAACCGGCCACAAGGATCTGGCGCCGCCGGTCAAGACGATCCGCGAGCTGGATATCCAGGGTTATTATGAAAAAAGCGATAAATTCGATCAGCTGGAGCTGCTGGTCGAGTCCTGCGTGAAGTCGATCCGCCAGATGCAGACAATCCGCCGCTACCGCGACGGACTCAATGAAATTCTAAACGACGTCACGACGTTGTATCAGGATCAGAATCCGCAGCAGCTGGTCGCAGCGATTGTCGGCCAGGTGCGTTCCTTATGTCAGGAAGACGACGTCTTCGTGATGCTCAATCCGCAGAATATTCCCGCCTTCAGCGAAAAGGTGTCGCTGGTTTCCTCGCTGTTATTAAGCGGCAGCGGCGACTATGAGCTGGATGCCGCGCAGTTTATGCGGCTGTATTACCCGCATTTTCTTGATGCGATCCAGCGGATTAAATCTTCCCGTCAGCCGGATCTGTGCGAACAGCGTCTGGCTTTGCCGCTGCATGATGAAAGCGGGCATTTCCTCGGCATGATCGGGATTCATTTCAGACAGGCTCCGGCCGACACATTGATCCAACTGCTGACGCTTTACAGCCGCCAGGCCGGCTCGGCGATCGCGCGGATGATTCTGCATACCGTCTTACAAAGCCGCAACGATCAGCTGAAGGAAACGAACAAACAGCTTAAAGCCAGCTACATGGAAACGATCACGGCCGTCCGGCTGATGGTCGAGGCCAAAGATATTTACACCCGCGGCCATTCCGACCGCGTCAGCTACTATACGACCTTACTGGCCAAAAAGCGGATTCCGGATCCGCAGCGGCTGGAGCGGATCCGGCTGGCCGGCCTGTTCCATGACGTCGGCAAGATCGGCGTCCCGGATTCCATTTTGACCAAGCTGGGACCGTTAAGCGAGGAGGAATATGCGCAAATCCGCCGCCACAGCGAGCTGGGCTGTCAGATTCTTTCCGCGATGAGTTTCTTTCAGGAAATCGCCGGCATCATCCGCAGCCATCACGAGCGCTGGGACGGAAAAGGCTATCCAGACGGATTAGCCGGCCCGCAGATTCCGCTGGAATCCCGGATGATCGCCGTCGCGGATGCCTTCGACGCGATGACCTCGTTCCGCGCCTACCGTCAGTCGCTTTCGCTCGATCAGGCCCGCGCCGAGCTGATCCGCAACAAGGGGACGCAGTTTGATCCCGAGCTGGTTGACGATTTTATCGAAATCTTAAACGACTATGATCAGATCCACGCGCAGCTGGAATGGACATTCCACGAACTTTAGGAAAGGGAACTCACGATGAAAAATTATGCCTATTACCCCGCCGACAGCTATGCCACCTTCCGCCAGTTTCTCGAAGGCACAAGCCGCCGTTTTGGTGAAAAAGAAGCGTTGGTCAGCTACTCCCCCAAGGGCGAACGCCGCTGTCTGACCTTCAGCCAGCTGAAGCAAAACGTCCAGGCGTTAAGCGAAGCCTTCCGGCTGTCGCTGCCGGAAGGCAACATCGCGATCCTCAGCGAAAACAGTATCGAATGGCTGCTTGTTTACTTCGCTTTGATCGTCAGCGGCCGCACCGCCGTGTGCATCGATATCGAGCAATCCGACGACGTGCTGCGCAGTATGATCCTTCAGGCGGACTGCACGGCGTGCTTCCTCTCCCCGGCCTTTGAACCGGTCGGCAGCCTGTTATGTCAGGAGAATCCCCGGCTGAAGCAGCTGCTCCTAATGGAAAAAGAAGGCAAAGGTGCGCTGGCGGAGCTGCTGGCCCAAGGACAGGCGATAACAGCGCGCCATCAGGGCGGCTGGTCGTTTCCCGATCACGCAGAAACCTTTACCGCTTCAATCGTCTACACCTCCGGCACAACCAGCACCTCCAAGCCGGTGATGTTGTCCGAGGTTGGCATCCTTACCAATGCCGCCGACTCGATGCGGTTGGTTGCCGTGGGGGCAACGGTGTTTACCTCGCTGCCCTTCTACCACACCTACGGCCTGACCTGTTCCGTCATCAACATGCTTCTGCACGGCAGCACGGTCGGCGTCAACGGCTCGTTAAAAACGATGATGCGCGATTTAAAAACCTTCGCGCCGGAAACGATGATGGCCGTGCCGCTGATCGTCGAAACGCTTCATCAGAATATCTGGCGGACGCTGCGCAAGCAAGGCAAGGAAGAAGCCGTGCGCAAGTATATCAAACTGTTCCAGCTCGGCCGCAAGTTCAACATCACGCTGCATCCCGCGTTCTTACAGCCGATTCGCGAGGCCTTCGGCGGACATTTGTCCTTGATCATCTGCGGCGGCGCGCACCTGTCAGCCTCCATCGGCGCAGAGATGGAGGCGTTCGGCTTCCAGATCATCCAGGGCTATGGGATTACGGAATGCTCGCCGTTATTGGCCGTTAACCGCAATAAGGACCGGCGTGTCGATACCGTCGGCCATGTTCTGCCCAGCTACAAGCTGAAGCTCAAGGACGGTGAAATTCTCGTTCAGGGCGTTTCGCTGATGCAGGGATATTATAAAAATGAGGAACTGACTGCCGCCGCCTTTGACGACGGCTGGTTTATGACCGGCGATCTGGGCAGTCTGGACAAAAACGGACACCTGACGATCACCGGCCGCAAGAAAAATCTGATCGTGTTTAAAAACGGAAAAAAGGTCTCTCCGGAAGAAATTGAAAGTTATGTGAGTTCGCTGCCCTTGATCAAGGAAGTCATGGCCTTCGGGCTGAGCTCCTCATCCCACGCCGACGACGTGCGGCTGGCATTGATGGTGTATCCGGATCCTGAGCTGACCGCCGGGATGTCGTCCTATGAGATTTTGGAACAGCTGCAGACACAGATCGATCAGATCAACGAAACGCTGCCGGTCTATAAACAAATTCAGATGATCAAGCTGCGTGATTCGGAATTTGAAAAAACGGCGACTAAAAAAATCAAACGCAGCACCATCCTAGAAAAGAGGTAATTCCGTCCATGCTTGAGAAAATCATCGCGATCATCATCGCGGAAACCGGCCAGCCGGGCGTCAGCGCCCAGACCGATCTGGTCCGCGATTTACAGCTGAATTCCTTCGATATCGTCAATATCATCGCTGCGCTGGAGGAAACCTTCGACGTCGAGATCAATGTCCGCGAAATCCGCAAGATCCGCAACGTCAAGGATATCCTGACGACGCTGACCCGCCTGGGCGCGCATGACTGAAGGGTTTCCCGGACTGTGGCGCTTCAGCGCTGACTTAAGCGGAAGCAACAGCGCGCAGCGCTTAAACCAGGCGTTGGCCTGGCTGACGGAGCAGCAGCTTCTGCCGTTTGTCCCGGTTCAGAAAAGCGTCAATATTCATGGCAAACCGTTCTTCGCCGATCTGCCGGCGCTGCATTTCAGCCTTTCTCACTGCCAGTCGGAATGGGTGTGTCTGATCGCCAGCGCTCCGGTCGGCATCGACATCGAACAGATTCGCGGCTGCCGTCAGGAAGCCATCGCAAGACGTTTCTTCCACCCGCTGGAACAAGCCTGGCTGATGCAGCATCCACAAGCCTTCTTCCAGATCTGGACGGCAAAGGAAAGCGTCGTCAAATGGTCGGGAACCGGTATCGGGGAAGACTTTTCCCGCTTCAGCGTGGTCGACGAAACCGGCCGGCTGTCCGAGACGCCGGACTACCGGCTGATTCCGTTTGCCACAAAAAAAGGAACGCCCGGCACGATGTGCCTGAGCGCTTCCCTGATGGATGCGATTCACGATCATGAATTGGATTGAAGCTCGCTGAGCCGGACTAAACGTGTCCCGGTGCGGCGCGCGAATTGTTCGTCATGCGTCACGACCAGAATCCCCAGGCCGTCCTGGTTAGCCAGCGACTGGATGATGCGGGTTACTTCCAGTGCCGATTGTTCGTCCAGCGCGCTGGTCGGTTCATCGAAGCACAGGATTTCCGGCGCCAGCATACAGGCCCGCGCAATCGCGGCCCGCTGCTTCTGTCCGCCGGAAAGCGCGTTGGGATAGGCGTCGGCCTTCTCCGCTAAATTCAGCTGTTCCAAAAGCCTGCGGGCTTTTTTTTCAGCTTCCGCCGCACTCATCCGTTTCTGATGAACCGGCGCTTTGATCAAGTTCTGTAAGACGGTCCAGTGCGGAAACAGGTTCCAGTTCTGAAACACCAGTCCGATCTTCTGCCGGTATTGGACCGGCGACTGCCAGCGGCCATCCTGACACAGCACCGTGCCGGAAAGGGAAATCGTGCCTTTCTCCGGCAGCTCCAGTCCGCACAGACAGCGCAGCAGCGTGGTTTTCCCAGCCCCGGAAGGGCCCATCAGGCACACGATTTCGCCCGGATCCACGCGCAGCGACACCTTTTCAAAGACCGGCGCCGCGCCGAAGGTCTTAGCGCAATTTTCTGCAATGCAGCTCATGAGTTGCCCTCCTAATAATAACTGATGCGTTTCTCAATGCGGCCCAGAATCCAGCTGAATCCGCCGCACATCGCCAAATAGAGAATCCCGACGAAAACAAACGGCAGCGCCGTCGCGTAGGTGTTGACCGCGGAACGGCCGGCTTTCAGCAGCTCGGAGGCCCCCAGCACATAGATCAGCGACGTGTCCTTGACCAAATTCAGAACTTCGTTGCCAATCGAAGGCATCGCCGTGCGCAGCGCCTGCGGCAGCTGAATCCGGAAGTAGATATACCGGCGGGAGAAACCGAGCATCTTGCCGGCTTCCGCCTGGCCGGGATCAACCGCGCTTAACGCTCCGCGCAGGATCTCGATAAAATAAGCGGTATAATTCAGGGTAAACGCGATATAGATCGACATTTCCCGGCTCAGCGTCAGACCGAGATACGGCATGCCGAAGAAAATGAACATCAGCTGCAATAACAGCGGCGTTCCCCGCATCAGCGTGATGTAGCCGCGAAACAAGGGTTTTAAGGCGCGGCCGGAAAACTGTTGAAGCGCCTGAAGCAGACAGGCCAGCGGCAACGACAGCATCAGCGTCAGGAAGAACACCTGCAGCGTGACCCCGGCCCCGGCCAATAAGGACGGCAGGATCTGTCTCAGCATGCCTATTCCCCGAACCACTTAGCGTTCAGCGCCGCCGTCGTGCCGTCTTCATTGCACGCTTTCATCGCTTCGTTGATTTTTTCCAGCAGCGTCGTATCCTGCTTGCGCATGCCGACCGCGTATTGTTCCGTTCCAAAGTTCTCATCCAGCACCTTATATTTCTCCTGACCGCGCTGTTTCATCACATACCGCGCCAACACCTCGTCGACGACGATTGCCTGCGAACGGCCGGCTTCCAGATCCATAAAGCAGTCGATATTCGTATCGAATTCCTCCGGCGCGCCGTTTTTTAAAGTGGAAGTCAACGCGGTATCGGCGCTGACCGCTTCCAAGGCGCTCGATTCTTTCTGAACCGCAATCGTTTTCCCTGCCAGATCCGCTTTTGTGCTGACTGCCGAATCGGCCAGTGTGATGATCAGCTGGCGGTTTTCCAGATACGGCTCGGAGAACGCCACCTGCTGTCTGCGCGTATCCGTAATTGAATATCCGTTCCAGATCAGGTCGATGTTACCGGCGTTCAGCTCGGATTCCTTCATCGACCAGTCGATCGTCTGGAATTCAAATTCCAGTCCCAGCTTTTCGGAAACAGCCTTTGCCATTTCGATATCATAGCCGGTAAGCTCGTTGTTTTCATCACGGAAGCCCATCGGCGCAAACGTATCGTCTATCCCGACGACCAGCTTACCCTTCGCTTCCAGTGCGCTCCAGCTGTCTTCCTGCGGCTTGGCGGCGCTCTGACAGCCCGTCATGGCCACCAGGGCCAAACCGATCAAACCCATGCCTAATTTTCCGATTTTCATTTTCATTTCTCCTTTTTTCTTTTTTGATATAGCATGAAATGAAATTGAATCCCGAAAAGGATGCGTTTCAGCCCGCGCCGCTAAAACAAAAACCCTCTCGTCCTATAGCTAAGGACGAGAGGGTCGTTTTTCCCTTCGTGGTTCCACCTTAATTCACTGAATTCCTCACGAAATTCAGCCTCTTCGAGTACAAAACTTCTATACTCTAGTACGATAACGGGTACAGGTTCCGATCCAGCCTACTTGATTCCTCGTTCGGTGAATTGCTCCAAGATGTGTTCAACCTGTTTCTCATATTCCCTTGCACCAACCGGGAACTCTCTGAACGAGCGGTTCAGGTTTACTTTTTCTTTTCATCGCTGTTATATCAATGACTGTATGATAAATCCGAAGCGGGATCTTGTCAAGCAGGAATTGAAATTTTTCTGAAACTCTTTCTGCTTCTTTCAGGAATTTCAATCCGCTGCTTTGTCGTCCAACGTTAAGGCAGGCAGCCGGCTGGCCTGTTCCCCATCGGCATGATTTTGAGATTTGCGCCCGGGAAAAGCCGGGATTCCGCTTAACCCCTGCTGGATCAGCCAGACCGCCATCACAATTCCGACTGGAAGCAGCTTCGCTCCCAGAATACTCAAGCGGGTCAGTGTTCCATAAACCGACCGGGTCCGGCCTTTTTTACTGTCAGCGAGCGCCAGATAGGCGACCGGAGAGGGATCCGTGATCGGAAACAGCCGCGTAACGTCAGGTTTCGCAGAGGTCTGTGCCTTTGTGATAAACGGCGTTCTCATCCAGCAGGGACAGACGGAAGTGACCGCAATGCCCCGCGGCTTCAGCTCAACCGCTAACGCCAGAGAAAACCGGTCGATAAACGCCTTGCTTGCCGCGTACACGTTAAAATACGGCAGCGGCTGAAAGGCGGCTTGCGAAGCCGTGTTGACGATCCGGCTGCCCGCCAACATGTACGGCAGGCAGTTCCACGTCATTTCCACGACCGCGCGGCAGTTGAGATCGACGATCCACGCCGCTTCCAAAGCTTCCAGCTTTTCAAACGGGCCGAACTTGCCGATCCCCGCGTTGTTGATCAGCCAGCGGATCTCCGGTTTTTCCAGACTCAAACGGCGGTGAAAATCCGCCAAAGCATCCAGCTGCGTCAGGTCGATTTCAACCGGAACGATTCGGTCACCGAAATCCTGAACCAGCCGCTGCAGCCGGGCCGGCGTTTTGGCCAGCGCCCAGATTTCATCGACGTCCGATTCTTTCACGATCAGACGCGTATATTCCCGGCCCAGCCCGCTGTCCGCACCGGTGATCACCGCAATTTTTTTCATGACACCCCTCTTTTCCGATTTATTTTTCATTATTCTTCCTCTTTAGTATGGCTGCTTCTTACTGTTTAACCGGAAAGTCCGCTGCCTTTTTTAACCTTTACGCTGATCTTTTGAAAAAGTAGAAAATATTTCAATTCTTGCCAAATAAAAAAGGCGGAGTCGCAACTCAGCCTTCCTGCGTTCTTATGTCTACAGATCGATGTTCATCAGCGCCAGGTCGGTTTTAATCCCTTCCTGCAGCACCTGTTCGTCAAAATCAAAATGGCAGTTATGCAGCGCGATGCCCGTGCCTGTGCCTAAGAAGAAGAACACGCCCGGGATTTTCCGCTGGTAAAACGCGAAATCCTCCGCGATCATTTCCGGCTTGTCCAGCACCTGCAGCTGCGGCAGAAGCGCCTGCGCCTTCGCAAACAGCGGGGCGTCGTTGATCACGGCCGGATAACCTTCCGTATAATCAAACACGATCTGACAGCCGGTTTCCTGTTCCAGCTGGCGCATGATCGCCTTCGTCTGATCGATCATCCAGTCGAACGTGGCGTCCTGAAACGACCGGTAGGAGCCTTCCAGCACAGCGGTTTCCGGCAGAATGTTGCGCACGGTGCCAGCGTGGAAATTACCGAACTTTAAGATCCGGTATTGATTCGGGGCGATTTTCTTTTCCATCGCGTACAGGCGGCATAACAGCTCCGCGCCGATCGCCAGCGCGTCGATGCCCTCGTCCGGCTTGGCGCAGTGAGTGCTCTTGCCCTTGACCGTTACCGTGACCTCGCTGGCATGCGCCATCATCTCGTCCGGCCGGCTGGCGATGGAACCGGCCGGAATAAACGGCCACAGATGCGTGCCGAAGATCGCCTTGACGTTGTACTTTTCAAAAATTCCGGTATCGCAGATCGGCTTGGCGCCGCCGACGGTTTCCTCCGACGGCTGAAAGATTAACAGGATGTTGTTTTTCCAACCGCTGCGGTCAAGCTGATCCAGCTCCTGGGCGAACCCCAGCAGCATCGCCATGTGGCCGTCGTGACCGCAGGCGTGCATCTTTCCCGGATGACGCGAAGCGAAATCCAGCCCTGTTTCTTCCTGGATTGGCAGCGCGTCCATATCCGCGCGATAGGCCAGCGTCACAGGCCGGCCGGCGTCAAAGTAGGCGGCCGCGCCGGTTTCCAACAGCTCGATGACCTCGCAATGCAATGTTTTTAAAACGGAAACAACATACTCCTTGGTTTTAAATTCAGTGAAGCTGGTTTCCGGAATCTGATGCAGATCCCGGCGAAATTGTGTCGCTTGATTCATACGGAAGACTCCTTTCGTGATTCTCTCTCTTTCATTGTAACGAACTTGAAAAATTCGTCAAGCAAAGAGCGCACACCGTCATAAGATTTGTTATAATGAAGAACAGGAGTTGATCAACCATGCTGCAAATATCCAATCTACAGCTTTCGCTGGATGAAAATCCGCAGAGCCTGGAACCTTTGATTATGAAAAAACTGCGGCTGCGCCCGGGTCGTCTGACATCCTGGAAAATCGTGAAGGAATCGCTGGACGCGCGCAAGAAACCGCTGCGGTTTGTCTATACCGTCCTGGCCGAAACGCCGGATGAAGCGCAGATTCTCAAAAAGAAGCTGCCTCACGTCAGCGCGGCTGAGCCATATATCTACCAGCCGCCCCGTCCTCTGACTCATGGCAAAGAGCGGCCGGTCGTCGTCGGCTTCGGCCCGTGCGGCATGTTTGCGGCGCTGTTGTTAGCCGAGGCGGGACTGCGTCCGATCGTGCTGGAACGCGGCGCGGACGTCGATCAGCGCGTCAAGGACGTCGAAGCCTATTGGCAAGGCGGGCCGCTGAATCCGCAAAGCAACGTGCAGTTCGGCGAAGGCGGCGCGGGTACTTTTTCCGACGGCAAGCTGACGACGCGCGTCAAGGACGTGCGGATTGTCAAGGTCACCGACGAGCTGATTGAAGCCGGGGCGGATCCGGAGATCGGCTATCAGGCGCACCCTCACATCGGTACCGACCGGCTGCGGCAGATCGTCAAAAATATCCGGCTGAAAATCCAGCGGCTGGGCGGCGAAGTCCGCTTCAACACGCCGATGACCGGGATTTTTACCGACGCCGACGGAATCTGTGCGATCCAGGCCGGAGATCAGCGGATCGCCTGCCGCCAGCTGGTGCTGGCGCTCGGCCACAGCGCGCGCGATACGTTCACGATGCTGCACGAAGCCAACGTCGCGATGGAAGCCAAGGATTTTGCGGTCGGCGTGCGCGTCGAGCATCCGCAGAAACTGATCGATCAGAATCAATATAAGGAAGCCGCCGGCCACCCGCGGTTAAAAAGCGCGGAATACCGGCTGACCTGCCAGACGCAGGAAGGCCGCGGCGTCTACTCGTTCTGCATGTGTCCGGGCGGCACCGTCGTCGCCAGCGCCAGCGAGGACGAAGCGATCGTCACCAACGGGATGAGTGAATACGCCCGCGATCAGGCCAACGCCAACAGCGCCCTGTTAGTGCAGGTGCGCCGCAGCGACTTCGGCGAAGGGGTGTTGGATGGGATGCGGTATCAGCAGGAGCTTGAACACCAGGCCTGGATCCTGGGCGACCGCTGCGGCAAAGCACCATGCCAGCGGATCGCGGACTATCTGGCGGCCCGCCCTTCCTGCGATTACGGAACCGTGATTCCCAGCTACAGCCGCGGGGTGACGATGACGGATCTGCATTCGTTGTTTTCCCCGTCGATCAACCGCGCGTTAGCGGAAGCACTGCTTTATTTTGATCAGAAAATCCCCGGATTTATCGAAACCGACGCACTCATGACGGGTGTGGAAACCCGCTCTTCCTCGCCGGTGCGGATTTTGCGGGATGAATCCTTTCAGAGCTTAACCACGCCTGGCCTGTATCCGGCGGGTGAAGGTGCGGGGTATGCCGGCGGGATCGTGTCGGCGGCGATCGACGGCCTGCGTGTCGGCGAACAGATTCTCCGTGATCAGGAAAGCACGGGTACCGGGCGATGACCCACGATTTTGATCAGCTGCTGCAAAGCGCGGCCTACGCCGGTCAGCTGTTGTTGGAAAGCGGCGCGGAGATTTACCGCGTCGAGGACACCATCTGCCGGATCTGTCTGAATTACGGCGCTCAGGAAGCCAGCAGCATCGTACTGCCGACCGGGATCTTCGTTACGATCGTCGCCGGCGGGCGTTCTGTCAGTAAGATTGTCCGGATCAAATCCCGCGGTCTGGATATCGACCGCATCGACCGGATCAATACGCTCTCCCGCCAAAGCAAAACGCTGTCGCTGGACGAATTTCTAGCGCAGCTGCGCGCGATCGCCCGGCTTCGTCCCTACTCGCTTTCACGCCGGATCGCAGCTGGGGCACTGGGCGCAGGGGGATTCACCTTGTTCTTCGGCGGCCGGTTTTCCGACTTGTGCTGCGCGCTGGTCATCGGCGGCCTGATTGAAGGATGCAGTTCGGTTTTAGAACAACGTCAGTTCCCGTCCTTCTTTGCGATCAGCCTGTGCTCCGCCCTCACCGCACTGTTGGCGATCGGCTTGAACCAGACCGGTCTGGCGCCGTCCTTAGACGCACTGATCATCGGCTGTCTGATGCTGCTGGTCCCCGGTCTGGCGATCACCAACGCGATCCGCGACAGTCTGTCCGGCGATCTGATCTCCGGCATGACGCGCGGGGTTGAAGCAGTTTTGATCGCAATCGCCGTAGCGCTCGGTCCCGGCTTAGTCATGAGTCTGTGGATGATGCTGGGAGGTAATCCGTTATGGTAATCAAACTGATCGGCGCCTTCCTGGCGGAAATCGGATTCGGCATCTTGTTTAATATTCATGGTCAAAAGCTCTGGGCCGCGGCGTTCACCGGAACATTGGGCAGCCTGATTTATGAGCTGGTGATGCAGATCCGCGGCGGCGAAGTGCTGGCGATGTTTCTGGCTGCCTGCGGGCTGTGCCTGGTCAGCGAGCTGCTTGCCCGGCGTATGAAAACTCCGGTCACAACGTTTCTGATCTGTGCTCTGATTCCCTTAGTTCCCGGCGGCGGCATGTACTATACGATGCTGGCGATCATCCAGGGTAATACGATGAGCGCCTTGGAAACGGGAATTCACACGTTGGGCTGTGCCGGCGCGCTGGCCCTGGGCATTGCGCTGACCAGTGCTTTTTTCACCTTTTCGATGAAAAAATCATGAAATCTCATGCAAAACCTGAATTTTTTCAGGTTTTTTATGTATAATTGAGGACATTCTGTAGCTATACTAAGGTCTGAGCTTATCTCTTAAGAAGTCTGAAAGTTTCTTACATTTTTCTTAAAACAAACAAAAACTTTCATGACGAATGTGAATTTTTCTTCACAGAGATTGCATTTCTTCTTCAGCCGTTTAAAATAGAATCCAGCATCCGCGTCAGGCGGTGCTGCTTTTTACAGGGTGAGAATCCGAAGAAAGGACCATGAATATGCTAGAAAGTTTAAACGCATTCAATTTTACAATATTTATTTTATTCCTGCTTCTCTATTTATATCAGATCATCTATGCCGGGGTCGTCTTGTGCGGCAGAAAGAAACCTACCCCGGAAGCGAAGCAGATGCACCGCTACGGCGTGATCATCGCCGCGCGCAATGAGGCGACGGTCATCCGCGAACTGCTTCAGAGCATTAAGGCGCAGAATTATCCGGACGGCTTAGTCACGGCCTTTGTCGTGGCGGATAACTGCACGGACAACACAGCCGAGCTGGCCCAGGCGGAAGGCGCGGTGGTGTATGAACGCTTCAATCAGCTCAAAGTCGGCAAGGGCTATGCGCTGGATTACGCCTTCAAACACATCATGAAAGAATATCCGGAAGACTGGTTTGAAGCTTATTTCGTCTTTGATGCCGATAACCTGCTTGATCCGAACTATATTCGGGAAATGAACAAAGTTTTTGATTCCGGTTATGAGATCATCACCAGTTACCGCAACTCCAAGAATTACGATTCCAACTGGATTTCCGCGGGTTATTCCTTGTGGTTTTTGCGGGAATCGAAATATCTGAACCAGGCGCGGATGATGTGCGGCTCCAGCTGCGCGATCTCCGGTACCGGCTTTATGATCTCCAATCAGATCGTTAAAGCCAACAACGGCTGGAAGCACCATTTATTAACAGAAGATATCGAATTCTCTGTGGACAGCGTCCTGCACGGTTTAAAGATCGGCTATTGCGGCGATGCGGTGCTGTATGACGAACAACCATGTACGTTTGAACAATCCTGGAAGCAGCGGCTGCGCTGGTCCAAGGGGTTCTATCAGGTTTTCGGCAAGTATGGCCAGGCGCTGGTCAAACGGATTTTCAAGGAACATGATTTCAGCAGCTACGACATGACGATGACGATTGCCCCGGCTCTGTTCGTTTCCCTGTTCAGCGTGCTGATCAACTCGCTGGCCTTGTTGTGGACATTATTCGTCCAGCGTGATCCGGAAGTCTTATCCGTAACGCTGGGTGCGATCATCGCTTCCGTCACGAATTACTATCTGATCCTGTATGCTTTCGGCATCCTGACAACCGTCACGGAATGGGATAACATCCATTGCAGCGCCGGGAAGAAAATCCTGTATACCTTCACCTTCCCGATCTTCATCTTCACTTATGTTCCCATCGCGATTGAAGCATTATTCAAGAAAATCGAATGGAGTCCGATCACGCATACGATCGCCAAATCCATTCAGGAAATACGCGACTAACCGCGTATTTTTTTATCCCGCAGCGCCGGTGTTCCAAACACGAATACCGCCGCCGCTTACTTTTTTAGACATTTCGCCCGAAAAGTCGGCTTACGTCAAGGAAAGTTTACGATTTCTTCACACAAACTTCACGGATTCTTCCTATAATAAAGACGATAAGAAAGAAGGAAATAAAAATGTTCGATCACGAATTCTCAGATTCCGAAACCGCAGCGGTCAAAAAAGAACTGCGGTCGATGAAAAGAACCTTCCGCATCGGGTTGGCTGCCTGTGCATTCTTGTCCGGCGTGATCGGCTTTTCTGCCGGAACGCTGGCCGCCAAGAGCCAGAAAGGCAGCGTTGTCGTACAAAGCGTGGAACGCCGGCCTCAGAATCTTGAAAACATCCCTGTCACCTCGATCAATATCCCTTCCGTCGCGGCGCTGACGCAAAACAGCGTCGTGGAGATCCGCACCGAATCGGTCACCAACAGCCTGTTTCTGCGGCAGTTTGTCACCGAGGGCGCCGGCAGCGGCGTCATCATTTCCGAAGACGGCTACATCGTCACTAACAATCACGTGATTCAGGATGCCCGGGCGATCACGGTTGCGCTGCACGACGGCACAACCTACGAAGCCCAGCTGATCGCCACCGATTCCAAAATGGATATCGGCGTGATCAAGATTGAAGCTTCCGGGCTGACCCCGGCGATTCTGGGAGATTCCGATTCCCTGTCGGTCGGCGAGCCGGTCGTGGCTGTCGGCAATCCGCTAGGTCAGCTGGGCGGCACCGTTACCGACGGCATCGTCAGCGCCCTCGATCGGGAAATCATTCTGAACAACGAACGCCGGAATCTGCTTCAGACCAACGCTGCCATCAACCCGGGCAACTCCGGCGGCGGCCTGTTCAACGCTGACGGCGAGCTGGTCGGCATCGTCGTCGCCAAATCCTCGGGTGAAGACGTCGAGGGCTTGGGCTTTGCGATTCCGATCAACGATGCGAAGCCGATCATTGAAGATCTGATCGCCCAGGGGTATGTCGGCGGACGGGTTTCGTTAGGCGTCACCGCTCTGGATCTGACAAGCCCGCAGCTGGCCGCTCAGTACGGATATAAAACGCCGGGCGTCTACGTTCAATCGGTGGTTGAAAACTCCAGTGCCGCCGCCGGCGGGCTGCAGCCGGGCGATTGCTTCGTTTCGATAAACGGAACGGCGATTGAAGCGATTTCCGACGTCACAACGATTCTTAACGACAGTTCGGTCGGCGATCAGCTTGAAGTCACCGTCAAACGGGACGGCAAGATCGTTGAGCTGACCATCACCCTGCAGGAGAAAAAAGGATAACGCTAAGAAAGCTGGCCGCTGACCAGCTTTTTTGATGCGCAAAGAAAGCAGAGGAAAGCCTGTCATCCCACAAGAAGTCCTGCGAAGAAACCGGTTTTCGTTAATCCCGTTCATGTTAACAAAGCTGCGGACACAAAAAAGGACCGGAGCTTGTCCGATCCCTTGTCATTCTCTACGGATTCAGTCTTCTTCGTTCGCAACGCTCGCGGCTTTGATTACCTTATCGGCAATCGGCTGTGGCGCCGGTTCGTACCGGTCGAATTCAATGACGAACGATCCGCGGCCCTGCGTCATCGAACGCAGTTCTGTCGAATATTTCATCATTTCCGCCATCGGGACTTCCGCAGTGATCTTCTGTTCTTTCTCATCGACCAGATCCATGCCCAGGATAATTCCGCGGCGCTTGTTGAAGTCACCGATGATCGTGCCGGTGTATTCCTCCGGAATCAGAACTTCAACCTTGCCGATCGGTTCCAGCAGAATCGGCTTGGCTTTCGGCATGCCCGCTTTATAAGCCAGCCGCGCCGCCGCTTTAAACGCAATTTCCTTGGAATCCACTTCATGGTAGGATCCGTCGGTCAACGTCGCTTTCACGCCGACCACCTTGTATCCGGCCAGCACGCCTTTTTCCATACATTCACGCAGCCCCGCTTCGACCGCCGGGAAATACTGCTTCGGTACCGCGCCGCCGAAGACAGACTCCGCAAAGACCATCTCATCGCCGTCGCACGGTTCAAATTTAACGAAGACATGGCCGTACTGTCCCGCACCGCCGGACTGCTTTTTATGCTTGCCTTCTGCGGTAACCGTTCCGCGTATCGTTTCACGGTACTGGACTTTCGGTTCTGTCGTATCGACTTCCACCTTGTATTTCGATTTCAGCTTGCTTAAAATGACGTCGATGTGCTGCACACCCATGCCGTACAGCACTGTTTCCTTGGTTTCTTTGTTCTTGTCCAGCCGAATCGACGGATCTTCCTCGCACATCCGCTGCAAGCCCATGCTCATCTTGTCTTCGTCCGCTTTGGTCTTCGGCCAGATCGCGACGCCCAGCATCGGCTTCGGGAATTCAATCGGGGCATACGTCACTGGTTTGGAGCGCGTTGCCAGCGTATCGTTGGTATCCGTGAACTGCAGCTTGACCACTGCGCCGATATCGCCGGTAAACAGCTTGCCGACCGCAATCTGATGCTTGCCCTTCACGATGTAGATCTGATTCAGTTTTTCAATCTTGTCTTTCTGAACATTCAAGACCTGAGCGTCTGTGCTCATAACGCCGGTCATAACCTTTAACAACGAAATCTTGCCGACAAACGGATCAATGATCGTTTTGAAGACCTGCGCCGTAAAGGCTTCCTGTTCGTTGGTTTCCATCAGAATTGGAATGCCGTCCGGATCCAGCGCTTCGATCATGCCCTTTTCCGCATAGCTTGGGAAATATTCGCGGATCAGATCGAGCAGTCGTTCAATGCCCGTGACCTGCGTGGCGCTGCCGCAATAAACCGGCCGGATATCGCCGTTGCGCACACCGATTCGCAGCCCCTTGGCGACTTCATGCTCGTCAAAGCTTTCGCCGCTGAAGAATTTTTCCATCAGCTCGTCGTCCGCCATTGCGATTGCTTCCGCAATCTGGCTGTAATATTCCTCGACGATATCTTTCAGCTCATCCGGTACGTCTTTCGGCGTTGTCCGGTCGTCGTAATACCATGCTTTCTTACGCAGGATGTTTACAGATCCCACAACCTTGCCGTCGCGCTGAATCGGAACCTCAAACGGAATGACCGTCTTACCGAAATGTTCGCGCAGCTGGTTGTAGGTCTGATCGAACGAAGCATTTTCCTCGTCGATCTTATTGATGAAGAAAATCGTCGGCAATTTCTTGCGGGTTACAATTTTCCATGCTTTTTCCGTGCCCGATTCCACGCCGTCCTTGGCGCCGACAACGATCAGCGCATTATCGCCGACCGCGATGCCGCACTGCGCTTCGCCCTCATAATCCAGATAACCCGGCGTATCGATAAAGTTGATCTTGCATTCTTTCCATTCCACCGGTGCGATCGAGGTATAGACGGACAATCCCCGTTTAATTTCTTCGGCGTCGTTATCCATAACGCTGGTGCCGTCGATTGTTTTGCCCAGCCGATCAGTCGCCTTGGTAAAATATAATGCAGCTTCCACGACGCTGGACTTGCCCGCGCCGCTGTGTCCCATCAGAACGATGTTGCGGACTTCATTCGCTAAATAATCTCTCATACCGCTTCCCCCTACTTCAGATGCTCTTTCAGCTCAGCGAAGCAGTGCTCGCGGACATAATGAATCGCGAGATTGCCCTGGAAATCCTTGATGCTCTTATCCGCGCCCTGATCCAGCAGATACAGAACCAGATCGACATAACCGCCGTAGCTCGCTCTCATCAACGCGGTGCAGCCCGCATTATCCTGCATGTTGATGTCTGCGCCATGTTCGATCAAATACTTAATCACGTCGACTTTGCACGCCAGAACCGCTTCCATCAGCGCCGTACGGCCCTTACTGTCGCGGGCATTGACATTGGCCCCGTTGTCCACCAGATATTCGACGACCTCGCTCTGACCTAAGAACGAAGCCCGCATCAGGGAAGTCCGGCCGTTATCATCATGTGAATTCACGTCGGATCCAGCTTCCACCAACATCTTTACGATGCCCAGATGCCCTTTTTTCGCCGCCCCCATCAACGCCGTCTTATTGTTGACGTCGCGGGCCCGGACGTTCGCCCCATTATCCAGCAGGAATCGAACGATATCTTCATAACCGCGCTTGGCGCTGCGCATCAAAGCGGTCCGGCCGTCGCCGTTGGAAACGTTAACGTTTGCCCCTTTGGAAACACAGGCACAGACTTTCGCGAAATCGCCGGCTGCCGCCGCATCCCAGAACTCTTTGTTTGTTTGATCCATAATGAATTCCTCCTTTTATTTATTCATCAAACATTGAACTTCCTGCGCACCATTCCGAAACCCGGAACCCCCCGCTGATTCTCATCAGGAGAGTATTCCTGAACTCCGGTCCCTGCCGCCGTATTGTATGCTTTCCGCCGCCGGCTTTTTCAGGTTCCTTCATTCAGGCGTAGCGGATCCGACGCCTCTCTTCTTTGCCTGACCACATCGTTTTGGCGCTGAATTTCTCCGCAACCGACCGTTTTGTAGACAAAAAAGATGGACAGTCTAAATCCATCTTAAAAACAACTGATTTTTTCCAAAAGAACCCCGCCGAAAACACCTTCAGCTCTAACATCTCCATTTTGAGGGGCAACAAAAACTAAGCCTTTCTTCTGGTCCATGATGTTTCACTCCATTCCGGTCTTGGTTCTTTATAGCTTTATTGTAACCGATTTCATTTTTTGTTCAAGACCTTTCTTCGTGATTTTCCATGAAAACTAAGTTTCAATTTGTTACATTTTGTAAATTCTTTCATTTTGTTTTTTTATTCCGTTTTAGACTTCTTTTTTACAATCGAAGTTGTTACAATGAAATCAATGAGGAAAAGGAGATTCTTATGGAAGCCTGGAAAAATTACTTCAACGTCATGAACGAAATCATTGCCAAGGTCATGGACAGCCAGGGCGAAAACATCATGAAAGCCGCCGCGCTGTGCGCCGACGTCTCTCAACGGGGCGGCCTGATCTACGGATTGGGCGCGGGCCATTCCCATCTGGTTATCGAGGACGCTTTCTGGCGCGCGGCAACCGTCGCCAACTATGCTGCACTGCTGGAGCCGAGCGTCACCGGTACCTTTGATATCACCAAGAGTTATCTGATGGAAAACACCTATGACGTCGGCCGCCACATTGTCGACTATCACCGCGTCACGCCCAACGACTGCATGATCATTATTTCCAATTCCGGCAACAATATCGTGCCGGTCGACGCCGCTTTGCGGGCGAAAGAAAAAGGCATTCCAACGATCGCGATTACGGCGGTCGAATACAGCGATTACCTGACGACCAAGCATAAGAGCGGCAAAAAGTTAAAAGACGTCTGCGATATAGTCTTGGACAACTGCTCGCTGATCGGCGACGCGGCAGTTCCGATTGAAGGCTTCCCGATGAAGATCGGCTCAACCTCGACCATCCCGGCAGTCTATCTTCAAAACGCTGTGCTGACCCAGACCGTGGAGCTGCTTGTTCAGCGCGGTCTCGATCCGGATGTTTACTTCAACGGCCACATCGCCTTCATGGACGCTTCGGCCGCCGACCATAACGACAAGCTCGTCGATAAATACTTCTACCGCATCCGCAACCTTTAATCGCAAGGCTGCAGGTTGTCTCTTAAACACTAAACCGCCGGCTGCACGCGCAGACCGGCGGTTTTTCTCTATTTGATAAAGCGAATATCCAGTTTCATTCAGCGGACGGAAAGCGCACGGATCAGCCTTTCCGCAGCTTCCTCAATCACGCTGCGGGGCACCGCGATGTTTAAACGGATAAACGGGAAGTCTGTTTGATAATGCGAACCTGTGCTGCCGTAGAGATGACAGCGATTTTCAAACAGATCGACGACGTCCGCGTCGTTTTTACAGCAGCCGCGGCAATCCACCCACAACAGGAAAGTAGATTCCAGCCGCATCGGCTTTAACGGCACGCCCGCAGCGCTTAACAGCCTGCTGAAAACCCGCGCGTTTTCCTGTACATACGCCTTCGCTTCCGCCAGCCATGCCGCCCCTGCCTCACTGTAAGCCGCCAGCGCCGCCGCATGAGAGAAGGTTTGATTGTTCATATAGGCCAGCGCGTCGCATTCCCGTTTCATCGCCTGCGCCTGCGCAGGATCGGGAATAAACAGAAACGAGCATTGCATCCCCTGCAGATTAAACGTCTTGCTTGGCGATAAAATGGTCATGACTCCCGGATCCAGAGCACTGGCCGCCGTCATCGTTCCATAGACCCAGTCGGCGTGAATCTCGTCGGCGATCACAAGAACCTGATGTTTCCGGCACAGCGACAACATCGCTTCCAGCTCCTGCGGGCTGAATACCTTGGATGTCGGATTGTGCGGCGAACACAGAATAAACATCCGGACTTCGCTGAGCTTCGCTTCAAAGTCAGCCAGGTCCAGTTCATAATGATCCCCCTTCTGAATCAGCTCGTTGATCACACAGCGCCGCTGATTCAACGCGGCCACCTTGCGAAACGGGCTGTAAGACGGATTCTGGATCAGAATTCCATCTCCCGGCTGCGTCAGCGCCCGCAGGCACAGCGCGATCGCGGTATTGACGCTCGGTGTAATCTGAATCGTCCGCGGATCCAGATTCGCCATACTGCGGGCCTTCGCCCAGGCGCATACCCGCTCCGGCAGCACCTCGTCAAATTGTTGATAACCATAAAACGGATGCGCCGCCCGCTCCACGATCGCCTGTTGGATTGCCGGGCAGCATGGCAGATCCATGTCCGCCAGCGTCATCACCAGCGCGTCCTCCGGCCGCTGTGCAGTTTTAGCCTGGCTGTACTTAACGCAGTGCGTATTTCTGCGCTCGATGCGTTCATCAAAATTCATTTCTGATCTTCCCCTCTGTTTTTTCCATTATATCACCTTTCAGAGGGGATTCCACAGCAAGAAAATGACCCTGAATCAGGTCATTCCCTTATTTATCCCGGCTTCATCCTCAAGCCGCAGTTTCTTCGTCAATCCCCGGAATCGGACGCAGCTGAGACATCAGCGACTCCCAGGTCAGCTTTCCAAGGATGCCGTCGGCCACCAGTCCGTGATCCCGCTGAAAAGCCCGCACCGCCTGATCCAGTTCTGCATCAAACACGCCGCTGATCTTCGTGATCGGATATCCCAGCGCCCACAGGGCGTCCTGCGCTACGCAGACCTCAGTGTTCTTATTTCCTTTCTGAATTTGCGTAAACGGCACGAAATCGCTCGCCGCTTCATTCTGATGATGCAGATGGGCTTCAATCCGGGTATGTTCCAGATCGGTAATCACATCGAACAGCTCCTGATCTTCAGCCAGCGTTACCAGCTGCTGCAAGCCTGGCAGCGACAGATTTCTTCCCATATCGACAGCGGTCCCCAGCATGTGCGTTAAAATCATCGGCTCCTCCGCGTCCCACGCCCGCCGAAACGCCCGGCTGACGCGTGGTTTCTGGCCGTACCGGCGGATCAGCTCATCCGTCGACTTTAAAAACCGGCGTGTCGACCAGCCGATCGTGCGGCTGTGAGAATTACGCATAAATTCACCAACCGTGAAGCGGCAGCAGGCCGTATACGGCATGTTATCCGAGCAGCGCAGCGAATAGGTTTCCATTTTGTCGGTTTGATCGTTGTAAATCAAGATTCTCATGGTTTTCACCTCCAGTATACCGTATGCACCACGTCCGGTCAGGAAAAGGCCAATAACCAAATGAACTCCCGTTAGGCACGTTCCCTTGCGGTCTTCCGGGCATGTCATACCCTGTTAATGAAAGGAGGATTTACTCATATGGCTTATGTTATTCGCAGAGGGTATACTGGCTTAGCGGTCAAGAAGATGCAGCATTATCTTAACGTGCTCCGCACGTCCTACCCTGACCTTCCTGTTTTAAAAGAAGACGGCTCCTTCGGATCCGCCACGGAAAACGCCGTCATGATTTTCCAGAAACACACCGGTTTAACCGCCGACGGCATCATCGGGACTTTAACCTGGGATAAAATTATCGCAAAATACAAGGCGGCCCCCGGCCCCGGACCGGATCCCGATCCGGATCCCGGCACGGAACAGCCGCCGCTGGAATACGGCGACACCGGACTGGAAGTCCAGAAAATGCAGAACTACCTGAACAAGCTCACACTGCCGTCAACGCCGATTACAGCCGACGGAGTTTTCGGCGCCAAAACCGAAGCCAAGGTCATCGCGTTTCAAAACGCGCACAGTCTGACCCCGGACGGCAAGATTGGCGAAAAGACCTGGGATAAGATCATTGCGCTGATCGACTAATAGAAGCAAAAACCGGAATTTTCCTGATGGGAAAGTCCCGGTTTTTCCTGTTTCTAACTGTGTTCCGCGTTATTTCTGCGGATTTTCCGGATGTTCAGCCTGACCGACAGCTTTTTTTACCGTCTGTAAATAGTTCTGAATCGTGATCGTGCACTGTGTCCGCAGATCTTCATTGGCCGCTTTGCCTTCTTCGTCAACTTCCACCGCGTCTAAGCCGTGCGCGACGATGTAATCTTCCAGCGCCTTGATCTGCTCGCTCCAGCCGGCAATCGCCTGTTCGCCCAGCTTATACTGATCGCCCAGCGTCTTCTTCGTCGTCTCTTCCGTAATCTCGTCGATCGAAACCCAGCTGATCCGGCCGTCTTTCATTTGCACAGACACAATCGGCGTTCCGAATGTCGTGGTTTCTCCAACGATATCGCTGGCTTCCGTGATCGCCGGATCAATGGTCGGCGAAGCGGATGGCGACGTACTTGGCGAAGTGGTCGGCGTGGGCTGCGGATTTTTCTTATTCCAGGAACAGCCGGCCAGCACCGCCAGGCAGATTCCGGCACACAGAATGATTTTCTTCATGAAACAGCCTCCTTTTCATTCTGTCCTTAGTCTGCCCCGTCTCGGGGTTTTCTATCAGATCAGAATCCAGGAAAACGATCGCACTTACATTTCCGCCGGCTCCTGCGGCAGCTCCGCAAAGCGGATTTCAATTTTAAACAGATCGCCGTCGGCGCTGACCTCAATCTGGCCTTTCATCAAAGTCACGAATGTTTCCGCAATGGCCAGCCCCAGTCCGGAGCCTTCGGTCGAACGGGAGACATCGCCGCGGACAAACCGCTCGGTCAGGGAACCGGGATCAAATTTCAGTTCATAGTTCGCGATGTTTTTAAAGCTGATGCAGATCTGGTCGTCCAGCCGTTCAATCTGGATGTAGACGCGGGTATTCTCCATTGAATACTTGATCGCGTTGGTAATCAGATTATCAAAAACGTTATACAGACGGCCGCCGTCGGCCAGAATATAGCCCGGTGTTTCAAGATATTGAATCTTGAATTCCAATGAACTGGCTTCGATCTTTTCATCCAGCTCCGCCAGCGTCTGCATCAAGAGTCCGTTGATTTCCAGCTTGCGCAGATCCATCTGCAGATTGCCGCTGGCCGCTTTGGAAATCTCAAATAAATCCTGAATCAAATTCTTCAGCCGGACGCTTTTCTGGGTGATGATCCGCACGTAATCCCGCGCGTATTCCGGCTGGATTTCCGCTTTCGTCAAGAGATCGGAGTAGTTGATCAGCGAGGTGATCGGCGTCTTTAAATCATGCGATACATTCGTGATCAGTTCAATTTTCAGCTTCTCGCTCTTGAGCTGCTCCTCCACCTGATGACTGACGCCTTCGCGGATCTTTTCAAGATTGTCGCTGACCGGCTGCAGCGGACTGCCTTCACTCAATTCAAAGCTTTCGTTAAGCCGGCCGCGGCGGATATTCTCGACCTGCTGCGCCAGCGTCGCCGAATCCTGCATGAACATCATCATGCGGCGGATGTACAGAAACAATACGAGAAAGGCCGCCGCAAAGATCAGCACAAACACCAGAATCCCCAGAAAGCCTAAAAAGGAAGAAAACATCATCGTCCATAAAACAAACGCGCAGACGACCTCAAAAACCACTAAAAGCAAAAACTCCGTCAGCCACTTTTTCTGATACCCATACGAGCCGCTGATCAGCCGGACAGTTTTCATCGCGGAATTGAAAATATTATGATGGAAGGGTTTCAAGCCGTAGAAATGCAGCTCGTTCACCAGAACGTACAGCTCCCAGAACGTCACAGTCATCGATAAAGGCAGCGGCAGCCACAGCGACAGCAGCATCATCGTTAACACCAGGCCTAAACCGAGCTTCACCTCAATCCAGAAATTCGCGGTAAACTGCGCCAGACCTTCATTAAAGGCTGTGATCGGCCCCCGCTTGAACACGCCGTAGGCCAGCGTGATGAAAAACAGACATAAAGAAGAATAGAAACAAATTTTAAGGTTATTCATCGATTCCTGAAAATAGGTGTAGCTGTAATACATCGGCGTGTTGTAGGCCAGCTGATCCGGGATCACTAACGCCAGCCGCTCCACTTTCTCCTGCGAATACAGCTTGAGCAGGCTGACCGCCATCTCCGCAGTTTCCCGGGTGATCGTCTTCTGATCGATCAGGAAATAACCGCCGCGGTAGGTAATCTGCGGCGTTTCGCCCTGCTGCCAGGTCAGCGTCAGCATCCCTTTGCCGCCGTATTGCTGCATAAACTGATCATAAGTCAGCTTTAAATCATCGTCGCTGTTAAAATAAATATCCTGCTGCTCGACGACATAGTGCAGATTGTAATACAGATCCTCCTGCACCTCCATTGCCAGCGGCGGGTCGTCGTAAAGCAGCTGCGCCAGATCCTGCAAGCTCTGCTGAATCATCGTCTTCGGATACAGCGCCTGCTTGCCCTGCGGGGAATACAGCGTCTCCACCGTCAGCGACGAGGTGAACAACAGCCCGGTCATCAGCACGAAAAAAAGCAGGAACGCCAGAAACCCGCTAGTTTTTTTCGATCTTGTATCCAATCCCCCACACCACCTTTATATACCGTGGATTCTTCGGATCAATCTCAATTTTTTCCCGAATCCGCCGGATGTGCACCGCGACTGTGTTTTCACTCTGGAAACTGGTTTCATTCCATACCCGCTCATAGATCTCGTCGATCGAGAACACCCGGTTCAAATTCGTGAGAAACAGCTCCAGAATACGGTATTCGATCGGCGTCACCTTGACCGGCTCGCCTTCCAGCGTCACCGTCTTGGCTTCCAGATCAATGCTCAGACCGCCGACCTCGATCACCGTCCCGGTTTCCGCCGTCGCGCCCAGCTGCATGTAGCGGCGCAGCTGCGATTTGACCCGGGCGATCATTTCCAGCGGATTAAACGGCTTGGTGATATAATCGTCCGCTCCGATATTCAAACCCAGCACTTTATCCATGTCCTCGGATTTAGCGGATAAGATGATGATCGGAATGTTCGAGGTTTCGCGGATATGCATGATTGCCTGAATCCCATCCATCTTCGGCATCATCACGTCCATCAGAATGCAGTGGATCTTCTGTTGATTCAGGATTTCCAACGCTTCCAGTCCGTTATAGGCTTTAAATATTTCATACCCTTCGCTTTTCAGATAAATTTCGATCGCGTCGGCGATTTCATGATCGTCGTCCACGACTAAGATCTTATAGTTTTCCATAAGCCCAATCCTCCCCGCTTCTTTATTTTATAACCTTATCAAATAAATCTTAAGCGTTTCCATTCTTTTCCTTACAGTTTTCTTACAAATCCCCATTTAACAGGGCTTTCCGCACTTCGTAGTCCGGCATGTGATGCAGGATGACGGAATAAAAGCGCTGCGAATGGTTCGGTACGATCAGATGCGCATATTCATGCCACAGCACTGAATCGACGCAGGCCAGCGGATAATGGACCAGCTTCAGGTTCAGCGTAATCTTTGATTTTGCCGGAATACAGCTGCCCCAGCGGCTGGTCATCCGCCGGTAGTGAATTGAAGGCAAAGCGAGATGATAATCCGTGACTACCTGATCCCAGCGCGGACGCAGACGTTCCACCTCGGCTTCCAGGCTGTTCTTGGCGAACTGATCGAATGCGCGCTGCTTCGTTTCCGGCTGCGTATCCGGGCCATAGAGAACTAGCCGGTCAGGCAGCAGCCGTGCTTTGCCCCTGCCGATCACCCACTGCAGTTGTACCGGCTTGCCGTAAACCATAATTTTACCGACGGCCGCCGCTTCCGCCTGCCGTGTTTGCTGGCGGGCCAGCTTTTCAGCGTGCGCGGCAATCCAGCTGCGCTTGGTTTCAATAAACCGCAGAACTTCCGCATTCGAACAGGCATACGGCGCACTGACAAGCAGTTCATCCGGACTTTTCAGCCGCAGGATTAAATTTCGGATCGGTTTGCGCTGAATCGTCAGCCGCAGCGTTTTTCCATTGATATTCAAGCTTTCCATCGCCGCACTCCTTTTGAGTTTTTATTATAGCATAAAACCGGAAACAGCGAAACGGTGCCCTGAGGGACACCGTTTTCCTGGAATTTGATTTCTATTTTTCCATTCGCTCTGCCATCTGAATTATGTTTGATGATAACGTTGTTAATCGCTGATTTTAAAATCACCGCTGATCGTCTTGGCCGCAATCTGTGCGTGTTCGTCGCCGGCTCTCAGCTGCCGTCCCTGGCGCTGCAGCGGCAGACTGATATGTTGACGCAGATCGCCGGATATCGTTGAGAAGCTGCAGACAAAGCCGGTTGTGTGCGGTAATTTGAGATGGATATCGCCGCTGATGGTATCCAGTTTCAGACTTTCCGCCATTTCAACAGACAGATCCAGATCCCCGCTTTTGCTTTCCGCCAGCACTGCCTGGAAACGTCCCTGGACCTCCAGATCACCGGAGGTGGTCCGGAACTTGCCAAGCTTGCCTTCCGCCCCGGATACATCGAGATCGCCGCTGACCGTCGAAGCTTGAATCAATTCGCCGCGCACCGCCGCGCGCACATCGCCGGAGGTTGATGTGATCTGGACAGCTTCCGCGTTCAATGCGCGGATTTCAAGATCTCCGCTTTGCGTTAGAGCCGCAAATTTGCCGCAGTTCACGGCTTCCGGCAGTCGGATATCGCCGCTCATTCCGGCGATTTTAACGTCCAGACTGGCTGACGGCAGCGTGACGTCCAGCCGCAGATGTTCGCCGGCACCGGCTCTCAGCCAGCTGTTCTGCAAGCGCTGCACGCGGATTCTGTATACCTCGCCGTCCTGAAAGGTTTCCAGACGATAATTATGGACCCGCAAAGGATTGCGGCTGTCATAGAAATCCACCAGCACCTCGCTGCCGGTTCCCTGTCTGACCGTGATATCCGCGCTGTCCGCTTCAATCGCAACTGCGGATAACAGTTCGCTGTCTGTCTCAGTTTCCGCCTGTGCCTGACGATGCGGCCGCGTATTCAATTCGCTGATCAGTTCAGCCGGATCGCCCAGCTCCTCGCTAATTTCCTCCTCACTGCGGCCCTCGCTTAAACCTTGATCAAAATGATCGGTAAAATCCTGAAGAATTTCCTTCGCCGTGATTTCGTCAACGGCCTCCAAATCCATCTGCAGCCGTTCCATGTATTCTTTTCTGTTCATGCTTCTCCTTTCCGGATGAGTTCATCCACTAACCGTACAAATTCCTGCCATTCGCCTGTCAGCTGATCTTCGTGGGACCGGCCTTTTTCCGTCAGCCGGTAATACTTGCGGGCCGGACCTTCCGCGGATTCGACCAGATAGGTTTCTACGTCACCGTCATCCTTGAGCCGTTTCAAGATCAAATACAACGTTCCCGCCGCCACGGTCATTTTCTGTGAGATGGCCTCGGTCAGCTCATAGCCATATTTATCACCCTGCGCTAACAACGACAGCACGCACATTTCCAGCACGCCTTTCTTAAACTGAGCGTTCATCCAATCCCTCCTTCTAGCAAGATAATAACACTAGCTATTCTACATTGCAATATACTATTTATTAAAAGTTTAAAAACTTTAGGGGGTTATTTGCGATTTTCCGCAATAGTTATAGTAGGAGGATTTTATTTATGAAGAAAAAAATCGTTTTCACCCTCACAGCCCTCACCGCAGTCCTTGTCCTCATTTTCAGCGGCATTTTCTTATTCCGCCGGGAACTGACCCGACGCCTGTCCCTGGTTTCCGTTCCGATCAGCGTTTCCACACTGCCGCCCCGCCATCTCATCACCGTTGACGACCTGACATGGATTGATGTTCCATCCGCCTATCTTCAAGCTGATATCCTGCGGGAGGAAGCGGAATTGGTTGGTTTGTGGACACGGCTGGAAGGCACGATTCCCGCCGGTTCCTTTTTCTATCAGGAAATGCTTGATGCGCCGGAAGCCATGGCAGATTTCAGCGTCACGTTGTTGAACAAAGATCAGGCTGTCTTCCCGCTGACCGTAACCATCAGCGAGATCAGCGGTCAGCTGATGCAGCCCGGGCAGCAGGTCGACCTCTATGTTTACGGAAAATGGCCGGAGGGACAGGAAATGATGGACTGCCTGCTGCGGGGCGTCCGTGTTTTGGAGCTGCAGAACCGCAACGGCGAACGAATCGGACAGGCGGACGATACGCTGCCTTCAACAGTACTGTTAGCCGTTGATCAGATCTATCTTACCTATTTGTCCATTGCGGAGAAAAAAGGCAGAATCGAGTTATATTTAACCGCAAGCAGTTATGCCGAGCCTGAATGTCAGCTCATGGAGAACAGTGAAGTACTCCGCTGGTTAAAGGATGAGCGCTAAACTTTCTTTCACAATCTTTTCTTTTTTCACTTTCTGAAGTGGAACTTAACTTTTCAGTTGAGAAACTTTCCTTTTTTCAAATTTATGCTTTACAAATTCCGCCATCTAGGGTAAAATAGTATTCGCTGATGGCGGTCGTGGTGAAGTTGGTTAACACTCTGGATTGTGGCTCCAGCATTCGCGAGTTCGAGTCTCGTCGATCGCCCCATTAATAGTTCGCACAGGACATCTGGTTTCAGGTGTCCTTTTTCTTAAAATGACAGATAAAGCCGGAAATTAAGCAATTTTAAAGATTTGTCTAATAAATCCCCAAGAACCGGGAAAACTTAGAAAAGTCTTTCCCAGTCTGAGAATGTCTTATGGTATAATTGTAAAGCACGAGGTGAAAACAAATGCCAAAAATAGCAGTGATGACGGATTCGTCCGCCGATATTAATACACAACAAGCAGAACAAATGAATTTGGCCGTCATGCGTTTCCCACTCATGATCGACGGTCAGGAATACATTGAAGAAACTGAAATTAAAACGCCGGAGTTTATAAGCCGAATGGAACAAGGAGCTGTTGTTAAGACCTCTCAAGCCCATTTAGGGAAGTTGATCCAGCAGTGGAAAGATCTATTAGAAGAATATGATGAAATTCTCTACATTCCCCTTTCGTCCGGATTAAGCGGCTCTTATCAGTCGGCTTTAACGGCATCCGCCGCTTTTGACGGCCGGATAACCGTCGTTGACGCACGCTTTGCCTGTTATCCGCTGGCTTGGCTGTGTCAATGGGCACAGGCCCAGATTCAGGCTGGACACAGCTGTGAAGAAATCAAAAATAAAATCGAAGAAGAAGCTGATCTTTGGGCAGCGCTGATTCCGGAAAAACTGGAATACTTAAAGCGCGGAGGACGGATTTCCGCAGCGGCTGCCGCATTAGGTAATCTTTTAAAGATTGTACCGATCCTCAAGGTAGAACATGGCGGCATCGACGTACTGGGCAAAGTCCGCACAGTCAAAAAAGCTTATCAGGTAGGACTGGACGCGATTGCCCAGGTTAACGATCCGTCTGACTATGAATGGATGATCGTCGAAGCTGATATGAAAGAAGAAGCCGAAGATCTGAAACGTCAAATGGAAGAACGAATCGGTCAACCTGTCACCATTCACGCGATGGGACCGATCATCATGGCCCATACTGGACCACGAACCTTAGGGTATGGACGGGTTAAAAAACTGAAATTCTAAATCGGAGCAATCCGATTTTTTATTTTCAATAATAAAAAGCTTCATTACTAAGACTATTCATTCCCAAAATCCGCCTATTCGCTCCCAAACACTTGACAAGACATAAATGTCCGAGATGGGGATATCATTAGGCGTATAACCCTATTCATTTCTTCGCAATCCGTTTTCCTAATAGAAAATCGGGTAGGAAGCTAAGGAAGCCAATTCTTCCTTAGCTTAGCTCCTCCCA